>JBELFK010000152.1:0-6661 GCA_042092935.1 Paracoccaceae bacterium | reverse complement strand
GAGGTCATCTGGCGCGGTTTTAGCACCGACACTTGGGTGACCTTTAAGACCTTTGGTCTCACCGCTGCTGTGTTCCTGTTTTTCATGACGCAGGGCAAATTGTTCTCGCAATACGGTGTGGAACAACCCGAAGACTAGGCCCCGCAAATTGTGGCACTTTGCCATAGGTCCAAGCGCTGATTACTTTAGGTAACCTTGTTGACGGCCTAATCCCTCAGCTTTATAGAATGCACACCGTGGCGATTTGTTTACCGGATTGCGGGCCACGTTAAACATGCTGCTAAAGAGGTCAGACGAGGGACCCCCTTTCGCTTGGCCGAAACGGGGTTTTTTTTATTGGCCAATGGGCCGGAGGTTGTGATGAGCACAGATTGGAAAAAGCGCACGAAATTGGTGCACGGTGGCACGCGCCGGAGTCAGTATAACGAGGTCAGCGAAGCGATCTTCCTGACGCAAGGATTTGTTTACGACACGGCTGAACAAGCTGAAGCGCGGTTTGTTGAATGCGGTCAGGATGAGTTTATCTATGCCCGATACGGCAATCCAACCGTGCGCATGTTCGAAGAACGCATCGCAAATGTTACGGGCTACGAAGACGCATTTGCTTGCGCAAGCGGCATGGCGGCGGTCAACGGTGCCTTGACCTCGTTGTTGAAAGCCGGAGACCACGTTGTTTCAGCGCGCGCTTTGTTCGGCTCCTGCCTCTATATGCTCGAAGATGTTTTGGCACGCTTTGGCGTTGAGGTGACTTTGGTCGATGGCACCGACAACGCAGCGTGGGAGGCCGCGATACGGCCCGATACCCGATTGGTGTTTTTGGAATCCATCTCGAACCCGACGCTTGAGGTTATCGACCTCAAGCACGTTGTCGACGTCGCGCATAGAAACGGTGCGTTGGTGGTGGCTGACGATGCAATGGCGACACCGGTTTTCACCTACTCCAAAGCCTGCGGCGTTGATCTTTGCGTGATCTCGACGACGAAACATGTGGACGGGCAGGGGCGTATGTTGGGAGGCGCGATTTGCGGCAGCGCTGAACTGATCCGCGGTCCGATCGAAACCTACTTAAAGCACAGCGGCGGCGCGATGAACCCGTTCACGGCTTGGACACATCTGAAAGCGCTCGACACGCTTGATCTTCGGGTGCGCGCCCAAGCCGGCGCGGCGATGAAGATCGCCGAGGTGCTGGACGCGCATCCCAAGGTCTCGCGGGTCAGCTACCCTCAATTGCCCAGCCATCCGCAGCACAAGGTGGCGATGACGCAATCCCCCAGCGGGGGAACGGTTCTGGCGCTTGAAATCGACGGCGGCAAAGACGCGTGCTTCAAATTCTTGAACGCCTTGGACATCTTTACGATCTCCAACAACTTCGCGGATTCCAAATCAATCGTGACGCATCCTGCGACGACAACCCATCAGCGGTTGCCGCAAGAGCAGAAGGATATTCTTGGGATATCACCGGGCTTGGTGCGCCTGTCGGTCGGGCTTGAAGATCCTGAAGATTTGATCGCGGATCTGATGCAAGCGCTCGGTTAATCCGAGGTCGTTGGAATTTGACGCCTTTTCCCCTATAAAGGACGTTCTCTGTCCCCGTGGTTGGGGCACATCGGGTATAACTGTGGACAAATGCAGATTTCACCCTATGTGGTGATGGAAACCGGATGCAAAGGGTGACGGATATGAATATCCACACACCAAAGTTGGACGTATTGCCCCAAATCGAGGACGCCGAAGAAGCGCTCGAGGTGTTAAAGGCTTGGGCAAAATCGGCAACGCCGACCGAAATCGCGGCGCTCAATCCGGCGATTTCTCGTCTGCTGCCGGGGCAAGAGCTTGCGAATTACCCCGAGTTGTCGCGCAACTACGATGAGGGGTTCGTGGTCGATCCCGACTACAAGGCGACATTGCCGGACCTTCAGAATGGTCCGGCCTCGCTGATTAAGGGCTCAAAACAGCAAATCCAGCACGTTGGCATTTCGAATTTCCGCCTGCCGATCCGATTTCACACGCGCGACAGCGGCGATCTGACGCTTGAGACCAGTGTGACCGGGACCGTCAGCCTTGAGGCGGAAAAGAAGGGCATCAACATGTCGCGCATCATGCGCAGCTTTTATGCCCATTCGGAAAAGACCTTTAGTTTTGACGTGGTTTCCTCGGCTCTGGATTCCTACAAGGACGATCTGGAAAGTTTCGACGCACGTATTCAGATGCGCTTTTCCTATCCGATGAAGGTCGAATCCCTGCGCTCTGGGATCAGCGGATTTCAGTATTACGACATCGCTCTGGAACTGATTGAACAAGCCGGTGTCCGGCGCAAGATCATGCATTTGGACTATGTGTATTCCTCAACATGCCCATGCTCGCTTGAACTGGCTGAGCACGCGCGTCAATTGCGAGGGCAATTGGCGACACCGCATTCGCAGCGGTCGGTTGCGCGCCTGTCGGCGCTTTTGATCCCGGGCGAGCGTTTGTGGTTTGAGGACATGATCGACATGTGCCGAACGGCGGTGCCGACGGAAACCCAGGTTATGGTCAAACGGGAAGACGAACAGGCGTTTGCCGAATTAAACGCCGCGAACCCGATCTTTGTCGAAGATGCCGCGCGGCTTTTCTGTGAGCAGATGAAGGCCGATCACCGTATAGGCGATTTCCGCGTTGTGGCCAGCCATCAGGAAAGCCTTCATAGCCATGATGCGGTTTCGATCCTAACCGAAGGACCGACCTTTGCCGTCGACAGTCTTGATCCAAAAACCTTTTCGACGCTGTTTCACGTCGGCTAATCCTTGACAGTCGGATAGGCACGGGCCAACCCTGCCGCGCATGATGGATTTCAGACCAGTTGGATATGTAATCGGGCTTCTCGTCGCCGCTTTGGGCGCGACGATGCTGATCCCGTTTGCCATCGACCTCTACGACGGGCAGGGCCATTGGCGGGCATTTCTTCAGGCTTGCATCATCACCATGCTTTGTGGCGGCCTGATTGCTCTGGCCAGTTCCAACGGCGTGAAAGAGGGCCTGACCATCCAGCAAACCTTTTTGCTGACCACCGGTGTATGGCTTGCTTTGCCGATTTTCGGTGCCTTGCCGTTTGTGCTAGGGGCGACTGGAAGCACATTCACCGATGCGTTCTTTGAGGCCATGTCCGGCCTGACCACCACGGGTTCAACTGTCCTCAGCGGGCTTGAGGAGCAACCCCGCGGTCTGCTGATGTGGCGCGCCTTGCTACAGTGGCTGGGCGGGATCGGTATCATCGTTGTGGCGATGGTGTTTCTGCCCGAGTTGCGCGTTGGCGGTATGCAAATCTTCCGCTCGGAAGGCTTTGACACCATGGGCAAGATCCTGCCCCGCGCCACCGAGATTTCCAGTCGGATTTCGGTGATCTACCTCGCGTTGACGGGACTTTGCGGCGTTGCTTATCTCATTGCTGGCATGAATGGGTTTGATGCCATCACCCACGCTATGACCACAATCGCGACCGGCGGCTTTGCCAACTACGATGCCTCGCTCGGGGCCTTTGGTCCTGCGGTCGAATATGTTGCGGTTGTCTTCATGATGCTGGCGGCACTGCCGTTTGTTCGCTTTGTCCAACTTCTCGCCGGAAGCGCCCGCCCGCTATTGGTCGACAGCCAAATCCGAGTGTTTTTCCTTACGGCGATCGCGCTTGTTGTTCTGGTTGCCCTCTGGCGCTGGTCGCAAACGGACGCGATTGAAGAACCCTTTCGCAAGGTTTTGTTCAACGTCGTGTCGATCTTGACCGGCACCGGATACGCCAGTGCCGATTATATGGCCTGGGGGTCATTTCCCGTCACGTTGTTCTTCTTCATCGGCTTGATCGGGGGTTGCGCTGGCTCGACCGCGTGTTCGATCAAGATCTTCCGCTACCAGCTGTTGTTTGCATCGATTGCTTCACAGATTAAGCGCATCCACTCTCCGCATGGGATCTTTACACCGCGCTACAACGGGCGCGCCGTCAGCGATGATGTGCTGAGTTCGGTCATGTCGTTCTTTGCCTATTTTGTCGTCACCCTCGGCCTGCTCGCGGTCGCGCTTAGTCTGACGGGCTTAGATTTCATAACGTCAATGTCCGGTGCGGCAGCCGCGCTCGCCAATATCGGACCCGGGCTTGGCGACATTATCGGACCCACCGGAAATTTCGCCGAGATCAATACAGTCGCGAAATGGGTGTTGATCGCAGGAATGCTGATCGGTCGGCTTGAGATCCTCGCGGTGTTTGTGATTTTCACCGCGAAGTTCTGGCGCGTCTGACCTTTACTCCCAGCAACTGATCCACACGGTCATGTCCGTGGCCATGCGCTCAATCTCGATTGCGGTTTTTGGCTCTGTTCCAGCGCTTGGCGTGAAACTCACACCCGTTTCGGTGAGGAAGCTGGCGAGTGTCGCGCCGTCGGTCATGAAATTCACGTCATTCGGGAATTGCCGGTCGCCGTCCACGTTACGGGCATTTTGAATGCCAACAATCTCGCCATATGCCCCAAGCACCGGCCCGCCGGCATCTGACGGGAACTGCGTCAGCTCGAGACGATCAAGATAGGCTTCGCCCTGCAATCCGCTTGTCGCCGCCAAGGTGCCGTGCGTCAGAGTGGGCGCATTCAACGCCCCGCCAAACGAATACCCAGATGCCGAAACGCGTGTGTTGATCTGATTGGGTGTTGTCTTGATTGCTCCAAAGCCCATTGGTTTGATGCTTGTTTTGGGCGCAAGCAAGGACAGTCCCAGCTCTGGCGCAAAGCGGATCAACTCAAAATCCGTATCGTCGAATGCCGCAATACGGGCGCAGCTTTCCGAGATTGCGCTGGTCGTCAAATCAACCCCTCGTCATTGACGAATGCGCCGCTGACAACGGCTGTGGCTTTGCGCACGTCCAAACCCCCCAGCAATTCCTGCTCAGCGGTAGTTTCCGCGCTTTCGCCAACCGGCAAAACGCCGGGCAAAATCTCAAAACTCCGTTGCATCCTTTCGATCAGCTTCTCGGCCTGATCCGCGCGGCTGGCGGGCCAGACAAGAGTGAAGCCCTTGATATTTCCGCCGCTAAAATAGGCTTCGGTGTGCGAAATGATCTCATCGTTCCGCCCCGTCAAAACAAAATTATTGCGGTTTTTCTTGCGGCGACCATCGACGGGAACGATCGAAAGCGTCTCCATGACGTCGTAAAGTGCGTAGAGCGCTGTCCGGTCACCGGGCTGACTGATGAGGTGAACGCCAATGTCATCTCCGCTGGCCTCGGTGTAGTGGACAAAAGGCGAGGTGTAGCTGTCAAAGGCAACCTGTGCCGCCGGTATCTCAATTGCGATCCCAGCCGTGCGATCTTCGACGCGGGCCATTCCTAGATCCTGAAGAACCACGTAATACTGCGCCAGCAGTTCTGCCCGCTGCCGCGTGGTGAGTACGCCAGTTTCCGCATAGTTGTTCACCTGCTGCCAACGGGTCATTGAGGCACGGGTGCCACGCCCGTAAAGCCCGTCGATTGCACTGGTGTAGTATCCGGCATCCTTGAGCGCGATTTGCAGCAGCTTTTTCTCGTCGGCCGAAAGCAACCGCTCGCTCGCGCGGGCCTCGTCCAACGTCTCGTCAATTAACACAAGCGTGTCGGGCTTGGTGACCTTGGGCAGATCCGCTTGGGTTGCCTCATCAGAGGCAGGGTAAAACTGGCGACCAAACTGATCGGCGGCGGTGATAATGCTATCGGACGGGATTAATCCGGTCTGGCTGAATTGCGTCAGCAAATATTCGCTTTCCAATTCCGAGAACGGACCAACAACCACTCCGAACTCTCCATTGGGCAATTCAAAGCCTGCGACGGCCGACAGAAACGGCTGGTAAGCGAGAATTCGCCCGAGTGCGTCATCTTCGGTTTCGTGCGTTTCAACCTGTATCCACATGCTTTTGACGGATTGCGCGCTCACCGAAGCGATACTTAAAAAGAACAGTATCGTCGCGAGAATGACGTTTCGAAGCATGTGAGATCCTACCCAATTTGAAAATTATGAACGTGCCTATGAAAAACACCTTGCCGATAAGGTCAAGTTTCCACGTACCTGCAATTGACCCTTGTTGCAGCCTTGCATAGGAAGGCATCGCATTCATACCGAAGGGCAAGCGATATGGCGGACGCACAGGCAAAACCACGCAGCTTTCAGGAAATTATCCTGCGGCTCCAGACCTACTGGGCCGAAAAGGGCTGCGCTGTCCTTCAACCCTATGACATGGAAGTCGGCGCAGGTACGTTTCACCCTGCAACCACGCTACGCTCGCTTGGGTCCCGGTCTTGGGCGGCGGCCTACGTGCAGCCATCCCGTCGACCGACGGACGGGCGCTACGGCGAGAACCCGAACCGGCTTCAGCACTATTATCAGTATCAAGTGCTCATCAAGCCAAGCCCGCCCGATCTGCAAGAGCTTTATCTCGGGTCGCTTGAGGCAATCGGCATCGACATGGACCTTCACGATATCCGTTTCGTTGAGGACGACTGGGAAAGCCCGACGCTGGGCGCATGGGGCCTTGGCTGGGAGGTTTGGTGCGATGGCATGGAAGTTAGCCAATTCACCTATTTCCAACAGGTCGGCGGCCATGACTGCCACCCGGTTTCAGGCGAGTTGACCTACGGGCTTGAGCGTTTGGCCATGTATGTGCTGGGCGTCGA
>JBELFK010000151.1:0-6781 GCA_042092935.1 Paracoccaceae bacterium | reverse complement strand
CCCCCCCCCCCCCCCCCCCCCCCCCCCCCCCCCCCCCCCCCCCCCCCCCCGCCGGTTCGGGGCAACGCCCCGAAAACAAAGTCAAAAGCCTCTCCCCATGGCGAAGTACCTGGGCTACAAGTTGAGCCAATGCGTTTCAAATTTCCATATGCCCGCGCCGGTCAGGTGGTTGGTGTTCTCGGCGGATCTTTCGATCCGCCCCACGAAGGGCACACCCATATCACGCGTGAGGCCATCAAGCGGTTCGACCTCGATCAGGTCTGGTGGCTCGTGTCCCCCGGCAACCCGCTCAAGCACCACGGACCCGCGCCTATGGAGCAACGCCTAAGGGCCGCGCGTCGAATGATTGCCCATCCCAAGGTCAAAATCACCGATCTCGAAAGCCATTTGGGCAGCCCCTATACGGCCGAAACGGTCCAGCATCTCAGGCGGCTCTATCCGCGCGTACATTTCGTGTGGATCATGGGGGCGGACAACCTCGCTCAGTTCCATCGCTGGCAAAACTGGAAAACCATTATCGAGACACTCCCGATTGCCGTGATCGCCCGCGCGGGACAGCGTCTTGGCGCGCGGCGGTCTGTGGCGGCGCGCACCTATCGGCAATTCCGTCTCAAAGGCCGCAAAGCGCGTTTGCTTGGCAAAGCCTCTGCGCCTGCATGGGCCTACCAAAACGTGCCGCTGGTCAATCAGTCGTCAAGCGATATTCGCGCCGCCGGCAAATGGGACTCACCACGCGCATCGGAATAATTCTGCCTTGTCAAAGCTAAAGGGTTGTTTCTGTCAGAAGTGCTGGCATAAACGGCCCCCATGAGTTTGGGGATCACAAGACGACGGCTGTTGGCCATGTCAGCAGCGGCGCTTTCGGCAGGCGCCGCAAGGGCCGCGGGTCCAAAGGATGCGCCAGCGCCCAAATTGCGCCCCGATACTGTGCCCCCGACGCCGAAACAGCCCTACGAAAAAATGATCGAGCAAGCCCGTCTGGACGGCAAGACCAGCTTTTTGGTGATGGATGCAAATTCGGGCGAAGTTCTGCAAGAACACCAGGCCCATTCGGGTTTGCCGCCCGCCAGCGTGGTCAAGGCGCTGACGGCGCTCTACGCCATGGACGTTCTGGGCGGCGATCACGTCTTTGAGACCAAAGTCTTCGGAACCGGCTATCTCGACGGAGAGGTGCTGAACGGCGATCTCATCCTCGTTGGTGGCGGCGATCCCGAACTGACAACCGATGGCTTGGGGGATCTGTCGCGCCAATTGGTCGAGTTGGGGGTCACATCAATCACCGGCAAATTCCTGGTTTGGGGCAACGCCTTGCCGTTCAGCGACCGGATTGACCGCAACCAGCCTGAACATGTCGCCTATAATCCCGCGATTTCAGGCATCATGCTGAACCGCAATCGTGTGCGCTTTGAGTGGGTGCGAAAATCAGGCGACTATGATCTGATCCTTGATGCACGCTCGGGACGCTATTCTGCGGATGTCAGCGTTGCTGAAATCTCGGCGCAAGAAAAAATGCAGACGGTGTATACCTACGAAGACGCCGACGGGACCGACGCCTGGACCGTTGCCAAGGCAGCCTTGGGCAAGGGCGGTGCACGCTGGTTGCCGACACGTCAGCCAATTGCTTATGCGGGCGAAGTGTTTCGCGCGGTCGCCCAACAAAACGGGCTGATCCTGCCAGAGGCTGAACAAATCGATGAGCTTCCAAGTGGCAGCTTCATCATGGCCAAGCGACAAGGCCCGGTACTTTCGAAGATTCTCAAGGACATGCTGGACTATAGCTACAATCTGACGGCCGAGGCCGTGGGCATGGCGGCCTCGGCAAAGCGCGTGAGGCGTCCGATCTCTTATGTCGAGTCTGCCAAGGAAATGAACCGCTGGTCGCGTGAACGCTTTGGCGTCTCGGGAATCGAAATGCGCGACCATTCTGGGCTTGGCGATAAATCCCGTATCGCCCCGAGGGCCTTGGCGACACTGCTGTCCGACCCTTGGGCCCGCGAAACGCTTGTGCCCTTGGTCAAGCTGAAAGCTGTCGCGCTGTCCAATGGCACCGTCAAGAAATGGGTCAAGACCGGAACGCTGCACTACGCAAGCGGATTGGCGGGTTATCTCGAGATGCCAAACGGGCGATTGCTGAGCTTTGCGATATTCTCGGCCGACTTTGACCGACGCAAGCGGGCTGATCTGAAAGGGTCCGAGCGGCCTCCGGGATCGCAAAGCTGGGCGCAGCGCGCGCGGTATATGCAAAATCGTCTGATCGATCATTGGGCAACGCTCTAGCTGCCCAATGCGGTGATCTGGCCTAAAGCGTCATGTGACGTGCACGGGCACCGCGTTCGATAGCGGCGGCGTGCAGGCGATCTATGTCCAACTCGTAGCGCATTTCTTCAAGAATGCGCAGTTCGGCCTCGGGCAGTTTGCCGTCGGCGACGGCGACATCGCAGGCCATCGCGTAGGCGCTTTCATAAAGACGTTCAGGAAGATTGTCGCGGATCAGGCCAAAAAGCGCGTCCAACCCGTCAACCTGTTCGAACAGGTCCAACACGACCTGACTGACGGTCTTGATACGGTCAAAGTCGTAGGTTCCAAAGATTGGAAGGTTGTTGACCGCCGACTGGATTTTAAGCAACTCGGAGGTGCGCATGTTTTCGTCGGACGCCGAGACGGCGACCATCATCGCCACGAGGCAATCTTGCGGTGTTAACGGGTGGGGTTCTGGCCGACTCACGATCGTGTCCTTTCGGGCTTTGTTGCAGTGCAGAATATTGACCTATGTCTCTCTCGGCAATAGGGAGGGGTCTTGTTCCGGCATATAGGGTGCCGGATGGCAATGGAGAAGAACATGTCCGATCTGCGCGACGCCGCGATGAGCACAAAAGCCTGGCCCTTTGAAGAAGCGCGCCGGTTGCTCAAACGGTTTGAAAAGGCGCCGCCCGAAAAGGGATATGTGCTTTTTGAAACCGGCTATGGCCCGTCGGGTCTGCCGCATATCGGCACCTTTGGCGAAGTGCTGCGCACGACGATGGTGCGGCGCGCATTTGAAGTGATCTCGGACATCCCAACACGGCTGATTTGCTTTTCCGACGATCTGGACGGGATGCGGAAAATTCCCGGAAACGTTCCAAACCAAGACATGCTGACCGAGAACCTGCACAAGCCGCTGACCTCGGTCCCCGATCCGTTTGGCGAATTTGACAGTTTTGGCGATCACAACAATGCGATGTTGCGGCGGTTTCTTGATACCTTTGGTTTTGAATACGAGTTCTATTCGGCCACCGAATTCTATCGGTCGGGTAAATTCGACGCCGTGTTGCTGCGCGCGGCGGAACGCTATGACGACATCATGAAGATCATGCTGAAAAGCCTGCGCGAAGAACGTCGTCAGACCTATTCCATTTTTCTGCCGATCCACCCTGAGACGGGTCGCGTGCTCTATGTGCCGATGAAGAACGTCGATGCCGCCAAGGGCGAGATCACCTTTGACGACGAAGACGGACGCGAATGGACGCTGCCTGTCACCGGCGGCAACGTGAAGCTACAATGGAAGCCGGATTTCGGCGCACGTTGGGCGGCGCTGGGCGTCGACTTTGAGATGTATGGCAAGGATCACAGCACCAACACGCCGATTTACGATGGCATTTGCCGGGTCCTCGGGGAACGCGCGCCGGAGCATTTCACCTATGAATTGTTCCTTGATGACAAGGGTCAAAAGATATCGAAGTCTTCGGGCAACGGGATTTCGATTGACGAATGGCTGTCCTATGCATCGACCGAGAGTCTGTCTTACTTCATGTACCAAAAGCCCAAGACGGCGAAGCGGATGTATTTTGACGTGATCCCGCGGGCGATGGATGAATATCACCAGCAATTGCGGGCCTTTGAAAAGCAGGACGCGGCGCAGCGGGTCAACAACCCAGTGTATCATATTCACCGTGGACAACCGCCGGCAAGCGATATGGTGGTGCCGTTTTCGATGCTGCTCAATCTGGCGTCGGCCTCGTCGGCGCAAGACAAGACAAAGATGTGGGGGTTCATCGGGAAATACGCCCCGGAGGCGTCGCCCGAAACCCACCCTGGTCTTGATGCAGCCGCAGGCTATGCGGTGCGCTACTTCAACGACTTCGTGAAACCAACCAAAGTCTTCCGCGCGCCAACGGATCAGGAACGGGCTGCTTTGACGGATTTGGTCTCGGCTTTGAAATCCGAAGATGCGGCCATCGCGCAGATCGAGAAAAAGATCGCCGCTGAGGGCAAGGGCGATCCCCTGCCCGTGGCCAATTTCGCGGACGAGGACTTTTTGCAGTCCATCGTGTTTGCGGTTGGGAAGAACCATGGCTTCGACCCGCTGCGCGATTGGTTTAAAGCGATCTATGAGGTGCTTTTGGGCGCGTCTCAGGGGCCGCGTTTTGGCGGCTTTATCGCGCTCTATGGTATCGAGGAAAGCATCGCCTTGATCGAGCAGGGCCTGGCCGGAGAGTTGGTATAGGCGCAACTTGATTTGGATCGGGGCCTGGTGGACCCGACGGGCGGAGGGGGCATGCTGCCCCCTCTTGGCTTTTCAAGCCAATTCACCCCTGCGGATATTTCGGGTCAAAAGATGTTTAAATGGGGTCTGGCGTAAGCCAAACACCGCCTTCGGGGCGCAGTGTCAGGATCATGACGGGTTTCGGGGTTTTCCCTTGGACCGGTGTAAATCGGAAGCGGGCGAGCAGCGTGGCAAGAATGATGACCGCTTCTTGCATGGCGAAACTTTGGCCGATGCAGATACGGGGTCCATCTCCGAATGGCAGGTAGGTGTAGCGCTCGATTTGCGTGTTGAGAAAGCGGTCAGGCTTAAAGCTGTCGGGGTCGTCCCAATGCAGGTGGCTGCGGTGCAGTGCGTAGATTGGCAAGATAACGGTATCCTTGGGCTGGATCTCGCGGCCACAAAGAGTGTCGGCCATTTGCGCGGTGCGCGAGATCATTGCGGCGGGCGGGTAGAGCCGTAGGGTTTCCTCGATGATGGCCCGTGTGTAGGGCAGGGCCGCCAGATCGGCTTGGGTTGCGGCGCGATTGCCAAGCACCGAGGTTGCTTCGGCGCGGGCCTTTGCCTGAACAGTTTGATCCAGGCCGCAGAGGTAGAGCGCCCAAGACAGGGTCAGTGCAGTTGTTTCATGGCCAGCCACGATGAAGGTCAAAAGATTGTCACGCAATTCGGCGGTGTTCAGGCTGCGCCCGGTCTCGGGGTCCGAAGCCGCGAGCAGAAGGTCGAGCAGATCGGGCGTTTCGTTTGGCGGGGCACGGCGGCGGGCTTCGATCGTGGCATCTGCAATCTCGCGCATTTTGGCGAGGGCGCGGCGAGACTTTCGCCAACCGCCCCGCGGAACCCAGCCCGGCAAGCCGAGCATATCCGCGATGGTGACGCGTCCTGCTGCGATAATGTAGTCGTCGATGGCTTTGTGGACAATGTTGCGATCAAAGCCGGACTCGCCCGAGAGCGTTACATCCGAGATCACCTGAAAAGTGGTGCTGACCATTTCGTCAAACATGTTGACGGCCTGGCCATTGCCAGCGTGCAATCGGGTGCATGTCGCCTCGGCGGCGCGTGTCATGACCGGTGCCAGGGCGCTGACGTTGCGGTGGGAAAACGCCGGCGCCGTGGCGCGGCGTTGCCAGTGCCATTGTTGCCCCTCGGCGATGAACAGGGAATTGCCAATCGCGGGACGCAGAAGCGATTTGGTGACGCCGGACTTGGGGTAGTCGACAAGCCGATCGCGCAGCACACGTTTCAGGGCCTCGGGGTCCATCACCATGTGCCAGCGTATGCCGGTTTTGCCAGAAACCATTGGCTGACGGGTGGCGATCTCGGGCAGGATCGACAGCACGTTGCGCCGTGCCGAGGCGAGGCTTTGCAGCACTGACATTGGCTTGGTGACGAGGGGGATTTTGACTGGCTGTCGCATGTTCAAACACTTCCGTTGAGCGGAGTTTAGACCCTCGGGGCAAAGAGGCAATGGTGCAGATTGAAACCACCCGCTTGGCGCGGTAGGAAGGGGCAGAAACTCTTGGGGGAACCAATGAAGAAATTGATCTTGGCCGCCGTTGCGACGGCTGTTCTTGGTGCCTGTTCGGTGCTGCCCAAGCAAGAGCCTCAGGTGGATCTTGGCGATTTTACTTTGGGTCATAACATCGTGATCGCGCCGAATCCCTATATGGGACCTGGATCGCGCGAAGCGACGCCAGAGGAGTTGGTTGAGGCTGTAAAAACCGCTTTGGACACGCGTTTGGATGTCTATGAGGGCGGGAAAGTCTACAACATCGGGCTGAGCGTCGATGGCTATGCCTTGGCGGATGTTGGCGTGCCGGTGGTGTTGTCGCCGAAATCCGCTTTGATTGTGAACATAACGCTTTGGGATGATGCGGCGGGTGAAAAGCTGAACGAAGAAGCGCACCAAATCGCGGTTCTTGAGGATCTTAGTGCCAAAACGATCATCGGTTCGGGTCTGTTCAGCACAGGCGATCAGCAATTGGAGGTGCTGTCACGCAAGGTGGCGCTGAAGGTTGAAGAATGGCTGGAAGAGAACAACGCCTGGTTCGGTGTCGCGCCCGTCGAGGCTGCTGACGAAACAATTGTCGATGAGAGCCTATAACTGCGCAACTCGCGCTTGATTTTCATGTCCTGACCAAATAAACGCGCCCGCAGGTATTCATCGGGTCAGCATGGCCCCCAAACCAAGAGGCGCCTAAGGCATGGCAAAGGAAAAGTTTGACCGCAGCAAACCGCACTGCAACATCGGCACGATTG
>JBELFK010000150.1:0-6864 GCA_042092935.1 Paracoccaceae bacterium | reverse complement strand
GATGGTGTTTATCAACGGTTTGGGTGCGATCTCGGGGCCGATTATCACCGGTTGGATCATGTCGGTATTCGGGCCGCCTGGCTTCTTTCTGTTCATTGCGCTGCTCATGGGCGCGCTGACGCTATATGCCGCCTATCGCATGACGCAGCGCGCGGCACCGACGACGGATGAGACCGCTGTCTATGCCGCCATCGCGCCAGGTTCGACACAGTTTGCTGTTGAATTCGCTCAGGAATACGCGATTGAGGAAGCTCAGAACGAAGAAGAGCAAGACGCCGCAACCAATTCGTGAAAATAAATCCACTTCTGTCGCAATTAGTGACTTCCCAAAAATTAACTATCGTGTAACGGTTTCACGTAAGGGAATATGTTGCTGGTTAGGAGTGGCCGCAATGACGACACCTGAAGAGGTTTTAAACTTCTGGCTGGACGCGCATGGACCGTCCGATTGGTATATGGGGTCCGAGGCGCTAGACCAGGACATCCGGGATCATTTCTTGACAGCGTGGGAGCAGGTACAAAAGGGCAAGTTTGGCCTTTGGTTGACCTATCCGACCGGTACATTGGCGTACATTATCCTGACGGATCAATTCCCACGGAATATGTTCAGGGGCGATGGGCGGTCTTTTAAAACGGATCGCAAGGCGCTTGCAGCGGCCAAGGCTGCCATCGACCAGAAGTGGGACATGCAGATCGACGAGCCCGCGCGTCAATTCTTTTACATGCCGCTTATGCATTCGGAAAACCTGTGCGATCAGGATCGCTGTGTGCGATTGATGATGCAACGGATGCCACAGGGCGGGGCCTCAAACCTACTGCACGCCAAAGCGCACCGCGAGGTGATCCGGCTTTATGGGCGTTTCCCCTATCGCAATGATGCATTGAATCGAAAGTGCACGTCCGCTGAAAAGGGTTATATCGAAGCCGGAGGCTACGGCCATACGGTTCAGGAACTACAGGCCGTCGCTGTATAAACCGCGACGGTTTGATTTGATGAAGGGCCTTTGATTTCTCAAGGGCCTTTTTTATTGAGTGATTGGCGAGTGAATAGCGGCTATGCGCTGGTTGAATTGCTCCGCTGAAAAAAATAGTTTAACGTCAAACTAATTCTGGAATCGGAGGACAGCACATGGCCGCACAGAGCTTTGACATGATCGTAATCGGGGCAGGCCCGGGGGGTTACGTCGCCGCAATTCGCGGGGCGCAACTTGGGTTGAACGTCGCGATTATTGAGCGTGAACATATGGGCGGTATTTGCCTGAACTGGGGATGTATTCCAACGAAAGCGCTTTTGCGCTCGTCCGAGGTGTTCCACCTGATGCACCGCGCCAAGGAATTCGGTCTGAAAGCCGACGGCATTGGCTACGACCTTGATGCCGTCGTTGCGCGATCGCGGGCTGTGTCGAAACAGCTCAACGGTGGTGTGGCGCATCTGCTCAAGAAGAATAAAGTGACGTCCATCATGGGCGAAGCGACGCTGACCGGTAAGGGCAAGATTTCAGTCAAAACCGACAAGGGCACCCAAGACCTGACGTCCAAGAATATCGTTTTGGCCACGGGCGCACGGGCGCGCGAATTGCCTGGGCTTGAGGCCGATGGCGATCTGGTGTGGACCTATAAAACCGCGCTGACGCCGCCTCGGATGCCGAAAAAGCTGTTGGTGATCGGATCGGGCGCAATCGGGATCGAATTTGCCAGTTTTTACAACACGCTGGGTGCCGACACGACCGTGGTTGAGGTCATGGACCGCGTGTTGCCGGTTGAAGACGCCGAGATTTCAGCCTTTGCCAAGAAACAATTCGTCAAGCAGGGCATGAAGATCATGGAGAAAACCATGGTCAAGAAATTGGACCGCGGCGTCGGCAAAGTCACGGCGCATATTGAGGCAAATGGCAAAGTCACCACGCAGGAATTTGACACGGTGATTTCGGCTGTTGGTATTGTCGGCAACGTCGAAAACCTCGGGCTTGAGGCGCTGGGCGTCAATATCGACCGCACGCATGTTGTGACAGACGAATACTGCCGCACAGGCGTAGACGGCCTGTTCGCAATCGGTGATGTTGCGGGCGCACCTTGGTTGGCACACAAAGCCAGCCATGAAGGCGTCATGGTCGCCGAGTTGATCGCAGGTCAAAAGGCCCATCCGGTCAAGCCGGAAACCATCGCGGGTTGCACTTATTGTCATCCGCAGGTGGCCTCAGTCGGGTATAGCGAAGCAAAGGCGAAAGAGCTGGGCTACGACGTCAAAGTCGGACGCTTCCCCTTCATCGGCAACGGCAAGGCGATTGCATTGGGCGAGCCTGAAGGCATGGTGAAAACCGTGTTTGATGCGAAAACCGGCGAACTCTTGGGCGCGCATATGGTCGGTGCTGAAGTCACCGAGCTGATCCAGGGCTATGTGGTGGGCCGCAAGCTGGAAACCACCGAAGAAGACCTGATGGAAACCGTGTTCCCGCATCCAACGCTGTCAGAAATGATGCACGAGAGCGTTTTGGACGCTTACGGCAAAGCGATCCATATGTAAGCGATCCTGATTGCGAGACAAAAAAGCCCCGAAGCGCACACTTCGGGGCTTTTTCATTGTGAGTGGTTGGGGGAATTACGTTTCGACGGCGCCGCCAGCCTGAACCCAGTGGCCGAGACCACCGATGTTCACTGTCATTTCGTAGCCAAGCTGGTTCAGCGTGTTGACGGCCATGCCTGCGCGGCCACCAGCGGCACAATACACCGCAACGGGTTTGTTGGTGTAGAGATTGTTGTGAAACTCCGGATGGTTCGGATCTGCCTTATAGGCCAGTTGCGTTAAGGGGATATGAATGGCGCCCTTGGCCTTGCCCGATTTCGCAACCTCATTGTGGTCGCGCACGTCGAGCAGCGTCATGTCGCCGGCTTCAACCTGGGTGATGACATCCTGATAGGTCAGGGTGTTCGTGTTCTGGTGCGCTGTCGCAGTCATTGGCGTGTCCTTTTTGATCCGGTGTTGCATCCTAGATGGGGCAACAAATGGAACGTTCAAGACTCATCTATCAATAAAATTCGAAATTTGGAATATGAAAAACGCTGGATTGGCTGAAATTCTGCCGCCTTGCCGGTTTGTTCACAATATGTTCTCATTTTTTCGTTGGAGACTCGGACCGATTAAGCTAATTGGTGAAGGGTTCGTTAATGGGTGCAATATGGCCGATCAAAAATTCATCGAAGTTCGCGGCGCGCGCGAGCACAATTTGAAGAGCATTGACGTGGACATTCCGCGCAATGAGCTTGTTGTGGTCACCGGGTTGTCAGGCTCGGGCAAGTCGTCTCTGGCGTTTGACACGGTCTATGCCGAGGGCCAGCGGCGTTATGTCGAAAGCCTGTCGGCCTATGCGCGTCAGTTCCTCGATATGATGGAAAAGCCGGACGTGGATCACATCTCGGGTCTGTCGCCTGCCATTTCGATTGAGCAAAAGACGACCTCGAAGAATCCGCGGTCGACGGTCGGGACGGTGACCGAGATTTACGACTATATGCGTCTGCTGTTCGCGCGGGTTGGTACGCCGTATTCACCGGCGACGGGTCTGCCGATTGAAGCGCAGCAAGTGCAGGATATGGTTGATCGCGTCATGGCGATGGAGGAGGGGCTGCGCGCCTATCTTCTGG
This sequence comes from Paracoccaceae bacterium, assembly GCA_042092935.1. Taxonomy (GTDB): domain Bacteria; phylum Pseudomonadota; class Alphaproteobacteria; order Rhodobacterales; family Rhodobacteraceae; genus JASMHC01. Next base: position 3,225 of record JBELFK010000150.1, on the reverse strand, counting down.
CGCCCATCGTGCGGGATCGCAAAGGCGAGTATCGCAAGGAATTCCTTGAGCTGCGCAAGCAAGGTTTCCAGCGCGTAAAGGTGGACGGCGCTTTTCACGATCTTGATGAACCGCCAACGCTGGACAAGAAGTTCCGTCACGACATTGACGTTGTGGTGGATCGGATTGTTGTGCGTGAAGGCATGGAAACACGGCTTGCTGACAGCTTTAGAACAGCGCTTGATCTGGCTGATGGCATCGCGATCTTAGAGACCGCGCCGACAGATGACGAACCCGAGCGCCTGACGTTTTCGGAAAAATTTGCCTGTCCGGTCAGTGGGTTCACCATCCCCGAGATCGAGCCGCGCCTGTTTTCCTTCAACGCGCCCTTTGGCGCCTGTCCTGAATGCGACGGTTTGGGCAAAGAGCTGTTCTTTGACGAACAACTGGTGGTGCCCGACAAGACGCTAAAGATTTCTGATGGCGCTTTGGCCCCATGGCGCAAAGGCAAGTCGCCGTATTTTATTCAGACGATTGAGGCCATTGCACGCCATTACGAGTTCGACCAGAACATGAAGTGGAAGGACTTGCCCGCGCATGTGCAGCAGGTGTTTCTCTATGGCTCGGGCGAGGAAGAAATCGCGTTTCGCTATGACGAAGGCGGGCGGGTGTATCAGGTGACACGGGTGTTTGAGGGCGTGATTCCAAACATGGAGCGCCGTTATCGCGAGACGGACAGCAACTGGATTCGCGAAGAGTTCGAGAATTACCAAAACAATCGCCCCTGCCACACTTGCGAAGGCTACCGTCTGCGGGAAGAGGCCTTGGCCGTGAAAATCGCTGGTCTCCATGTGGGGCAGGTGGTGCAAATGTCGATCCGCGAGGCGTATGACTGGTGCCAGTCGGTGCCCGAACATCTGACGAACCAAAAGAACGAAATCGCCCGCGCGATCCTGAAGGAAATCCGCGAACGGTTGGGGTTTCTCAACAATGTGGGTCTGGAATACCTGACCCTGTCGCGCAACTCGGGCACCTTGTCGGGGGGCGAAAGCCAACGGATCAGGCTTGCCAGCCAGATCGGGTCGGGGCTGACGGGGGTGCTTTATGTGTTGGACGAACCGTCGATTGGTCTTCACCAACGCGACAATGACCGATTGCTGACGACGCTGAAAAACCTGCGGGATCAGGGCAATACGGTGATCGTCGTTGAACATGACGAGGAAGCAATCCGCGAGGCGGATTATGTTTTTGACATAGGGCCGGGTGCGGGAATTCACGGCGGTCAGGTGGTCAGCCACGGACGCCCCGAGGACATCATGTCCGATGCAAGCTCGTTGACCGGTCAATATCTGTCAGGCCTGCGCGAGATTGCGATCCCTGCCGAGCGGCGCAAGGGCAATAAGAAAAAGGTCTCGGTCGTGAAGGCGACAGGGAACAACCTCAAACAAGTGACGGCGGGTTTCCCCTTGGGCAAATTCGTTTGTGTCACGGGGGTGTCGGGGGGCGGCAAATCGACGTTGACGATTGAAACCTTGTTCAAGACGGCCTCGATGCGGCTCAACGGGGCGCGCCAAACGCCTGCGCCCTGCGAGACAATCAAGGGGCTTGAGCATCTCGACAAGGTGATCGACATCGACCAGCGGGCGATCGGGCGCACACCGCGCTCCAATCCGGCGACCTATACCGGGGCTTTCACGCCGATCCGCGATTGGTTCGCTGGTTTGCCAGAGGCCAAGGCGCGTGGCTATAAACCGGGGCGCTTCAGCTTTAACGTCAAAGGCGGTCGTTGCGAAGCCTGTCATGGCGACGGGGTCATCAAGATCGAGATGCACTTCCTGCCGGATGTCTATGTGACGTGCGAAACTTGCAACGGGCAGCGCTACAACCGCGAGACGTTGGAGATCAAATTCAAGGGTAAATCCATCGCTGATGTGTTGGATATGACGGTTGAGGATGCGCAGGTGTTCTTTAAGGCCGTGCCCTCGATCCGCGACAAGATGGATGCTCTGGCGCGGGTTGGATTGGGTTACATCAAGGTGGGTCAACAAGCGACGACGCTTTCCGGCGGCGAGGCGCAGCGGGTCAAACTGTCCAAGGAATTGGCGAAACGCTCGACCGGGCGGACGCTGTATATTCTCGATGAACCGACAACGGGCCTACACTTTGAGGACGTGCGTAAGCTGTTGGAAGTGCTGCATGAATTGGTCGATCAGGGGAATACCGTGATCGTGATCGAGCACAATCTCGATGTGGTCAAAACCGCCGACTGGATCATCGACATCGGCCCAGAGGGGGGCGACGGCGGGGGCATGATCGTCGCCGAAGGCACGCCCGAGACCGTTGCGAATGAACCCGCCAGCCATACAGGGCGCTATCTGAAGCCGATGTTGTTTGGTGGCAAAGTGGCGGCTGAGTAGCGCACGCGCGTTGTGGTCAGGCAACCATCAGGGCACGCGCCTCAAATGACTTAAGGCTGGGTCGCGCTGACTTTTCAACCGGTGCCAAACGTTCAGCCCGCATGGCCGCCATAAGGGTACGTGTAACCTGTGGCTCAAAGCTGTAAATAGTTTGCGGGCCGGGCAGGAAACTTTCGCTCCACTGGCCGTTTGACAGAAGCAGCTCGTGGTCCGCCATCAGAAGGTGGTAATAGACAACCTGTTTGTGGTCGCGGCAGCGCGTGACGGATCGGTCGTTGACCAGATCCTTGGCCTTGACCAGCACTTCATCGACGCCAAACAGCAGTTCGGCGTAAACGCCTCGGATCAGGATGCGGTGCTGGGGCGAGACCGTCAAAGCGCGGTCATTGTCGAGAAATCCGGCGCTAAGCCTGACCGGATAGGTGTCGGCCGTTGCTGGAAGGGTGCTTTTGCCGATCCACAACAGCGGTTGCGCACCGTTGTCCTTGGTTGCAAGCAGCATCCCGGGTTTTAGGTCTTGAACCGCACGCTCGCCCTGGTCGGTCAGGATCATCGTATCGCGGGTAAAACAGGGCGGGTTCTGGTTGATTTCAACCAATGCAGAATCCGTGGCACCGGTGGAATCCTGAATGGTGTAGTTGAAATAGGCGGTTTCGGTGTTGTTGTCGGCGGTGATCGTCAAGGTGCCATCGGCGTTCAGGGTAATATCCTGACCCGAAGCAAGCGTGACGGTATCGCCCGCCGAGACGGCGACTTCGTTGATCTTGGTGATCGTCAGCACAGGGCTTGCCGCCGAGGTATTGTCGTTGCCCAGAACGTTGATGGTTTC
>JBELFK010000149.1:0-7090 GCA_042092935.1 Paracoccaceae bacterium | reverse complement strand
GATCGGCCACCGCACGTCCGCGCTGTTCACCACCCTGACGCCCTCTGCCGTCGCCCTCGCACGCTCGGCTGTGGCCTTGGGGGTCGCGGGCTATCTGGGGCGGCTGATCGGTCAGACCCTGCCGATGGATCAAATCGCCGAAGGCGTGCGTCTGGCGACATGGCCGGGCTGGCTGTTCCTTGCCGTGCTGCCGGTGCTGATTAACCTCGGCGGGCAGATTGCGCTCAGCCCGATCCTGATCGTCGTGCTTTTGGGCGAAGTGTTTCGCAACGCCGCAGCCCTGCCCGTGGGCCACGCCGAGATTTACTTTGCCCTCAGCGTCGGCTGGGCGCTCAGCATGACGATGTCGCCAAACGCCACCGCAACTCTGCTGATCTCAGCCGCCAGCCGCATTCCGGCCACCACGCTGACATGGCGCTGGAACCTGCGCTACGGGTTGATTTGCTACGCCATCGCCGTGGGAATATTCGCGCTCATCGCCTGAGGGTTACGCGCCCTGTGCCTCTGGCGTTTCAACCGGCGTTGGCTTGGATAGCAACACGCGGCTGCCCACAAGGATCACCGCCGCACAGGCGGCCAACACGCGGAACAAGCCGTCAAATCCCCAGCTGACCTGAATAACGGCAATCAACGGCAAAGCCGCAGAAAACGCCAGGAAACTCACGAAATACCGCGCCCCGAAGGCCCGCGACCGCGCGGCCTTTGAGGCCGTCGTTCCGATCAGAAAATCCGTCACGGGCACCTGTCCAAAGACCCCCACCATAAACCCAAGCGCCACGGCGAACACCGCCCAGTCGGTCAATCCCGGCATCGCCAGAAACGCCGCGATCTGCACCAGCGTGACCAGCGCAAGCGTTGGCCGCACACCATAGCGATCCAACATATACCCCGAGACAAGCTGCGCCAAAGACGCAACCGCGAAGACGACGAACGCGAACCCCCCGATCACCGACGCATCCTCGATCTGCAAAGCGCTGAGTTGCGCGGTGATCGAATGTGCCAGACCCGTCAGGCGTTCCTCAAAGATTTCCGGCAAAGCAACGGTGGTGGACTGGAACACAACGCTGCCCAGCGTCGCGGTCATATAGACGCAGAACAACACACGCCAACGCGGCCCATAGCTGACCGCCTGCGCGATTGCGTCGCCCCCTTGCGCGCCCAAAGACTGCACGCCGCGCGACACCCGCAGGTAGGGCCATGCAAAGGCAATGGACACCAGCCCCGGCGCGATGAACGCCGCCCGCCAACCCGCAAGGTCAATCAGAACGCCCGTCACAAGCGCCGCCGTGCCGACGCCGAAATTGCCCCAAACGCCGTTCACCGCAAGGCGCATTCCGGTCTTCTTCCAGCGCGCCGTCACAATCGCCAACCCGACAGGGTGATAAATCGACCCGAAAACCCCCAGAAACAACAGCCCTGCCCCCAGTTGCACAGGGGTTTGCGCCATGCCCGTCAAAATCGAGGCCCCCCCGATCCCGACGAAGAAAACAGCCATCATCCTGTCCCGCCCCCAGCGGTCGGCCAGAATGCCCATCGGCAAGGCTGCCAGCGCAAAGGCCGCAAATCCGGGTGCCCCGTAGGGCAACAACTCGGCGTAAGACAGCCCCCATTCGCTGCCCAGCGCAAGCGCCGCGACCGAGGCGAAGATCAGCATGAAATAATGGTCCAGAAAATGTCCGACGTTCAGCAGCAGAAAATATTGCGTGTCGCGCGTCATTATCGTTGTCCTCAGGTTAATTGGCCGACCCCAGCGTTGCGACCTGCCCTATTCCATGCTCTGTTTCATGCGACATTGCCGGATATATAACCCGAAACGCGCGTCTTAAGAACGGTTTTTACACCCGCCCCACATGCCGAAAATCAGAACGGCATGGGATGCGCACGATGCGCGCGATCGATCTCGGCCAGAACGTCCTTTGTCAGCACCACATCCGCACCGCTCAGGACATGCTCAAGCTGCGCTTGCGTCGTTGCCCCGAAAATCGCCGCGGTCATAAAAGGGCGCGAGGCACAGAACGCCAAGGCAAGGTGAACCGGATCGATCCCATGACGCTGCGCGATCTGAAGATAGACCTCGGCTGCGGGTCGCACGCGCGGCGTGTTGCGCCCCCCCATGCCCTCGCCAAAGGTCATGCGTGACCCTTCGGGCATGGCGTCGCCCTGATACTTACCGGTCAGAAATCCGGTCGCAAGCGGTGAAAACGCCAGCAAGCCGACATCCTCGTTGTGGCTGAGTTCGGCAAGGTCGGTGTCAAAAAGACGACACAGCAGCGAATATTCATTCTGGATCGAGGCCACCCGCGGCAACCCGCGATCCTCGGCCAGACGAAGCCACTGGGCTGTGCCCCATGCGCTTTCGTTGGACAGACCAAAAGCACGGATTTTGCCCTGATCGACCAGCGTTTGCAGGGCCTCAAGACAGCCAGCCATGTTGTCCAGGGTCTCGGCCCTGTCTTGCTGGCTTGGGTCATAAGTCCAGTTCTTGCGAAACATGTACGAGCCGCGATTGGGCCAGTGGAACTGGTATAGATCGATGTAATCGGTCCTGAGCCGCTTCAGATTGCCCTCGACCACCTCGGGGATTGACTGCGCCGTGATCGGGGCCCCATTGCGGGCACCGGAAAAGCCCTCGCCCGAATGCTTGGTGGCCAGAATAACCTCATCCCGCCGCCCCGAGGTTTGAAACCAATTGCCAATCACCCGCTCCGTGTTGCCGGTGGTTTCCGCCCGCTTTGGATTGACCGGGTACATTTCCGCCGTGTCAAAGAAATTCACCCCGTGATCCAACGCCGTGTCCATTTGCACGAATGCATCCTTTTGGGACGTCTGGGTGCTAAAGGTCATCGTGCCGAGGCAAAGGTGACTGACGGTCATGCCCGTGCGGCCGAGAGGGTTCATTTTCATTGCGACGTCTCCATAAGGTGTTCCTTGCCAAGGGGATAGCACCCCCATGGGCGAATGTCTTGTCGCCGCGGTCAAGGTTTTCGGGCGACGGGATTTTTGGCATCTCTCCGTCGTCTCGCCCTGCCGCAGCTCAATCCGGCTGAGCGGACGGGGCAAAAGAATGTTGAGAACATTTAGGGAACATATATACTTCTCCCATGACGACTCAATTGCTCACCCGCCAAAAGCACCGCCCCCGTTCCGGTCAGCCCGTGATCGGAGAGTTGGAGCTTAAAAAGGGCCGCCTGCACGAATGCTGCGGCGCAGCGCGACATCTCTTTGCGCTTTGGGTGGTGGCCCGAACCGAGGGGCCGGTGCTGTGGATTTCTCCGTCCTGGATGCCCGAGGCATTGAACCCCGACGGCATGGTCGGGATCGCGGATCCGGGCCGGTTCATCTTTGTCAGCCCGCAACGCCCCGAGGATATTCTCTGGACGCTCGAAGAAGCGCTCCGCAGCGGAATCGTCGCGCTTGCCATCGCCGACATCCCCGGGCTGCCCGGCCTGACGGCGGTGCGGCGGCAACATCTGGCCGCCGAAACCGGCGGGGTTGAGGGCAACCTTCTGCCCACCGGCCTTCTGCTCACCCCGGGGGACGGCGGCGCACAGGGGGTCGAAAGCCGCTGGAAGCTGTCGCCCAACCACAAACCCGGCGAAGAGGGCTGGAGGCTCAAGCGATTGCGCGCCCGCACAGACCCGGTGGCTGAATGGCACATCAGCCACACGGCAGGGGCGTTTCGGATGGCCGTCTGAACGGCCGCCCCAAAACCCCCGACCAAAACAAAACCCGAGAAACCTCTAAATTCGACCAAGTTTGTCGAAAACCCGCTTGCCGTTGTGGGTCAGCCTGTCAGGTTGACCCTACACAACCTCAGAATGCCCCAACGCCATGCGCATGCTCATCTCCTTCGCGGCCCTCTTTCTTTCGGTCATCCTGCTGCAACTTTCGTCCGGTGCCATCGGGCCGCTGGATGCGCTGTCGGGCATCACTCTGAACTTTACCACCGGCCAAATCGGTCTCTTGGGCTCGGCGCATTTCGTCGGGTTTTTCATCGGGTGCTGGTGGGCCCCACGCCTGATGGGCGAGATCGGCCACAGCCGCGCTTTTGCCGCCTTCACCGCTGCGGGTGCGATTGGCATGATCGCCCACATGCTCATCATCGACCCGACCGCATGGGCCATCATGCGGGTCGCCACGGGGATTTGTATCGCCGGTTGCTACACCGTGATCGAGGCCTGGCTCCAGGCCAAAGTCACCAACGAAACCCGAGGCCGCACGATGGGCGTTTACCGTGTCGCCGACATGGGGGCCTCGCTGGCGGCGCAAATGTTTATCTCGGTGCTCGAGCCAGCCAGCTATGTATCCTACAACATACTGGCGTTGATTTGCTGCGCGGCACTGCTGCCAATGACGCTGACCAAAACCAGCGAACCCGACACACCCTCGGCCCCTCGCTTGCGCCCCATGCTGGCGCTGAGCCGCTCGCCTCTGGCTGCGGCTGGCGTCATCGTCGCCGCGCTTTCCAGCGCCTCGTTCCGCATGGTCGGCCCGCTCTATGGCCAAGAGGTCGGCCTGCCCATCAGCGAGATCGCCTATTTCCTTGCCGCCTTTGTCGCCGGAGGGGCCATCGCCCAATACCCTATGGGCTGGCTGGCCGACAAATACGACCGCCGTTGGGTGCTGATCTGGCTGTCTGTCGCGGCAATCCTGTCGAGCATGCTCACAGCCCTCACCCATGATCTGCCGATCTGGGGGATCATGGTGACGGCGGGTCTCTTTGGGCTGACAACCTTTCCGATCTACTCGGTCGCGGCGGCCCACGCGCATGACTTTGCCTCGTCCGACGAACGCGTGGAACTGTCGGCCGCGCTGATGTTCTTTTTCGCGCTCGGCGCGATTGCCGCCCCATTGCTGGCGTCACAATTGATCCAATATTTCGGACCGCCCGCCATGTTCGTGATGATCGCCGCCGGTCACGCGATCCTTGTGGTTTTCGGTCTGGTCCGGATGCGCGCCCGTCCGACGATGGAGGAAAAAACGCCCTATGTTTACGCCCCAAGAACATCCTTTACCATCGGGCGTTTGATGAAGCGCACCCGTGACAGACGCGGCTAGCGCGGCGCCACAGGACAGCTTGGGTTTCGAGTATTTTTCCAAAGGTAAAGGCGCAACGGTGGTGGTCCTTGGACACGCCATGCGCTATGAGGTGCGAAACGTTTTTTAAGGGCGCGGACCATGACACGGCACCTCATCACCTCGGCGATTCCATACATCAATGGCATCAAACATTTGGGCAACCTTGTCGGCAGCCAACTGCCCGCAGACCTGTTCGCCCGCTACCAGCGGGCGCGGGGCAACGAGGTCTTGTTCCTCTGCTCGACCGATGAACACGGCACACCGGCGGAACTGGCGGCGGCCAAGGCGAACAAACCGGTGGCCGAATACTGCGCTGAAATGTGGGAGGTCCAGGCCAGGATCGCCGAAGGATTTGGTCTCAGCTTTGACCATTTTGGCCGCTCGTCAAGCGATGAAAACAAGAAGCTGACCCAACATTTCGCCGGTGTTCTGGCAGATCAGGGCCTGATCCGCGAAGTCAATGAAACCCAGATGTATTCCCATGCGGACGGTCGCTTTTTGCCGGATCGCTACATCGAAGGCACCTGCCCCAACTGCGGTTTCGAAAGTGCGCGTGGTGACCAATGTGACAATTGCACCAAGCAGTTAGACCCCGTTGAGTTGATAAATCCGCATTCGACGATCTCGGGGTCGACCGAGCTTGAGATGCGCGAGACAAAGCATCTTTACCTGTGCCAAAGCCAGTTGAAAGACAAGCTGGAAAACTGGATCGACACCCGTGAGGGCTGGCCGGTTCTGACGACTTCGATTGCGAAGAAATGGCTGAACGACGGCGACGGGTTGCAGGACCGTGGCATCACCCGTGACCTCGATTGGGGCGTGCCGGTGATGCGGGGCGATCAACCGTGGCCGGGGATGGAGGGCAAGGTTTTCTACGTCTGGTTCGACGCCCCCATCGAATATATCGCCTGCGCGCAGGAATGGGTTGCCGCCGGAAAAGGCAGCGATTGGCAGCGCTGGTGGCGCACCGACAAGGGCGCGGAGGACGTGACCTATACCCAGTTCATGGGCAAGGATAACGTGCCGTTCCACACGCTGAGTTTCCCTGCCACGATCCTCGGGTCGGGCGAGCCGTGGAAGCTGGTCGATTTCATCAAGTCGTTCAACTACCTCAATTATGACGGTGGCCAGTTCAGCACCTCGCGCGGGCGGGGGGTGTTCATGGATCAGGCGCTTGAGATTTTGCCCGCCGATTACTGGCGCTGGTGGTTGCTGAGCAACGTGCCCGAGACCTCGGACAGTGAGTTCACGTGGGAGAATTTTCAAGCCGGTGTGAACAAGGATCTGGCCGATGTGCTGGGCAATTTCGTCAGCCGGATCACCAAATTCTGCCGCTCGAAGTTTGGCGAGGTGGTGCCGGATGGTGGCGTTTACGGCGATCAGGAGGAGGCGTTGATCGCCGATCTGACGGCCAAGATCCGCGCCTATGAAGGCTTCATGGAGGACAAAGAGGTCCGCAAGGCCGCGCAGGAGTTGCGGGCCATTTGGGTGGCAGGCAATGAGTATCTTCAGGCCGCCGCGCCGTGGTCGACCTTTAAAACCGACCCCGAGCAAGCCGCGGCGCAGGTGCGTTTGGGGCTGAACCTGATCCGGCTTTACGCGGTGCTGTCCGCACCCTTCATCCCCACCACTGCCGCGAGGATGCTGTCGGCGATGAATACGCTGGACATGGAGTGGCCCGATGATGTCAAGGCTGCGCTGGCGGCCCTGCCAGAGGGGCATGCATTCTCAGTGCCCGAGGTGCTGTTCGCCAAGATCACCGACGAGCAGCGCGAGGACTGGCAGGAACGCTTCGCGGGGGTGCGGGGGTAACACTACTTTTGTGCGGCGTCGATAAACTGCAATATTTTCGACAAGAGTACATGCGCCCGCCATGGGGCGTGCGGGCGCGTGTCCGGGCGACCTTGCGACCCGGACTAATATGCGTGCAGTTTTGTCCGCTCAGAGCAATCTCTGGCAGGGTGCGTTCTTACTGGATTTATGAGTAACCAATGAAAAATGACGGGCCCGC
>JBELFK010000148.1:6045-7128 GCA_042092935.1 Paracoccaceae bacterium | reverse complement strand
GAGCAAATACCGGCACGCGCGCTTCACGTTGCACAAGGCCAACAAGACCCTTACCGCCACGGGGCACGATAACATCCACATAGTCGGTCATGGTCAGTAGTTTCTGAACGGCGGCGCGATCACGGGTGGGGATCAATTGGATCGCATCTTCGGGCAGGCCTGCGTCGCGAAGGCCCTGCACCAGACAGGCGTGAATAGCACCCGAGCTGTGGAAACTCTCTGAGCCGCCGCGCAGAATGACGGCGTTACCAGATTTCAGGCATAGCGCACCGGCGTCTGCCGTGACGTTGGGGCGACTTTCATAGACCACGCCGATCACCCCCAATGGGGTGCGCACGCGACGGATACTGAGACCAGTCGGACGATCCCATTCCTCGATCACTTCGCCGACGGGATCGGCTTGTTCGGCGACGGCCTTCAGTCCATCGACGATGCTTTGTACGCGCGGTTCGTCAAGCATCAGGCGGTCCATCATCGCAGATGACAACCCTTTGTCGCGCCCAAACTCGAGGTCCAGTTTATTGGCCGCGATGATCTCGGCACGGTTTTTCCAGACCGAGTCCGCGGCCGAAATCAATGCCGCGTGCTTGCGTTCCGCGGATGCAAAGGCCAACTCAGCCGCGGCGGCTTTGGCGCGTTTGCCGATGTCGTCCATGATCGCGTCTATGTTTTGCGTGTCGGTCATGTTCTGCCTTTCTGCCGCTGCGCGGCGAAGTATGCCTCCGGCGGGGATATTTGTGGACAAAAGATTTAGAGGACCATGTCATCGCGGTGGATGAGGGCCGTGCGAGCGGGATAGCCAAGTATGGATTCGATTGCTTGCGAGCGTTGGCCCTTGATCGCCTGCGCTTCGGATGCAGTGTAGCGGCTAAGGCCCTGCCCCAGATGAAGGCCAGCAGGATCGCGCAACGTCACAGGGTCGCCGCGCCCAAAATCGCCCGAAACCTGCGTGACCCCCGCCGAGAGAAGGCTTTTACCTTGGGCCAATGCTTTGGCTGCGCCTGCGTCGACGGTGATGTCGCCCTTTGGTTTCATCGTGCCGATCCAACGTTTGCGGGCTGTGTGCGGGTCGCCTTGAGCGAG
>JBELFK010000148.1:0-5945 GCA_042092935.1 Paracoccaceae bacterium | reverse complement strand
TGGGGATTGGCCGAATAGAGGCCATCCACATCTGAAAGCAAAACCAAAAGGTCGGCACCAACCGTGACAGCGATTTGCGCGGCGAGACGATCGTTGTCGCCAAAGCGGATTTCGTCTGTGGCAACCGTGTCGTTTTCATTGACGATGGGCACGGCATAAAGGCCGATCAAAGTCGCCAATGTCGCCCGCGTATTCAGGTAGCGACGGCGATCCGTGCTGTCCTCTAGCGTCACCAGAATTTGAGCTGTTTTGATGTTGTGGGGGGCCAGAGCCTCTTCATAGGCGCGGGCAAGACGGATTTGACCGACTGCGGCCGCTGCCTGTGATTGTTCGAGGCGAAGCTCGGAATTGGGTAATTCCAGGACCTGACGCCCAAGTGCAATGGATCCCGAGGACACAAGAACAACATCCGTTCCACGTGCGCGCAAAGCAGCAACGTCGGCGGCAAGCCCTTGCAGCCAGGCCGAGCGAAGCGCTCCGGTTTCTTTATCGACCAATAGCGCCGAGCCGATTTTGACAACGACGCGTTTTGCGTCGCTTATGGGTGCCACGTCTCGGGGTCCTCGTTTTGCATTTTGATTTGAAGTTTGTCGTCATCAATCTGTTGGCGCAAAGCGCGTAGCACATTGGTTACGCCAATCTGCGAAACGCCCGACATGGGTATAACCTTGCCCCCCGAGGCTTCTTCAAGCTCGCGGATGTATTCTTTTTGAAATTCCTCGGGCAGCGTATCGATCTTGTTGAGAACGGTGACGCGCGGCTTTTCGGCGAGGAAACCGCCGTAGGATTCAATCTCGTTGATGATGGTTTGATAATCTTTGACGACATCGTCCGAGGTGCCATCGACCAGATGCAGCAACACTGAACAGCGTTCGACGTGACCGAGAAACAGATCGCCGAGGCCCCGCCCCTCGGACGCGCCTTCGATCAAACCGGGAATGTCCGCGACCACGAATTCAGTCCCATCGACACCAACGACACCGAGGTTTGGATGCAGCGTGGTAAACGGGTAGTCCGCGATCTTCGGACGTGCGTTTGACGTAACCGACAAAAATGTCGACTTACCGGCGTTTGGCAAACCCAAAAGGCCAACGTCGGCGATCAACTTGAGACGCATCCAGATCGTGCGGTCAATACATTCCTGACCGGGATTGGCGCGGCGTGGGGCTTGGTTGGTGGATGACTTGAAGTGCAGGTTCCCAAAGCCGCCGTTGCCGCCCTTGGCAAGCACAAAACGGTCGCCCACATTGACCATATCCACAATCAGCGTTTCTTGATCTTCGTCCAAAACCTCGGTGCCGGCGGGGACGCGCAAAACAATGTCCGCGCCGCTATGGCCGGTGCGCTGGTTACCCATACCCGGTTGGCCATTGCCGGCAAAAAAGTGCTGCTGATAGCGAAAATCGATCAAAGTATTCAAGCCTTCGACCGCCTCAACGATCACAGAACCTCCATTGCCACCGTCGCCGCCGTCAGGTCCACCGTATTCAATGTATTTCTCGCGCCGGAAACTAACGCAACCAGAGCCACCCGCACCGGAGCGGATATAGACTTTTGCGAGGTCGAGAAATTTCATAAGTGTGCTTTCAATCTGTTTGACGCTGCGGATACGCTATTGCGCCGCGGTTCTCAAGCTGTGCCAGCGTTCGGCGGTTAATTCCATGCGTTGAATATCGGTTTCTCGGCCCAGTGGACGGGACAAAACCGGTTCAATGTGCGTGTCAACGAAGCCATGTTTCAAAAGGACGCTGCGAGAGGCCAGATTTCCGATCATGTGACCAGATTGCGCAGGCTCCTCCGACGTCCGAAAGCGATGGGTGAGGACGGCCCGAACGGCCTCGGACATCAAACCTTTGCCATGATGGGATTTGGCAAGCCAATAGCCAAGATCATCGCCCACCGAGATTGACCCGATCAAACCACTGCCATCGTCAATGGCCCAATGCGCATTATCGCCGCGCTCAATAAAATCGCGCGCGTCTGTCAGTGTATATGGCCAAGGCGGGGCGGAAAGCCAACGCATAACAGACCAGTCGGCGAGGTGGCGGACGAGTGAAGTGGCATCGGCTTTGAGCAGTGGCCGCAATGTCAGGCGCTCGGTTCTGAGGTGGGGTGTCATGAGGCACCGTCCAATCGCCGCCAGTCCGCGCGGCTGAGTTTATAGTGGATCGCATCCATCTCGGCGTCGCGGGCTTTGCAGTAATCCTTGCAGGTGAATGCCGATTTAAAGCCCACCTTTTCAAGAACGCGCGCCGAAGCAGGATTGTCGTGCCAAACGCAGGCTTTCAACTCTTCAAGGTCTGGGTCGGAAAAACTCTGGCCGATTTTCAAACCAACCGCCTGCGTCATTATCCCCCTTCCCCAGAACTCGCGACGCAACATGTAACCCAAGCCACCATTTACGCCACCGATCGAGCCTGCAAAAACGCCTTCAACTTCAATGGCATTGACCAACCCCGCTTTGGCTTCTGGGGTATTCATCCGCATCCGAGTAAACGCTTCGTCTGCAGGAAACGGCCAAGTCGCTGTCATCTTGACGACTTCAAAGTCTGAGTTCATCGCGTGAAACGCGTCGAAATCATCTGGCCGGAAATGTCTGAGTTTAATATCCATGGTCTTCTCGCTCCGATACTCCGCGCCCGAAGGCACGAGAGCCATTGGGCGCGGGAAGTTACGACTTTAGTCGCTTCATATAGGTCCAGGTTGGGACATTGGCGTTGCGGGCCACCGAAAAGGTCTCAGCGTCGCCAAGATATTTGAAGCCGCAATTAGTCAGCACACGGGCCGAGGCCGGGTTGTCCTGAAAGACTTCGGCAAACATTGTGTCGTTGTCATTCGGGTTGGCGGCCAGCAGCGCTGGAATTGTCGAGGACGCAAGGCCTGTGCTCCAAAACGCAGGCGCAACCCAATAGCGGATCTCGGTCTGGTTGCGGTCCATCCGTTTGAGGGACATGACGCCCATCATCTCGGGCCCGCCAAAACGGGTGCCGTCCATGACCCAGATGTCTTCGTCGCGGTCATCAGAATTGGCGCGCTCAATAAACGCGTCAACGGTCCCAGGAGCCATGGGATAAGGGATCGAGCGGGTCATCCGCGCGACACGTTCGTCTGCGGCGTAATGCTCGATCATGCCTTTGTCCGAATAGGCCAAGGGACGCAAAATACAACGGTCGCTTTCAATGACCAATTGCGAAGCGATTGCTTCCATCTTCATGACTTTCCTCCTCCGAAAAGCACAAATAAAACTGAACCAACGACCAACAGGGCAAGAAAGCGCATCAACCATGGTTCGATTGAAGTGCCTGCAACGGTTCGTGCAATCCGGTCCCCTCCCAAGGACCAAATCGGATGCAGAACCGCCTGCAACCCAAATAGGCAGATGGCTATGATGAGGGTTGCCTGCAAGGCGGGCGTCCCCGGATCAACGAAATGTGTAAAACCGCCTGTTATCATCGCCCAAGCCTTGGGATTGAGCGGATGTACCACCAAACCTGCCAGAAAGCCCGGTGGGCTTTCAACCGACTTGTCTGCATCCAGCCGCAACTGAGCGACTTTCCACGCAAGCCAGAACAAATAGGCCGCCGAGGCCCACTTGAGCATTTCGAACACCAGTGGTGCGCGTTGTGCAACCTCCATCAAGCCGAAGCCGACAGGCCAGATGACAAACTGTTTGCCGACAAGAACACCCGCAACAAAAGGCAGCGCACGGCGAAATCCGAAACGGGCCCCCGTCGCCATCAAGGCCATGTTTGCAGGGCCAGGTGTTCCCACCTGACTTGCCGCAAAAACCAAGAAGCTGCCTATCGCAACGCCCATTCTTCAATCCCAACAACGAAACAGGGGACCGGCAGTGCCGATCCCCCTTTTTTCTTTTCGAAACCTTAAGGTCGGCTTACTCAGCAGCCTCCGCCACTGGGAGAACCGAAATATAGGTGCGGCCTTTGAAGCCTTTGCGGAAAGTCACAGCGCCTTCGACAGTTGCGAAGATTGTGTGATCTTTGCCTTGGCCTACGCCTTCACCTGGCCACCACTTGTTGCCGCGCTGACGCGCGATGATGTTGCCAGGAATTGCGGCTTGGCCGCCATATAGTTTCACACCAAGACGACGACCAGCTGAGTCGCGACCGTTACGGGATGAACCGCCTGCTTTTTTATGTGCCATTGGGTATCTCCTAAGCCTTGGTTACTGAGCCAGCTCTTTGGCTTGCTCAATCCATTCCGGTTTTACTTTCACACCTTCAACGTCGCCGTCAACGGCTGCGAGTTGGGCGAAAGTGGTGATGCCTGCCGCGTTCAGCTTTTTGACAGCTGCCGGACCAACACCGTTTAGTACCGACAAATCATCCGCAGATGCGTCAGCAACCGGCGCGGCGGCTTCTGCTTTCTTCGGGGCAGCTTTTGCTTTCGGTGCCGCCGCAGGTGCAGCAGAGGCAGGAGCGGATGCCGCGCCAAGAGCTGCTTTTACGCCTGACTTTTCAGCGCCAGCCGACAGGATGTCGGTGATGCGAACGAGTGTCAGTTGCTGACGGTGGCCACGGGTACGCTTGGACCCATGCTTCCGGCGGCGTTTCACGAATTTAATCGTCTTTTCGCCTTTGATCTGATCGATCACTTCAGCTTGGACACCAGCGTCTGCAACAAACGGTGCGCCAACAGTGGCCGTTTCGCCACCAAGCATCAGAATGTCGTTGAATTGGATTGTTTCACCTGCGTTTGCAGCCAGTTTTTCAACACGGAGCACGTCGCCCGATTGAACTTTGTACTGCTTGCCGCCGGTTTTTAGAACCGCGAACATGCGTTCTTCCTTTATTCTACCGCGTTCTATGGTCCCCTTGCGGGAGTTTTCGGCCCGATGGCCACCTCGAACTGCGCGTCGATTAGACGATAGTTTCAATGCCCGAAACAGGGAATCCTGACGGGTGCGCGGTATATCGCTTTGCGCCGATGATAAGTCAAGCGGATTTCCCTATAATGCTGTCTCGGTCAGCATCTCGGCCATAGCCCGTCCGAGGTCGTAAGTCAGACTGTCATAAACCTCGTCGTAAGCACGCATCATGGCGTTCGACAAATCCTGTCCCGCCTGGGTGCTCCAGAATGCGATCTGGTCGCGTAAAACCTGATCGGAAATAGGCTCATAGGTCATCAGGAAAAAAGACAGCAGAGATTCGGATATGTCCGCACGCATCGACTCTTCTTCCTCAAGGAAAAAAGCGAACAGATCTTCCTCGGGATAGGCCATTTCAGGGATGATCGATGACATACCTTGATTGAGCGTTATCATCCCATTCATAGCGCCGGCTATATTTTGCTCGATCAGATTAACCGTGCCGATGAGTTTTTCCAGCGCCGCAAGACGCTTGGAGTTTCTATCGACATGATCCCAGTAGACCTCGAAACTCGCCGCTTCGATGTCGGGGTCCAAAGTCGCAATGGCGGCGTCGTTTTGCAGGGTGACTATCTCAATCCAATCGGGATCTTGCAGAAATTCAAGCACCTCGGTTGTCGAGCGTGAATTGAAACCGTCCGAAAATCCGGCTTCGAACAGAGATTCGATGCGGGTAACCTCGAATATTTCGTCAAGTTTTTCCTGCCAAAGCTCCTCGTCTGTAGGTAGGCCGAAATCCTGCAAAAGGGTCTCGTTCCCCACAAGACCTTCCTGGCGCGTGACATCGGCAAGCTCGCCAAAACGCATCAGCGGGATCAGAGCATCCGTGTTGGCGGATTGGGCAAACAGTTGGAGCGGGAGTAGTAGAAATACAATAATATAGCGTAGCATAGGCAGCCATATAATTGTCTTCGATTGAATTGTCGTGGAAATAATTCGGGACGCTCAAAATTCGCATAAAATCGGTTGCGCCTTCGGGAAACTCGGATTAAACGCCCCTCACCAGACCCCCGCGGAGAGGTGCCGGAGTGGTCGAACGGGGCGGTCTCGAAAACCGTTG
>JBELFK010000147.1:0-7145 GCA_042092935.1 Paracoccaceae bacterium | reverse complement strand
CCTCAAGTTGAACATCGGGCGTGAAGTCATTGTCGATCCCCTCGCCTCCGCTGCTTAGACCATCCAAGACCAACCGTTGCATCAATTTGGACTGACCTCGGTGTGCTGCACCATAGGCATAGATCGGCGCACCGGTTCGGGCAGCAAGCGGCCGCGCGCCAAGCGAGTGATCGACATGGGCGTGAGTCACGAATATGTGGCTGATCCGGTCGGATCCGCCGGCGGTTTCGACGATGCGTTCGATATGGGACGGATCTGCTGGGCCAGGATCGATCACCGCAATTTTGTCCTGACCGACCAAATAGGTGTTTGTGCCCCAATAGGTCATTGGAGACGCGTTGGGTGCGATGAGCCGACGGACTTGGTCGGCGGGCGTGGTCACTGTTTCCTGATTCATCGCTCTTTCAACCCTGATCTCTGTCTTGTACGTTTAGGCATGTTTTTCCAATGGCTCAAACAATACATGCCGCGATCACTTTATGGGCGCGCCGCGTTGATTCTGATCGTGCCCGTGGTCACGCTTCAAATCGGGGTGTCACTGGTGTTCGTGCAACGGCATTTTGAGGACGTAACCGTTCAGTTGACCCAGGCGCTGGTGATGGAATTTCACTTGTTGCAGGAAATTGCAAACAATGCGCCCGACAAGGAAAGCGCCTTGCGGGCTGTTCAAGAGGTCGCGGTGCCGCTTAATCTGAGCGCGACAGATACGGATCCCAGTGACATGCCGGACGGCAACCTTCGCAGGTTTCTGGACTTTACAGGGATCACGGTTATTCGATCGCTGACCGACGGCATTGCGGACATTGGTCCGATCCTGATGCCCAATGATTGGGACGTCACGGTCTACCTGCCGACCAAATGGGGCGATCTCGAGGTCGCCTTTACCCGCAACCGCGTGTCTGCGTTGAACCCTCATCAGCTGATCGTCTGGACGATTGGGCTGGGCCTGTTCATGGTCGTCATTGCCTATTCCTTTTTGCGCAATCAACTGCGCCCGATCAAACGGTTGTCCTACGCTGCCGAGGCCTTTGGAAAAGGCCGCCACATTCCCTACCGCCCTTCGGGTGCCTACGAAGTCCGGTCCGCCGGCAACGCGTTTTTAGAGATGCGTGCCCGCATTGATCGCCATATTGAACAGCGCACCCTGATGCTGTCGGGGGTGAGCCACGATTTAAGGTCGCCTCTGACCCGTTTGAAACTGGCGCTGTCCATGTCGGATGACCCGAGCGCCGAGGCCATGCAAAAAGACGTTGAAGATATGCAGCGCCTGTTGGACGAGTTTCTTGCGTTCGCACGTCGCGACGCCGAAACCGCCGCCGAGGCTGAATCGGTTGATCCGGCTGCTTTGACCGCGGACATTGTCGCGGATTACACCAAACGAGGCGAGCCGGTCAGTATAGCCAAAACCATCACTGGGACTACGCTGCAACTTCGCCCAGTTGCCATTCGCCGGGCGTTGGAAAATCTGATCGACAACGCTTTGAACTACGGAAATCTGGCGGAAATCTCGGTCGTTCAGCGCAAAAAAACTGTGGTCATTTCGGTTGAGGACTCGGGCAGCGGAATCGCTGAGGAAAAGCGTGGCGAGGCGCTGAAACCTTTCGCGCGTCTTGACCCTGCCCGCAATCAGAACATTGCGACAGGTGTCGGGCTTGGCCTTAGCATCGCCGCCGATGTTGCCCGCGCGCATGGCGGGCAGCTTCGGCTTGGTGACAGCAAGCGGTTGGGCGGTTTGAAAGCCGAGCTTATCCTGCCCGTCGGTTAAGCGCGGTGTCTGAGAACGTAATCTACTAGCTGCTGCGTTGAACCGTCTTTGTCGTCGGCCGATACCTGTCCCGACACTACGGGTCCGAGCGCGGTAGCAAGCTCTTTCCCCAGCTCAACGCCCCATTGGTCGTATGAATTGATCCCAAGGATCACGCCTTCAACAAACACGCGATGTTCATAAAGCGCGATGATCTGCCCCAAAACCTCGGGCGTGAGCTTGGGGTAGATCAGCGTCGTCGATGGGCGATTCCCGGGGAAGACCCGATGACGGGCCTGACGTTCCAGTTCGTCGCCCTCAAAGGCGTCAGCAACTTTCGCGCGGGCTTCATCCAGCGTGCGACCGACAAGCAAAGCCTCGGACTGGGCGAGGCAATTGGCGACCAGCAATTCGTGTTGATGCGCAAGATCGGGGTCATGACCCTCGGCTGCGATCATGAATTCGCAAGGGACCACCCGGCTGCCTTGGTGGATCAGTTGGTAAAACGCATGCTGCCCGTTGGTGCCCGGTTCGCCCCAAACAACAGGGCCTGTATGAACCGGCGTATCTGCGCCGTCCATCATCACGGATTTGCCGTTGGATTCCATTTCCAACTGCTGAAAATAGGCCGCCAGTCGCGACAGTCGTTGATCGTAGGGCAACACGGCACGGGTCGCATAGCCGCAGACTTGGTTGTGCCACACGCCGACCAGCGCCAGCAAGACCGGCAGATTTTCTTCAAACGCAGCACTGCGGAAATGGGTGTCCATAGACTGACCGCCGCGCAACAGCGCTTTAAACGCAGGTGCGCCAACCGCCAACATAATCCCGAGACCAATCGGCCCCCAAAGCGAATAGCGGCCGCCGACCCAATCCTCAAATCCAAAAACGCGATCGTCAGAAATGCCAAAAGCCGCCGTTTTTTCCAGCGAGGTTGACAGGGCGGCGAATTGTTTGGACGGGTCCGCAACTTTTTGCCCCAACCACGCCTTCGCGGTGCGGGCGTTGGTCATTGTTTCAATCGTGGTAAATGTTTTTGAGGCAACCACAACCAGCGTCGTCTCGGGGTTCAATGTCCGCAGCGTGTCGGCGATATGCGCCCCGTCAACGTTTGACACATAGTGGATTTTTGGACCGTCGTGATAGGGTGCCAGTGCAAGCGTGACCATCGCGGGGCCAAGGTCCGATCCGCCGATTCCGATGTTCACCACATCCGTAATCTGGCCGCCCTGCCCCACAAAGCGCCCATCGCGCACCTGATCCGAAAACTCCTGCATCCGATCGAGAGTCTCTAGAACACCTGGCATGACGTCATTGCCATCAACAATCACTGGGCCGCCGTCGAGGTTACGCAGAGCCGTATGAAGAACCGCGCGCCCTTCGGTTTCATTGATCTTTTCACCGGCAAACATCGCATCGCGCTTTGCACCGACACCCTTGTCGTTGGCCAATTCGACCAACGCGCTTAGCGCCTTTGCGTCTATATTGGTCTTGGAAAAATCAAACAGCATGTCGCCAAAACGGGCTGAAAAATCAGCCGCACGGTTTGGGTTGGCCGAAAACAAATCCGTGATTTTTCGGTTTTCGACAGTGGCATAGAGATCAAGTAGGTCAGAGTTCATTATTTTGCCCAATGTATGATTGCACCGCTAAGAACCGCCCGAATTGGCGCTTCTGATGCAGATAGATGGCTTGCTTTCTCAAGCGCCGCGCGCTTTTCATCCCCTGTAATCACAATGTGTTTAGAAATTGCTTCATTCAGCACATGCGCGCTGAGGGTGACACGGGGTTCCGGCGCACCCGGGGCCCGCATCGGCACGAGGATCGGCGCGTGTTTTTCCAGCGCCAGATCAAGATTGTCCGCGCCCGGAAAGATCGAAGCCGTGTGCATATCCGCCCCCATTCCCAGAAGAAGAACCGAAATTGGCAAGCAAGGTCGAATAACGCTTTCAAGCTCAGGAATGATCTTTTCGGGCGTGTCGGCCTTGGCATAGAGCGGTATGAACCGTGCAGCTTGTGCGTGTTCGACCAACAGCCGTTCTTTCAACAGGCGGGTATTTGACCGCTCACTGTCTTCGGGCACCCAGCGTTCGTCGGACAGCATGACGTCAACGCGGCTCCACTCAAAATCAACCGCGCAAAGGTCGTCGAATATCGGCCCGGGCGTTGTTCCACCGGGCACGACCAGCGTTGCCCTTTCTTGATGGTGCAGAGCCGATTCCAATTCAGAGGCAATCGTTGCCGCCAAATCGATCATCATCATGTCGCGATCAGGGTACTCTTTTATATTCATGAACGAATATCTCTCCATTTACGGCCATCGCGGTGCATCAACATCAAACTGTCCTCGGGTCCAGAGCTGCCGGCATCATAGGGTTTTGGCACGTCGTTTCGCGCTGTCCACCCGTCGATAATGGGATCTGTCCACGCCCATGCGGCCTCGACCTCATCTCCGCGCATGAACAGGGTCTGGTTGCCACGGATCACGTCCATAATCAGGCGTTCATAGGCGTCTGGCACCGTGGTTCCGCCAAGTGCCTCGGCAAAACTCATGTCCAGAGGCACATCCAACAGGCGCATCCCACCCGGTCCTGGTTCCTTGATCGTCACGTCGAGCGTCATACCTTCGTTTGGCTGCAACCGAATAGCGAGGACATTGCGGTGATTGCCCGCTTCGGGACCGAAGATCGAGTGCGGCGTGTCCTTGAACACAACGGCGATTTCGCTGGCCTGCGCCCGCATCTTCTTGCCGGTTCTTAGATAGAAGGGCGTGCCAGCCCACCGCCAGTTGCTGATATGCGCCTTCAGCGCCACGAAACTTTCAGTTTTGGACTTTGGATCATCAACGGCCTCACGGTAGCCCGGCTCATCATTGTGGGCAGCATATTGGCCGCGCACGATGTGGTGCCAGTCGACCGGGTCCAATGCCCTGATGACCTTGAGTTTTTCATCGCGAACCGCATCTGGATCAAACTTCGCAGGCGGCTCCATCGCGATCAGACACAGCAGTTGCATCAAGTGGTTCTGCACCATGTCGCGCATTGCGCCGGATTGATCGTAGTAGCCCCCGCGCCCTTCGACCCCAACCGTTTCAGCGACGGTGATCTGAATATGATCGACGTATTGCGAATTCCAGAGCGGCTCGAACAACATATTTCCAAAGCGCACCGCCATCAGGTTTTGCACGGTTTCCTTGCCGAGGTAATGATCGATCCGATAAATCTGCGATTCATCGAAATAGGTGGCCAATACGCCGTTCAAATCCTGCGCGGTTTTCAGATCATGCCCGAAGGGTTTTTCGACCACAATCCGCGCTTGATCGTCAGCAAGTCCGAACTTTTTCAGTCGCGAGGCGATGTCGCCAAACAACGACGGCGCCACTGAAAAGTAAAACGCGCTAACCACGCCCTGACGGGTCTTTTCGGCCAAAACGTTCCAACCGCCTTCGCCTTTGGCATCGATGGGCACATAGTCGATAATTTCGAGAAACGCGCTTTTGAGGTTTGGGTCATCCTGAGAGAGACCGCTGAATTCGTCAATCGAAGCCGAGACAAAGGCGCGATATTCCTCGGTGTTCAACTCGGCACGGGCAGCGCCAATGATCTGTGAATCGCCGGTTATCTGACCGTCACAAAAGCGGCGATAAAGTCCGGGTAAAATCTTGCGACGTGCGAGATCCCCTGACCCGCCAAATACGACAAGATCAAATGGTTCAACTGGAATGACGCGAGTAACCATATCACGGCCCTTTTGTTAGCGCTAACGGTGCCCGTTTATCGGCATGATTGGATGATGTCCAGTTTCAACACGGAAAATCACGAAATTGTATCTAAAATCTTTCCCTCATTCGTATTACATAGCAGACAACCAATATGTAACGAATGTTTTGAGACGGGCATGAAGCACTACATACCAAACCATCTTGGAAAATTCCAAGACCCGCGTTTCACAGCCGACGGACAAGAGCGGGCACATGTCGCCCTGACCGATCCCGATACGCTTTGGTTCAACACCGGTACGCTGTGCAATATCGAATGTTTGAATTGCTACATTGAAAGCTCGCCGACCAACGACGCGTTGACCTATTTGTCGGTGGCTGAGGTACGCGATTACCTCGATCAGCTCAGCCAAAGAAAATGGCCCGTGCGCGAAATTGGCTTTACCGGCGGTGAGCCGTTCATGAACCCCGACATTCTAGATATGATCGAAGAATGCCTGAAGCGCGGCTACAAGGTGCTTGTGCTGACCAACGCTATGCGTCCGATGATGCGTGCGAAAATCCGCAATGGTCTAAGCGCATTGAACGCCGCATTTGCGGATCAGTTGGTGCTACGGGTATCGCTGGATCATCACACCGCCAAAATACACGATGCTGAACGTGGAAAAGGCAGCTTTGAAATTGCAAAACGGGGTCTGGTTTGGATGCGCGATAGTAACATCCAAACGGCCATCGCAGGACGGGCGGCATTTGCCGAATCCGAACAGGAAGCGCGCGACGGCTTTGCGCGGTTCTATGCGCATAATGACCTTCGCATTGATGCCTACGACCCAGCACAAACGGTTTTGTTTCCTGAAATGGACGTTGAGGTGGATGTTCCCGAAATTACTTCGGCCTGTTGGGGTATCCTCAACAAATCCCCAAGTGATGTCATGTGTTCGTCGTCCCGTATGGTCGTCAAGCGCAAAGGCGCGAGTGCACCGGTGGTGCTGGCTTGCACGCTGATCGCCTATGACGACGCGTTTGAAATGGGCACGACGCTGGAAGACGCGGAAAAGCCGGTCTCGCTTAACCATCCCCATTGCGCGAAATTCTGTGTGCTCGGCGGGGCGTCTTGCTCGGCTTAGTCGTTTTGCCGTAACGGAATTTTTGACAGCCAGCCCATCGGGCCATTAGTTGAACACACGTTCAATTAATGAGGGCCGCCCCATGCGCATCGAAAATTCCAAAGCCGTCATCACCGGAGCAGCGAGCGGCCTTGGCTTGGCAACTGCGACCCTGTTTCGCGACCACGGTGCCAGCGTAACAATCCTGGATCGCGACCCAAACGGGAAAGACGTCGCCAAATCCATCGGCGCGCATTTCGTTCAAACCGACGTGACGGACGAAAGCTCGGTGCTCAATGCCATCGCAGAAGCGTCACAAACCATGGATGGAGTGACTGTCGCGGTGAACTGCGCAGGCATCGCGACCGGAGAAAAAACTGTCGGGCGCGACGGACCGCATTCGCTTGCTGGATTCCAACGGACCATCGACATTAACCTGGTCGGCACTTTCAACGTGTCGCGTTTCGCTGCTGCGCAAATGGCCAAAAACGATGCGGACGACGGCGCAGAGCGTGGCGTTATCATCAACACAGCATCGATCGCAGCCTTTGACGGGCAAAAGGGCCAGGCCGCCTAT
>JBELFK010000146.1:0-7148 GCA_042092935.1 Paracoccaceae bacterium | reverse complement strand
GATCGCCAAACCGCATCCGTCGATTGCCTTGGGGTTGATCCTTGTTGCCGCCTGTCCGGGTGGCAATATCTCAAACTTCATCACGCATCGTGCGGGTGGAAACGCGGCCTTGTCAGTGTCGATGACGGCGTTTGCGACCGTTGGGGCCCTGTTCCTAACGCCGTTCAACATCGCCTTCTGGGGCAGCCTATATCAACCGACCCGCGCGATCTTGCGGGAAACCGCGATTGATCCGCTGTCGGTCGCAATAACGGTGGGCATCATGCTTGTTCTGCCATTGTGTGCCGGTGTGTTTCTCAACGCCAAACGTCCCGAGATCACGGCCAGAATCCGTCAACCTCTGCAATACTTGTCCATGGGGATCTTTGTGGCGTTTGTGGTCCTGGCGCTATCCGCCAACTGGGCGATTTTCCTACAGTTCGCAGGAGCGGTCGCGGTTTTGGTTCTGATTCATAACGCCCTCGCCTTATTTGGAGGCTACACAACCGCCAGATTGGCAGGTCTTTCGAATTTCGACCGCCGTGCCGTGATGATCGAAACCGGTATCCAAAATTCAGGCCTTGGATTGATCCTGATATTCGGGTTTTTCAACGGCCTCGGCGGAATGGCCGTGGTCGCTGCGTTCTGGGGCATTTGGCACGCGGTTTCTGGCATTGCTCTTGCGGGTTACCTGTCGCGAGACACAGCTGAACCCTAACCCGTCACACTATTTCGCGCGCATCCGCATCACGAGGGGAATGATAAGCAGGGTCAAACCTGCGGCAAGCAGATAGGGCGCGCCCGGGAAGTAGACCCCGGTTGCATCGACGTAACTTTCAAATATCCCGGTCATCGCCAAGGGCGCCAACACGGCCGCGACCGATGCAAGCGACGCGATGACACCTTGCACGACGCCTTGTTGATCCTCGCCCACTCGGTTGGCCGCATAAGCTGTCATCAACGGAGGCGCCATGTCCGACAGGGCCGCGATTGGCAGGATGACCGCCACCGCCCAAACAGCGGTCGTCCAGGCAAACCCGCCCATTGCCACGACCGCTGCGATCAAGGCAATCAGCAAGGTTCGGTAGTCGCCGAAACGCTTGGTCATCTGGGGAAGCACGCCAGCCTGAACGGCAGCGATCAAAATGCCATAGGCCGACAATGTCAGACCAATGCGAAACCCGTCCCAATTGAAAACCTCTCGGCCCCAAAACGCCCAGAGCGTCGGATAAACCATATTCGCGAATTCAAACACAAACAGACAGACCAGCGGGATTGCCAAGCCCGGAATGGCGAAGGCCCGCGCGATGGTTGCAAACGGGTTGAGGTCGCGCTTGCCGAACGGCCTGCGCCGGTCCGACGTCAGCGACTCGGGCAAGAGAAACAGCGCGAACCCCACGTTTACCGCCGCAAGACCCGAGGCAATCCAAAACGGCGCAACAATATGCCAACCCGACGAAAGGCCACCCAGCGCTGGCCCAAAAACAAACCCGAGGCCAAAGGCCGCCCCGATCATGCCAAACGCCGCGCCACGCTCGTCTGGCTTTGCAATGTCAGCGATATAGGCCGTGGCTGTGATATAGGTGGCCCCTGCCATGCCCGCGACCACGCGTCCGATCAACAAGATCCAAAGGGACTGGGCCATGGCCATAATCACATAGTCAATTGTCAGCGTCGCCAACGCCGCGATCAAAACCGGCCTGCGCCCAAAGGCATCCGACAAGCTGCCGACGATGGGACCGAATAGAAACATCGTTGCCGCATAGGCCGACATCATGACGCCACCCCACAAAGCCCCCTCGGCAGTGCTTGAGGCCCCGACACGCTCCATCAGGTCGGGCATAATCGGAAAGACGATCCCGACGCCAATGCCGTCGATCATCAATGTCGCCAATATGATTAAAAATGGACCGGTAAGTTTCATGACATTGCCCAAGGCGCGATTTGCGTCGAGCGTCCTTCATAGCGCCATCCGGCGGCGCTCTGCAACGCTGGGTTTGAGTCTTAGGTTTTGTCGGCTTCGATCTTTCGATGCTGCACGATATTCGCGAGTTTACGCAATGCCTCGGTCGAGGATTGGGTGAGCGAATCATAGGCTTGAAAATTGTGCGGCATGTCCGGCCACAGGTCGACGCAAATATCGACGGAGTTTGCCTTTTGAACATCCGCGAACTCGAGGACCATATCGCGCAAAACGTCGCGTCCGCCGACCTGGATGTAGATTGGCGCTACGTTCGAGAAATCTTGGTAAATCGGCGATAAGGTTTCGCGACCAAACCTCAAATCAGGGTCCAGCCATTCGCCAAACCGAACCGCCATCCAACCCTGCACAAGATCGTAGCGATCGTTGATGGCCAGACTAGCGCCGCGCGGCCCGATGTCTGTCCAGGGACACAGCCCCACGCAAAGAGCTGGTTGCGCAAGACCTGCCGTCTTCAGAGATTGCAACAGCATAAGCGCCATGTGGCCACCTGCGCTGTCCCCCATGACGACCACACGTTCAGCCGGCGTCCTCTGCAGAACATACCTCCACGCGTCAAGGGCGTCTTCGAACTGGGCGGGATGAGGGTGTTCCGGTGTCAAGCGATAGTCCGGAGCAAAAACGCTGGCCCCGCAATGATGCGCAAGCATCGCCGCGTAACGTTTGGATATTTCACCATGAAATGTGTAGCCGCCGCCGTGAAAATGCAGAATGATCGTGTCCGTCTTCATGCCGCGAGGATGATACCAAACCCCTTGCGGACAATCCGTCACTTCGGTCGCTACGTCATAGGTATCATCCGTTTGGGTCACCAAGCTGTCGTATAGCAATCGACCCTCGGCGATATCGGAGTGAGTCATCGCCGCCGTGTGTTGGTGCCGCCAGAACCGAATACCGATTTCGAAATTTACGCCCCAATCCGGGGCCATACGCCGACCAAACAAATGTCGAAAATAAGTGCCCATGGCGATACGATTAATCGTCAGGAAACTTCGAAGTCGAAGGGTGATAGGGCCGTTGAATTTCATTTTTGGCATTGAGCTAATCCATGTGACTGCGGTCCTTAACATTTGCCTTTGTTCTCGTGGTTTCTATAGAACTATTGCGACAGGTAAGGAGCCAGCCTTGGGAACAATTTCAAAACTGTTTGTTGCTCCAGCTTCATTGGCCAGTTGCATGTTCGCAGTGATTTATCGCGACACACGCGGGGTTGATCTATCCGCCCATGACCGCACAAACTACTTCCCGGCTTCGCCTTTGGTGTCTGTTACAAAGGTCCTGAGCGGTGCCCTTCACGTCGCGACTAATGAAGGACCACGAAAAGCCGCGCCGCTATTCGCCATGGGACCGCAACAATCGCCGACGGTCAGTTGGTCACCCGACGCTGTAACGGCCTTGACTGTTGGTTTTTATCACGACGCTTGGATCAAACTCGGGGGGAATGAGCGCTACGATAGCGTTCCGGAACACATCACTGGTGCGCTCTGCGCGTTTGCCGAGGAGTTGAACCCTGATTCAGCATGGGACTTGTTTTGCGCACGATTGGTCAAGCCGTGGGCGGCCCAACGATCAGAGGCTCAGGGTGAGCATTCCGGTATTTCCGACTGGGTGCAATACGCACTGGCAAAAGCCGCTCTGTCCGGTCCGGGCCAAAGCCTCCGCTCGGTCGAGCGGCGTCTGAAGCGGTCGAGCGGCCAGTCCAAGCGCGCTCTCGAATTTTATACATCTGTCGAATATCTGCACCGAGTTGCGCTTGAGAATTCAGGGGCCTCTCTGGCAGAGATTGCTTATGATGCCGGTTTTGCCGATCAGTCACATATGGGCCGAGTGCTGCGGCGAGCCACTGGATTTTCACCTGCTCGGTTAAACCATGCGATTAAGACCGAGGAACCATTCTGGTGCTATCGCTTGTTGGGTGAACGATTTTAAAACACTAGCGCATGCCTCGGAGACGCTGGGCGACGCTTTCGCAGGCGGCGAGAAGGGCATCCGCGCCGCCTTGGTTGACGAAAACATTGTGGACCTGTTCGTTCAACCCACCCGGCGTGGAATGGCCAATGCGCAATTGGTCGTAACTCTGGTCCGTTGTTTGTATCGCTGTATTGGCCAAGGCTTGAAATGTGCCAGCGAGATAGTCGCGCGCATCCTGATAATCATTTCCCTGCGCAGATAACCACTGGGTCAAAGTTTCAGAAAGTCCAAAATACATCCCCATCATCGCGCTGGCGACGGCGTATGCGTCAAATTCCTCAATCGTTTCAACCGAGACCGCGCGCCCCAGCGTGTCAAACAAATCCTCGATCATAGGCGTTCTTGGGAAAACAACCGAGACGCCGGAAAGATCGGCCACCGAGGGCAGCGGGATTGCCCTGCAAATCTGCGGACCGTTGCCGACCCACGTCCGTAGGTTCTCAATCGACTGCGTGGCGATCAGGCTAACAACCTGGCACTCGCCGCGAAACGACAAAGGCGCGATCACCGCTTCGGCGTCTTGCGGCAGAACCGCGAAGAACACGATATCTGCCGTGTCGACAATTTGCTGATTATCCTCGCTGACGCTTACCTTTGTCGAAAGCGCAGCCAAAGCTGCCGACACAGCCCGCGATCTTGCTGAGACTATAATTTCGTCGAACGGATAGTCGGCCTTTAGCAACCCGCGCACAATGGCGTCAGTGATAACGCCCGTTCCAATGAAACCAAGTTTCAAGGTGCTACCCTCCCCATGTGTCGGACAGAATGAAACCGGTGGGAAACGGATCGCTTGGGTCGAGGCCAATTTGTGACATCCCGTATATCCAACACTGACCGGTAACGCGCACGCGGCACGCGTCGTAAGGGCCGATCTGTGTGGTGCCCATCAGCTTTGCATGAAACGCGCCGTCGATGATCGAACGGGTGACGATTTCGTCGCCAACATTGATGGCCCCCTTGGCGCAAAGCACCGCAATCGTTGAATTCGTCCCCGTGCCACAGGGTGAACGATCCGCCCGCGCGGGTTTTAGCGTCGTGCATGTGCGAAAAGCACCGTCGTCGTCTTGGGCGCGAAACATCACATAGGCCAGCCCGTTGAGTTCGGGGATTTCGGGATGCACGACGTCGCACTGGGCCGCAATCTGATCGCGTAGACGCGTGCCAATCTCGGCCAAGGCGCGGGCATTTGCGGGGGTGATCGTCAAACCGACCTGATCGACGTCAACCAATGCGTAAAACACACCCCCAAAACAAAGATCATACTCAATGTCCCCCCATTGCCCCGTCGCGATACGGCTGTCGGCCTTGGCGACAAATGACGGCGGCATGTCGAGACTGACCCCCGTGACCTTGCCCTCACTGCAATGTGCAGTCGCGGTTACCAAGCCGGCGGCCGTGTCCAACACAACATGGGTTTGAGGTTCCCGCATTGCGATCATTCCGGTTTCCAAGATGGCTGTCACGGCGCACATCGCGTTTGACCCAGACATGGCGTGCGCCTGATCGGTTTGCAGGACGATCATCCCGACATCTGCGTCGGGGTGGCAGGCCGGAAGGATCAGAACAAACGAATGATTGGCAGCCGCCCGAGGCTCAGAGCACAGGAATCGTCGCAAGCTGTCATCAACCTCGTTGATGTGGGCCAGCTTGGCGGCCATCGTCGCGCCAGGAACATCCAGAACGCCACCGGTTATCACGCGCCCGATCTCTCCGGCACAGTGAACGTCCACCGTTTGCAAACTGCGCTTCCATCGCATGCGTGTGATCCCCTTTTGTCCCGTGTTGGCCCGCGTGTCGAACGGCGCGGTTCGGATATCTAGAACCTATCCACCCGAAATGCTGTCATATCTAGGCTCGTCTTTCCCGCCACAATCAAGTCCCCCATATGCCGCGCGCAGGTCGCCGCCAAAGTCAGACCCAAATGCCCATGTCCGGTTGCATAATATACGCCGCGTGTTTTGGCGGATTCTGACATGACCGGAATCGTGTCGGGAAATGCGGGCCGGTGACCCATCCATTCGGATGTGTTTTGCAACATCAAGTTCGGCAGCGCCTTACAAGCCCGTTTGGCGGTCAGACTTGCACGACGATAATCCGGAGCTGCGTCCAGTCCGGCCATTTCGACGGTTCCGCCAACACGGATCCCCCTCGCGGTCGGGCTGACCATAAAGGCCTTGGCGGGCCAAATAATCGCGTGCTTCAGCTCAATCTCTGGTGCCTTGATGTGCGTGTGATACCCGCGCTCGGTCTCAAGCGGGATCGGTTCATCCAGCATTTTTGCCAAGCGTCCCGTATAAGCCCCGGCACTGAGAACGACCTCGTCTGCCTTTAGGATTTCACCCCCAGCCAATAGAACACCGGCTATGCGCCCGCCACGATCAAACCCGACCACGTCACCCGTTTGGAAACGTCCTCCGAGCGCCTGAAACCGATCAACCAACCGCAGCACGAAACCGTGTGGATCGGCCACAGTACGATTGTCGGGCAACACCACAGCTTTTGAAATTTCGGGGCTTATCTCTGGCTCAAGATCGCGGATCGCATCGCCCTCTAAGACGCGATATTCAAAGCCATGACGCTCGAGCATGTTGATGCGCGCGCGATCCGCTTTGAATTCTGTTTCGTCCGCGTACAGCGAGATACAACCCGCCTTTGACAACTGATCGCCTATCCCGATCTCGGCCATCAAGGATTGCGTATCTGCCAACGCGCGGCGGCACAATTCCGCGCCTGCGGTCTCGATCTTGCGCACCTGTGACAGTCGGCTGGCAAGCAAAAAGCGCCAGAACCACGGCATCAAGCGGGTCATATACCGCGGGCTAAGTCGGATGGGGCCTTCTGGATCAAGCAACCAGCCGGGAATGTGCCGCAAAACCGCAGGTCTTGCGACGGGCATAAACTCGGTCACCGCAATCGAGGCCATGTTGCCGAAAGACGCGCCCTCGCCCGGTGGGGCGCGGTCAATCAAAGTGACCTCTCGGCCCCGCTTTTGTAAATCATAGGCAATGGCCGCACCGATGATGCCTGCGCCAACGACGAGAGTTGATTTTGAGGGCACAGGCGTCATTCGCGTTCACTCAATCTACATATCAATATCGCGGCAAGCCTTTGATTACATGGACAGGATCGGTGCAAGCGCTGCTTCTAGGTCGGCCTTTTCAGCATCCGTCAATGGCCCAAGCGGTGCGCGGCATTCGCCAACGGGAAGTCCTTGAAG
>JBELFK010000145.1:0-7174 GCA_042092935.1 Paracoccaceae bacterium | reverse complement strand
TGCCGGAGGTCACCTATGCAAACATCCCCTCTCCACCCCGACTTCGGGTTGATCGTTCACGATGTTGATCTGCGCGACGTCACCGCAGATCACCTCTGGCCCGAGATTCGCCATGCGTTTGAAACCCATTCCGCATTGCTGTTTCCCCGTCAGCAGTTTGACGATGAGACCCACCTCAAAATCGCCACCCTGTTCGGCCCGCTGGAAAACCGCGAGGCGATGGCCAAGGGCAAGGACCTGCCGTTCGAAATCCCCGCCGTCTCGAACGAAACCAAGGACGGCGTCACCGATGCCGACGCGCTGCATACGCTCAACCTTCAGGCCAATATGCTCTGGCACACCGACAGTACCTTTCTGCCGATTCCGGCGCTGGTGAATATCCTGACGGCCAAAGTCGTGCCAGAAAGCGGCGGTCAAACCGAGCTTGCCTCGACCCGCGCTGGCTGGGCCAGCATGCCCGCGCACCTGAAAGAGCAACTGCAAGACGCGATCATCTGGCACCGGCTGTCGCATTCGCGTGACCGGATTTCGCGCGATCTCGGGGCCCTGCCGGAAATGCGCCAATGGCCGGACCGCCCGTGGCGCGCGCTCTGGCGCAACCCAGTGACCGATCAGGACTCGCTCTACATCGCCTCGCACAGCTTCGCGATTGAGGGCATCGGCCTTGGCGACGGACAGGCCATCATCGATGCGGCCATCGCCCATTGCACCCAAAGCCCTAAGGTATATTCGCACAACTGGCAGGTCGGAGACGTGCTGATCTGGGACGAACGTGCCGTGCTGCATCGCGGTCAACCTTGGGATTACACGCAACCGCGCACGCTGAAATCCATCTGCTGCTCGGCCACCGAGTCCGACGGATTGCAATCGGTTCGTGTTGTCTGATCCCCTTGTAACAGCGCCCCCAGACTGCGATATGTCCTTCAACCGCGCGCAAGCGCCGCAGACAGTGCAGGAGACAACAATGCTCAAAGGATTAGGCCAACTCGGTGATATGGCCGGCATGATGAAAAAGGCTCAGGAAATGCAGACCAAGATGGTCGAAATGCAGGACGAGCTGAACGCAATCACGGTCACCGGCGAAAGCGGCGCGGGCCTTGTCACGGCAACGGCCACCGCCAAGGGTGAGTTGACCGCGCTCGACATCAATCCTTCGATCTTTCACCCCGACGAAAAAGAAGTCGTCGAAGACCTGATCCTCGCCGCCATCAAAGACGCCCAAGCCAAGGCCGCCGAACGCAGTCAGGCGGAAATGGCCAAGCTGACCGAAGGCATGAACCTGCCCGCCGGAATGAAATTACCGTTCTAACTTTATCTTGCCGAAAATACCTCGGGGAGCGCGAGGGGCTGGCCCCTCGCCACTTGGATCAAAATGAACTCAACGCGCGACATAGATCACCTGATTGAACTGATGGCCAAGCTGCCCGGGCTTGGACCACGGTCCGCCCGTCGCGCCGTGCTCCACTTGATCCGCAAGCGCGAATTGCTGCTCACCCCCTTGGCCGACATGATGCACACCGTCGCCGTGACCGCCCGCGAATGTCTGAACTGCGGGAACGTTGGGACCACGGACATTTGTGACATCTGCAATTCCGAAAAGCGCGCCAACGGCGAACTCTGCGTCGTCGAAGACGTCGCCGATCTCTGGGCGATGGAGCGTTCGAATGTCTTCAAAGGCCGCTATCACGTTCTTGGCGGCACGCTGTCTGCCCTTGATGCAATCGGCCCCGATGATCTGCGCATTCCCCAACTTGTGAACCGGATCGACGCTGAAAACATCACCGAGGTTATTTTGGCGCTCAACGCCACCATCGATGGACAGACCACCGCACATTACATTGCCGACCAGATCGAAGACCGCGTTGTTCTGACGTCCCTTGCTCAAGGCGTTCCGATTGGTGGCGAGCTGGATTATCTCGATGACGGCACGATCACGGCCGCGCTCAACGCGCGCAAACGGATTTAAAGCCTCCGGCCTTTCCCCTGTCTCAGGTTAAAGGTCGGACGCTTTGAGCGCGCCCAAGCAGCGCCTCGCCCCCCAATCGGCCCAACTCGTCACTGTTTTTGGCAGCACGCCCGCATCCCCCAGCCGCTATCGCCACGCGCCCTGACAGGGCGCGTATGTCGGGATGATTGTCCGGCGTGTAGGTCGTCACACAGGGCTTGATGACTCGTTCCAAGATCTCGAGTCCCGGTATCTTCACGCGGATTTGCGCTTCGAGCCTTTCACCCACCGCCTCGGACCCGCCCGAGCGGAACCACTCACAAACATCACCCGTTGTTGGCAGCGCAATATCCTCGGGGTCTCCCCCGAGTTTCAGATAGAGATGCCCGTCGGGATAGCGAATGGGCGGCAAAAGATAGGGATCTTCGCCCGTCGGCAGCAACGCGATATGCGACGGCATTCCGGCCAGACGATGCCCCTCAGCCTCGCTGATCCGAAACATCGCGACCGTACGCGCATAAGGCGTCAGCGGCGATCTTTCACCCAACAAGGCCTCGCTAAATCCGCCTGTGGCCACGAGGACGCGATCAAACCGCATGTCTCCGCATGAGGTCACCAACGAGACGTGATCGGACCCCTCAGACAGGCCTTTAACAACCGCATCCACCACGTCAGCACCATTTTGCCTCGCGCATGTTGTTTGCGCCTGCACCAAACGGCGGGGGCTGATGTGGCCTGCATTCACTGCCTCAAACACACCCAAAACGTCATCCTCAAACGCAAAATAGGGGAACCGCAGCTTCAAGCCAGCTTGATCCAATTGCTCAAATGCGATGCCCGCCGTCTTTGCCACGTCAACGACGCTGGAGATCGGTGCCGACCCCTTTGGCCCCGCCATCAAAATCCCGACCTCGGAATAAAACCCGATCCCTGATTGCGCTTCGATCTCGCGATACCGCGCTATCGAGGCCCGACTGACCTTGCTCCAAAACGGATAGGGATCAAGACCGCGTGTGATGCGCCCCTCGTCATAGTGGCTGGCAAAAACGCCCGCATGGGTCTGATAGTCCGAGGGTTCGCTTGGACCGACAAGGGTCACATCGTAACCGCTTCCCGACAGGTGCCGCGCCGCAGCCGAGCCGATCAATCCGCGTCCGATGACTGCAAGTTTCATGCTAACCCCTAAACCAAAAACGGCCCGAACAGTTTGTCCGGGCCGTTTGGAATGTCAAATAGTCTAAGACTTACTTTTCTTCGTCATCATCGCCATTGTCGTCCGGCAAGTTAAAGAAACTATCCGCATCCGGCACAGCCTCTTCCTTTTCTTCGGGCAGGTCAGACGAAAGGGTGAAACGCTCAAGACCTTCAATCGCGCTCGGGATTTTCGGCTCGGCGGCCATGTCGAGGCTCTGCTCGGTCGACACAAGTTTGCGGCGCTCGTCGTCGCTCATCACAGTGCCTTCTGCAGCTTTGCGGGCGTTGGCTTTTTGAACGGCTTCGTCGAGTTCTGACTGCTTACACAGGCCCAGCGCCACCGGATCGATCGGCTGGATGTTTGAGATATTCCAATGGGTACGCTCGCGGATCGCCTGGATCGTCGGTTTGGTCGTGCCAACAAGTTTCGAAATCTGGCCATCTTTCAGCTCTGGGTGGAACTTCACCAACCAGAGGATCGACGCCGGGCGATCCTGGCGTTTTGACAAAGGCGTGTAGCGCGGGCCGCGTCGCTTTTCTTCGCCAGACGCAGCCGAGTTTGGCTTGATCTTCAACTTGTGCAGCGGGTTGTTCTCAGCGGCGGTGATTTCCGACTGCTCAAGCTGGTTGTTGGCGACAGGATCAAAGCCCTTCACACCAGCGGCAACGTCACCATCCGCAATGCCCTGAATCTCAAGCTCGTGCATACCAACGAGGTCAGCAATCTGCTTGAAGGTCATGGTCGTGTTGTCAACCAGCCAAACCGCGGTCGCTTTCGGGTGCAGAAGTTTTGCCATCTCAACGTCTCCTAAAACATATCTTCCCCGTTGCCCGGCTGGGGCTGACCTCATTCGGTCGGGTTCACATTGTCGGGGAACTTGAGGCGGCGTATACAAGAGCATGGCTAAAAGGGAAAGATGAAAATGCGTCGCTGGCTATTCGGGGTGGTTTTGTGTTTTCTGACCGGTCCCGCATTGGCTCAGGATCAGGATCAGCCCGGCACCTTTGATTACTACGTGCTGGCGATCAGTTGGTCGCCAAATTGGTGTGAGCGCACGGGGAACGCCCGCAACTCACCGCAATGCGCAAACGATCGTGATCTGGGCTGGAGCCTGCACGGGCTCTGGCCGCAATACGACCGCGGCTGGCCAAGCTATTGTGACACCGATGCTGCTGGGCCGACGACGACTGTGGCAAACCGCATGGCTGAAATCATGGGGACCGAGGGCCTCGTGCGCTATCAATGGGAAAAACATGGCACATGCAGCGGGCTTGAGGCGCCGGTTTTCTTTGACCGCGCACGGTCAGCCTATGAGTCCATCGCGCTACCCCAGGCCCACCGCAATTTAACGCAATTCCAGCGACTTGCCGCCGGTGAGATTGAACAGGCGTTTCTCGCCGCCAACCCACAGTTGGACGCAGATCAAATCACCGTGACCTGCAAAGAGCAACAAATACAGGAGGTCCGCGTCTGTCTGTCCAAGGACCTGACGCCGCGTGCATGTGGGCGCGACGTCAGCCGAGAGTGCACGCTAAAGAACGCAGAGTTTCACCCCATCCCCTAGCCGTTCTAGCCAAGCTCTTCCTGACACGCGATCACGGCTTCCAACCCGACATAGCTGCCGTCCAGATCAATCGCCATCACTTCGCCTTCGGTGTTATAAAGCGTCATTGTGTATTTCTTGGCGATGTCAAACATGAAGTCAGGATTGTCAAAATAGATGTCTGCGCCTGGCACGTCGTTCAACCAAATTCCGGTGGCGTATCCTTCGTATAACTCACCGTCCAGCGCAAAGAGGATGTCGTATTCGGCCCCTTCTTCAATGTCGCCCCAGTTCATATTGAACGCCGTCACGTAGCCCATTCCGACAGTTCGATCAAAACCGATTCTGACAACAGACCCATCCGTGTATTCCGCTTGAATAAGACAGCCATCGCCAAGCGACGGGTCAATCAGCACATCCCAGCCGCCGGCTGTTCCCCATTGTTCCAAAGATTGTGCCGTGGCACCCGTCGCCGTCAATGCAATCGCCAACGCGGTTGCAGCCAATTTCTTAATCATACCAACGCTCCCTTTGTCCGGACGCCCGTTCTGCACAGGCACAACTTTAAAGGCGACCAGCTCGATCCGTTGAAGCTATCACGGAAATGTGAAATGGCCTAAATCCGTCTTTTTCTTTGTCAAAATACTCAAAAAATGACCCGAGGTTTCCACAATCACGCGGCTTTGGCTAAGCCACGCTCAGGACAATTTTTCCGATATGCCCGCTGCCCTCGATACGCCTATGCGATGCCGCCGCGTCCTCGAGCGGAAATTCGGAATCCATCACCGGCCCGATCCGCCCTGCATCAAGCAATGGCCAGACGTGCTCGCGCAGCTGCTCGGCAATGCGTGCTTTCGCGAGGTCGCTCTGCTGGCGCAGGGTCGAGCCTGTGATCGTCAAACGACGCGCCATGATCTGCGCGAAATTCACCTCGGATTTGGGGCCGGTCAAAAAGGCGATGTGCACCATACGCGCTTCAAGGGCCATCGCGCGGATGTTGCGATTGATGTAGTCGCCGCCGACCATATCCAAAACCAGATCAGCGCCACCTTCGGCTTTTAGAACCTCAACAAAATCCTCATCCCGATAGTTTATCGCGACCTCCGCCCCGAGGTTTCGGCAAACCTGACACTTGTCCTCCGATCCTGCCGTCGTAAACACGCGTGCGCCAAAATGATGCGCCAATTGGATCGCCGTCGTGCCAATACCGCTTGATCCGCCGTGCACGAGGAACCTTTCGCCCGCCTTAAGGCCTCCGCGCATGAAGACGTTGGACCAGACTGTAAAGTAGGTTTCGGGCAAGCAGGCCGCTTCTTTCAGGCCCATGCCCGAAGGGATCGGCAAACAATGTGCAGCTGGGGTGGTCACGAAGTCGGCATAGCCACCGCCGGGCAGCAAGGCGCAGACGTTTGCGCCCACTGTGGGCCAGCCAACGCCAGCACCGACCGCGACAACCTCACCGCTTGCCTCGAGACCGGGCAGATCACTGGCCGTTGGGGGTGGCGCATAGGCCCCTGCGCGCTGCAACGCGTCAGGCCGGTTCACACCCGCGAAGGCCACTTTTAGCAACACCTCACCGGGCCCAGCCACGGGGATCGGGCGCTCGCACGATGCCAAGACCTCGGGGCCACCCGGTTTGGTGATTTCGACTGCGCGCATAAAATCTGCCATTTTATTGCCTCTAGTTTTTCGTTCCCGACCAATATCCGGGGAAATTCTCGTGCCCGCCGTCGCTCGGGGCCGTGACCTTATCGAGGATCTTGCCCGGTCCGGCCATAAAGGATTTCACAAGCGGGTTTTTTCTAAGCTGGGCTTTGGTTTTCTCAAACTGCATCACATTATCGATCCGCCGATCCAGAAACGCCCAGGTCGCTGCATTCTCGTCCGAGGTGTCGCCCAACCAATACAAAACGACCGAGCTGTAGACGGCTGAAAGCGTCATGCGTTTGGTGTACCAGTTCACATCGCGTGAGGTGTCGCCAAGGGCCTGCCAGATGCTGTCGGCTGTCTCCCAGATTGCCTTTGCACCGTCGCCGGCATTCGTCGGAAGCGAAAACAGCGTTGAGCCACGGCGCACGGCCTCTTTATCGGCAATCTCAAGACGGATGCGGATCGCAAGGGCAACCCTGTCGCGATAGCGCATTTCAGATTGGTCGGTGTCGGCCATCTGCGCAATCATCTGTTGATCGCCTGCGCGATGATACCCCAACGCGAGGTCAACGGCCCCGCGAGGAAACAGCGCCGTCGCTTCGGACAGCGGGATGTCGCAATCTGCGGCGGCCTGTTTCAGGGTTTCGCCTGACCAGCCATCAAAGGCAACGTGATCGATCGCGGCGTTCAAAAGCCGGGCTCGGGGATCGTCGTGGGATGTCATGGCGGGCTCCAATTCTGCTTGGGGCCACCCTAGACAAATTCACAGGCGGTTGCTATATGGCGGCTTCCTGCAAATCCTTGCAACTTCAAACTAGAAAGGTGGTGAAAACCACATGCA
>JBELFK010000144.1:0-7286 GCA_042092935.1 Paracoccaceae bacterium | reverse complement strand
GCCGCCTATGCGGCGTCCAAGGCTGGCATTGCGGGCATGACCCTGCCAATGGCGCGCGATCTGGCCAGTCTCGGTGTGCGCGTTATGGCGATTGCGCCGGGTATATTCATGACCCCAATGCTTGCGGGCTTGGGCGAGGATATTCAGGCCGGACTTGCCGCCTCGGTCACCTGCCCCAAACGGCTCGGCGATCCGGCAGAATATGCCCGCCTTGCGAAATTCATTGTCGAATGTGGATATTTGAATGGCGAGACCATTCGCATCGATGGCGCATTGCGCATGCAATAAGACTTAAGACTCGGCCTTTTCCTCAAGCTCCAACCACTCAAGCTCGGCGGCGGAAAGTTTTTCCTGCCGCTGGGCAAGCGCTTGCGTGGCTTTTTGAAACTTTACCGGCTCGCGCGTATAAAGGTCTGGGTCGGCCATCAAGCCTTCGAGCTTGGCAATCTCCGCCTCCAAGCGCTCAATCTCGGCTGGGAGAACCTCCAGCCGATGCTGCTGCGTAAAGGAAAGCCCCTTCTTGGCCGAACCCTTGGGCTTGGTGCCCTTCGCAGTCGACTTCTTGACCAAGGGTTTGTCGTCGACCGATTCAACCCCGCGTTCCGCACGCTGCGTTCGGTAGTCCGTCCACCCGCCAGCATAGACGGTCGCGGTGCCGTTGCCCTCCATCGCGATGGTCGTTGTGGCCACGCGGTCCAGAAAATCGCGGTCGTGGCTGACCAGAAGCACAGTGCCACTATAATCATCAAGCAGTTCCTGCAGCAGATCGAGCGTTTCCACGTCCAGATCATTCGTCGGCTCGTCCATGACAAGCAGATTGCTTTCTTTGGCCATCAATTTCGCCAACAGCAACCGTGCTTTCTCGCCACCCGACAACGACCGAACCGGGGCGCGCGCCTGCGCTTCGTCAAAGAGGTATTCTTTCAGATAGCCAACCACATGCTTGGGTTGCCCGCGCACCATGATCTGATCGGCCTTGCCCGAAATGCGCATATCAGGATCACCCGCGAGACTGTCCCAAAGCGTCATATCAGGATCAAGCTGCGAACGGTTCTGATCGAACACTGCCGAAACAAGGTTGGTGCCCATCTGCACCGATCCGCTGTCTGCCTGCTCTTTTTGCAACAGAATATTCAGCAAGGTCGTTTTGCCGACGCCGTTTGGGCCGACCAAGGCAACTCGGTCGCCCCGTTGAACACGCAGCGAGAAATTCTTGACGATAGATTTTTCGCCAAACGCTTTGGAAATGTCAGTCGCTTCAATGACTTTGCGTCCACTCTTAGGGCCAGCCTCAAGCCCCATACCGGCGCTTCCGGTGCGGTTAATCATCGAGGCGCGTTCGGCCCGAAGGTCTTGTAGCGCACGGACACGTCCCTGATTGCGTTTTCGGCGGGCGGAAATTCCCTCAACAGCCCAGCGAGCTTCGGCTTTTATCTTACGGTCCATCTTGTGACGCTGCATGTCTTCTTCATCCCAAAGACGGTCACGCCAGGCTTCAAAATGCTCGAAACCTTGCTCGTTGCGAAGCACCTTTCCCCTGTCAATCCAGAGTGTTGAGCGCGTAAGCTCACGTAAAAAAGCGCGATCGTGCGAAATGATAATAAACGCCCGCCGCGTTTGTTTCAGTTCGTTTTCAAGCCATGCAATCGCTTCGATGTCGAGGTGGTTGGTCGGTTCGTCCAGCAACATCATCTCAGGCGCTTCTGCCATCAGTTTTGCCAAAGCCGCACGGCGACGCTCGCCGCCCGAGGCCGTTGCAACCGCGCCTGCGGTATCAAACTTCAACCCTTCGGCGACCATCTCGACCTTGTAGCCCTCGCCCTCGTTCAACCCGCTTGAGGCATAGTCCCCCAAGGTCGCGAACCCCTCCATGGTTGGGTCTTGTTCCATGTAGCCGACAGAAACGCCGGGTGGGACGATGCGTGCACCGCTGTCGGCTTCGACCAAGCCGGCCATAACCTTCATCAAAGTCGATTTGCCGGACCCGTTGCGCCCCACAAGGGCAACCCGATCACCGGCGGGTACAACAAGATCGAGGCCGGCAAAAACCGGATCTCCACCGAAGGTCAGCGAAATATCTGAAAGCTGAAGAATGGGTGCGCGTGCCATGCACACCCGCTACGCGCGTGGTGCACAAAGATCAAGCGTGCGCGGCCACCAAGGCACGCAAAAGCCGTTTGCGAGCGGGCGGAATCGCATTTATTTCGACGCCGGTGAACAGATGCATGGTGTTTAACTGGCGATCTATAACGGCATGATCGCTGACCCAGCCGCCCATCAATAAGTAGGTCTTCAAAAGCGGAGGCATCAGGCGCATCCCCGACTTTCGGTCGATCGTTCGCTTCACACGCTCCGCATAGTCAAAGACTCTGGGGGCTTTGACCTTTGGCAACCAGCGCTTGGGTGCCAAATGCCTGTCACGCAGAATCGCAAAAGCATCGGAATAGGGTTTGGCATCCGTGCCCTGAAATGAAGAACAGCCGAAGAGAAGTTCGATTCCATGTGCATCAACCAGTTTTGTCAGCGCCCCCCAAGCGACGCGTAAAACGTCTGGATCTTTGGCTGATGGGTGAATGCAAAAGCGCCCGATCTCAACCATAGGCCCTTGGAAATCGTGAAGGGCGGACAGGTCATAAAACTGAGCGGAATAGGACATCGGGGTTTCGCGACCCGATTCAAACGTCAACATGCGAAAACTACACAGCAATTGACCCGTTTTTAGATGTTCGATCATCACGTGATCGCACTGTTCATCAAAACGGTCTTGATCCAACCCCTTCGCAGGAATCGCCCCGTCCCGGCCCTTGCGAAACGTCAGAAACCGAAGCTGCTGAGTCGCGTGTAGGTCGGCCAAGGATTCAGCCAGTCGTACTCGGTAATTTCCCAAAGTCAGCGTCAGCATATCATTGCCCT
Organism: Paracoccaceae bacterium; assembly: GCA_042092935.1. GTDB lineage: Bacteria > Pseudomonadota > Alphaproteobacteria > Rhodobacterales > Rhodobacteraceae > JASMHC01. The sequence continues at coordinate 4,373 of JBELFK010000144.1, read as the reverse complement.
GCTAGGTGCACGTCGGCCCCGGAGCACTTCGCTAACGCATGACGGTTTAACTGCCAATAAGCTGGCTGGCGTCAAAATTCCCAACATTGCCAAACAATTGCTGGAAGAAGCCAAAGTCGCCTGCAATGGTTTCCGTCACACGCTGCGAAAGCACCACGACCTGACCGTCTTCAAGCCCAAGAACCTGCACGTTTTTCACGCGATCCGCCGAATCGAAGGACACAACAACAATTTGCCTGTCGACAAGTTGTGGTTTGAAAGGTCCGAAATACCTGGCTTGTTGCCCGACATAATAAAGCTCTTGATCGTCAGCGCCTGATCCAATGGACGGAGACCCAATGGCCCCCAAAACCTGCGCCCGGGTGGACTGGCCGACCTGGATTACGTCAAGCTCTTGTTCTAACGGGTAATATCCGCTTTTTCGGATGTCTGCGGTGCAGCCGCTAACGACCAAAGCCCCGAGAATAAGCGAGACACTTATTACCAGTCTCGTGTTCCGTTGCATGATCGCCCCCTTGTATCGACTTAGAATGCCTTTTAATCCCGATATACAAGGTACGTCCTCGGATCAAGAAAACAAGTTACACCCCATGAAACCAAACGAACTTTCGCCACATGCATATCGGGTTGCCGATTTGCCGACAAAAAAGCAAACGCATTTTGCCTATCGCCCCGACAGCAGTGAGCGTGCAAAAATTGCGCAGGCTTTGGGTTTGCTCGGGTTGAAGAAGCTGAGCTTTGAGGGCGTAATCGCACCCTTTGGACGGCGCGATTGGCGTTTGAGCGCAACGTTGGGGGCCAGTATTTCGCAGGAATGCGTCGTGACATTGCAGCCGGTGAACACCCGCATTGACGCCTTGGTTGAGCGCGCATTTCACAAAGAACTTGCCGAGCCTAAGGGCGATGAATTCGAAATGCCGGACGATGACACTGTCGAGGAATTGGGCGAATACATTGATCCCTACCAGATCATGCAAGAGGCCCTTGTGATTGAGATGCCGGATTACCCGCGCGTCGCAGCGGCCGAGATTGAAGAATCGGTCTTCACCGAACCGGGCAAGGATGCGATGACCGATGAAGACGCCAAGCCTTTCGCGTCGCTGGCTGCGCTTTTGAAACCTGGCGATACGTCTGAAACCGGCGGATAATTCCGCTTGCACTTGCAGCATTTCTGAGTATTTTCGCGCCCTCATCCAAAAAAGGGTTGGACAGTGCGTCAAGAGACGCCTATCAGCCCACGGATACACTGAAAACCGGGCGGCACGCCCATTGAATAGAATGAGTTTGAGACATGGCCGTCCAACAGAACAAAGTATCGAAATCGCGCCGCAACAATCGCCGCGCTCATGACGCGCTGGTTGCTGGCAATCCGAATGAATGCACAAACTGCGGTGAGCTGAAACGCCCACATCACGTGTGCCCTTCATGTGGTCACTATGCTGATCGTGAAGTTGTAGCACTTGCAGACGAAATCGATCTGGACGAGGATGCGGCTTAAGCCCATTCTGAAAGTCCAAACGTATGACCGGCACAATCGAAAATTCGGAATCCGCCGGTAAACGTATCATCGTTTCTATCGACACCATGGGTGGAGATCGTGGACCGGCGGCTGTTGTCGCCGGTTGTTCGCGTTATGCCAAGAAGAATCCCGACGTCGCGTTTTTGCTGCACGGCCCGGTTGAGGTTCTGACCAAGCTGGTCGGACGCAAAAAGAACCTTCAAGACCGCACCAAGATTCGCCACGCCGATGGCGTCGTCAACATGACCGACAAACCCAGCCAGGTGATGCGCAACGGCAAGGGCACCTCGATGTGGAACGCCATCGACGCGGTTAAAACCGGCGATGCGCATGTCTGCGTGTCTTGCGGCAATACCGGTGCGCTCATGGCATTAAGTATGCTGCGTTTGCGCAAACTGCCAGGCATCAACCGACCAGCGATTGCCGTCCTTTGGCCCTCGCGCAATCCGTCGGGGGCCAATGTTATGCTTGATGTTGGGGCCGATGTGCGTGCTGACGAAAACGATCTCGTGCAATATGCGCTTATGGGGGCCTCCTACGTGCGCAATGGATTTGAGATCAAACACCCGCGCATTGGCCTGCTGAATGTCGGCACCGAGGACAACAAGGGCCGGCCCGAGCTTCAGGCGGCCCATAAACTCATGAGCGTCAACGCCGAGGTGTCGAACTTTGAATACATTGGTTTTGTCGAAGGCAACGACATTCCCTCTGACAAAGTTGATGTGATCGTGACCGATGGTTTTACCGGAAACATCGCGCTCAAAAGCGCCGAAGGCACCGCCAAACTGATCCGCGAGCTTTTGAAAGAGGCGTTCAATCACACGCCGCTGTCCAAGTTGGCGGCGCTGTTGGCCTATACGTCGCTGCGGCGTCTCAGTTCCCGCATTGATCCGCGCGCAATGAATGGCGGGGTGTTTCTGGGGTTGAACGGAACGGTCGTAAAGTCTCATGGATCAGCCGATGCGACCAGCGTGGCTTCGGCGCTGAAGCTGGCCTACCAGTTGGGTCAGTCTGGATTCGATGAAAAGCTGGCGGCACGGGTTGCATCTGCCGCCGCACTTAACCAAATTGACGCATAATTTCGAGCATAAGGAAATTCCATGACACTTAGGGCAGTTGTGAAAGGTGTTGGACACTATTTGCCAGAGCGTGTTGTGCCGAATTCCGAATTCGAATCCTTTCTTGAAACGACGGACGAATGGATAAAATCCCGATCAGGGATTGAGCGACGTCATTTCGCGGCTGAGGGTGAAATGACCTCGGATCTTGCCGAAAAAGCCGCCCGCGCCGCGCTTTTGGATGCAGGCCTTGAGGCGTCGGATCTTGACGCCCTGATCGTTGCCACCTCGACCGCTGACCTAACATTCCCATCTGCCGCGACGATGGTGCAAGCAAAACTGGGCATGAACACTGGCTTTGCCTTTGACGTCCAAGCGGTTTGCGCCGGTTTCGTTTTCGCGCTCGCCAATGCGAATGCCCTAATTGTGTCCGGTCAGGCGAAAACCGTCATGGTGATCGGCGCCGAGACGTTTAGCCGTCTCATGGACTGGGAAGACCGTGGCACCTGCGTTCTATTTGGCGACGGCGCTGGTGCGCTTATCCTATCGGGCGAAACTGGGGACGGCACGACCTCGGATCGCGGTATCTTGGCGACTGATCTCAACTCGGATGGACGTCACAAAGACATTCTCTACGTTGACGGCGGCGTGTCCACCAATTCGACGGGTTTCTTGCGCATGGAAGGCAAAGAGGTCTTCCGCCACGCCGTCGAAAAACTGGCAGAAACAGCACATACAGCGCTTGAGAAAGTTGGATTGGACGGCGATGACGTCGATTGGATCGTACCGCATCAGGCCAATATCCGAATTATCAAAGGCACCGCCAAACGCATGAATGTTCCGATGGAGCGCGTTGTCGTAACGGTTCAAGACCACGGAAACACCTCGGCTGCTTCGATTCCCCTTGCGCTTTCGGTCGGCAAATCCAACGGTCAGATCAAGCAAGGCGACCTTATCGTTACCGAAGCCATTGGCGGTGGGCTGGCTTGGGGCAGTGTCGTTTTGCGCTGGTAGCGAAATAATCCCGTCATTTTGGGTCAAATTCGCCGAGATTGGTAATCAAACAACAATCGCCAAGCTGTTGTTATTGACTCGTATTTTCCCTTCCCCCTATTCTGACCCCTAGCAAAAGGGGGCAAGGTATGAGCGAACACACTTTGACACGGATGGACCTAAGCGACGCGATTGTCCGAAGTGTCGGCCTTTCCAGAAACGAATCTGCCGAAATGGTCGAAAGCGTTTTGGATTATATGTCGGACGCTCTTGCCTCTGGGGATCAGGTCAAAATCTCATCTTTTGGCACCTTCAGCATTCGCGACAAAGCCGCCCGCGTTGGCAGAAATCCAAAAACCGGCGAGGAAGTACCGATTTCGCCCCGACGCGTTTTGACCTTCCGCCCGTCTCACCTTCTCAAAGACCGCGTTGCTGCCGGTAATAAATCTTAACCACTAGGGTTTCCTTATGAGCAAGTCGCCAGACGCGTTCCGCACCATCAGCGAAGTTGCGGACTGGCTTGATACGCCTGCACATGTGCTGCGCTTTTGGGAAAGCCGGTTCAGTCAGGTCAAACCGGTGAAACGCGCCGGTGGTCGGCGGTATTATCGCCCCAATGACATGCTGCTTTTGGGCGGCATCAAACGACTGTTACACCAAGACGGCCTGACCGTGAAAGACGTGCAAAAACTGCTCCGCGAAAAAGGGGCCAAGCATGTGGCGGCGCTTTCCACCTTCGATCTCGGCGATGGTGAAAACACGATCTCTTCCACGCAAGCGATTGAAGTTGAAGCGGAATCCTC
>JBELFK010000143.1:0-7426 GCA_042092935.1 Paracoccaceae bacterium | reverse complement strand
TGGCATGTCAGAATATCCAGATCGAGCGTCCGCGCGCCCCAACGATTGCGCCGCATCCGGCCAAACTCGGCCTCGATGTCGTGGAGATGCACCAGAAGCTGTCGCTTCGACAGCTCGGTTTCGATCTCAACAACGCCGTTGACGAAATTCGGGCCAGATCCGGCGGGGAAAGCTGGCGTGTCGTAAAATCGACTGCGACGAGTGATTCGAATTTCGTTCCGAACTAGACGGTTTAGTGCAGCATCCATCGTTTCGCGGGGCGAACCATGGCTGGTTTCGACGTTTCCGCCAAAAGCGACATGAAAAATTCGCGTTTTTGCAGGTGTTTGACCCATCAATTGATTCCCGCGGCCTTGTCAGAGGAAAATAGTCCACTATCCTATACAAGTTCTGTCCGGCCGAAATCCACTCACACATATTTCTTGGGCATTACACTGTATTTGATGAAAGGAATTTTAATGTTCTATAAAGACGAACGGCTTGCGCTGTTCATTGACGGTTCGAATCTTTATGCCGCCGCAAAGGCCCTTGATTTTGACATCGACTACAAACTCTTGCGGCAGGAATTTATGCGCCGTGGCAAGATGTTACGTGCGTTTTACTATACCGCTCTGCTTGAGAACGATGAATATTCGCCCATACGCCCCCTGGTCGATTGGCTGAACTACAACGGCTTCACCATGGTGACCAAACCGGCCAAGGAATACACGGATTCCCAAGGTCGGCGCAAAGTAAAGGGCAACATGGACATCGAGCTTGCCGTCAACGCGATGGAGCTTGCTCCGCACGTCGATCACATCGTTCTGTTTTCCGGCGACGGCGACTTTCGGCCGCTGGTTGAAAGCCTGCAACGCCAAGGCGTTCGGGTGTCCGTGGTCTCGACGATCCGGAGCCAGCCTCCGATGATTTCTGATGATTTGCGGCGTCAGGCAGACAACTTCATTGAGCTTGAAGAGTTGCGCGACGTCGTTGGGCGCCCACCGCGCGAGACCGCTTATGATCGCCCGGGGACGGATAGTTAAGAATATTTGCCACTCACGGCAAATGGGCTGCGCGGTTTTTGGGGATCGCGCGGCCCTTTTTTCAGGCCCAGTTCATTTACAGCACCCTCGGGCTGACCTATCTAAACTAGACAGCAAAGCGAGGCCCCATGAGCGACAAACCAGCACTCACCCTATTTCTGGCAGCCCCCCGCGGTTTCTGTGCAGGCGTAGATCGCGCGATCAAGATTGTGGAAATGGCGCTGACGAAATGGGGCGCTCCGGTCTATGTGCGTCATGAAATTGTGCACAACAAATTTGTTGTCGATGGGCTGAAAGACAAAGGCGCGATCTTCGTTGATGAATTGGACCAATGCCCTGACGACCGTCCGGTGATCTTTTCGGCACACGGCGTACCCAAGACCGTACCTGCCGAAGCCGCAAAGCGCGAAATGGTCTTTGTGGATGCAACATGCCCCTTAGTGAGCAAGGTCCATATCGAAGCGGCCCGCCACCACGAAAACGGACTTCAGATCATCATGATCGGCCATGAAGGCCACCCCGAGACCATAGGTACAATGGGACAATTGCCCGACGGCGAGGTGCTGCTTGTGGAAACCCCCGCCGATGTGGCTACGCTTAACGTGCGCGATCCGCAAAACCTTGCTTTCGTCACCCAAACAACATTGTCGGTGGACGACACAATTGACGTCATCCAGGCGCTCCAAGCGCGCTTTCCGGCGATCAAGGGGCCGCATAAAGAAGACATTTGCTATGCGACGACCAATCGCCAGGCCGCTGTCAAAACGATGGCCGAACAGGTTTCAGCAATGCTGGTGGTCGGGGCACCCAATTCATCAAACTCGCGCCGCTTGGTGGAAGTTGGCCGCAAGGCTGGATGTGAGTATTCGCAACTGGTTCAGCGCGCTTCGGACATTGATTGGCGCGCACTTGGGAATATTGACCGTATTGGCATAACCGCCGGGGCCTCGGCCCCCGAAGTCTTGGTCGATGAAGTCATCGATGCCTTTAAAGCACGGTTCGACGTGACCGTTGAAATTGTCGAGACTGCACAGGAAAACGTCGAGTTCAAAGTGCCTCGTGTTTTACGCAAAGCCAGTTGATGCGGTACAATATCTGACATCGCTCTGACCAATCCCCAACCGGAGATGTTTCTTGTCTGACATGACGTTATATTCCATGCCCAGTTCGGGCAACAGCTACAAGGTGCGCTTGCTTCTTGCGCTTTTGGGTCTCGATTACACGCATGTCGCTTGCGAGGCCGAGTCAGACGCGCTTCGGCGTGCCAAGGACGAGGGGCACTTGCCTCTGGGCAAGCTGCCAGCTTTGCATCTTGCGGACGGAAATATCCTGACCGAATCCGGTGCGATCCTATGGTTTCTGGCGGCTGGCACGCAATATCTGCCTACGGACACACTGACGCAAACCGGAGTATTAGAGTGGATGTTCTTTGAGCAAAACCGCATGGAGCCGACCATCGCCGTTCGGGCCTCGTTGAAGTCTTATCCGCATATGGCGGATCAAGCGACGCCCGACCGCATGGAGGGGTTGCTTCGATCGGGCAATGCCCTGTTTGGGTTGCTCGATGCCCATCTCAGCGACCATGAGTGGCTTGTTGGCCCCACGCCGACCATCGCCGATATTGCCGTGTTTGGATACACACACAGCTCCGGCACGCGTGGGGGATATGACATGTCGTTGTTCCCGGCCATCGAGCGCTGGATCGAGCGCATCCAAGGGCTGCCGGGGTTTGTAACGCTCGAGCACTCAAAATGAGTGCGCTTTACGCATTCACCGACGGGGCGTGCTCGGGCAACCCCGGACCCGGCGGATGGGGGGTTTTGCTACAGGCCAAAAAGGGTGACGCGCTCGTAAAGCAAAAGGGCCTGTCCGGCGGCGAACCTGAAACCACCAACAACCGGATGGAGCTTTTGGCCGCGATCAACGCCCTTGAAGCCCTAGAGCGCGCAAGTGAGATCACGGTCGTCACCGACAGCACCTATGTAAAAAACGGTGTGACAAGCTGGATCCATGGGTGGAAGCGCAACGGATGGCGGACGGCAAACAAAAAGCCAGTGAAAAACGCGGATCTCTGGCAGCGATTGGACGAGGCGCAAGCCAGACACACCGTCACATGGGAATGGGTCAAAGGCCACGCCGGTCATCCCGAGAATGAACGCGCCGATGAATTGGCGCGTGAAGGCATGGCTCCTTTCAAATCCTAGCCCAAAGCGCAATACAGGTTAGCGGTCTGACCGACCTGTCGCGAGACGCGCTAGTGTTGCGGACGAATGAACGTTCCGTTGTTCAACTCTTGCACAGCTTGATGCAGCTCGGCCCGTGTGTTCATCACGATGGGGCCGTGCCAAGCGACAGGTTCCTCAAGCGGGCGACCGCTAATCAACAAGAACCGAACCCCCTCGGGGCCAGAGCGTAGCGTTATTTCATCACCGGTATCAAAGCGCACCAAAGTCCGGTTTCCGCTGAGATCGTGGATATTCAGTTCCTCGCCCTGAAATTCTTTCTCGACCCGCACGCCCATAGGGCGCGACGCATCGCGAAAATCAGCCGAACCCGCAAAAACATAAGCAAATGCGTTGGAATACGCATCAACTGGCAGGGTTTTTCGGGTATTGGGCGGAATGGACACATCGATATACATCGGCTCGGCCGCGATCCCGTCCACCGGCCCCGCTTTGCCCCAGAAGTTGCCGATGATGATTTTCACGCGGGTTCCGTCATCGTCGATGATCTCGGGTATGTCGCTGGCCTGAATGTCCTGATACCGAGGCGCCGTCATTTTAAGTCGCGACGGCAGATTGGCCCAAAGCTGGAAGCCATGCATCCGGCCCAAATGGTCACCCGCAGGCATTTCCTGATGCATGATGCCGGACCCCGAGGTCATCCATTGAACCGACCCCGCCCCGAGCAAGCCCTTGTTGCCAAGACTATCGCCATGCTCGACCGTGCCTTCCAACACATAGGTAATCGTCTCGATACCGCGATGCGGGTGCCAGGGAAATCCTTTGCTATAGAACATCGGATCATCATTGCGAAAATCGTCCAGCAATAGAAACGGATCGCTTTCCTTTGTGTCGCCAAATCCGAAGACACGGTGCAGATGAACCCCTGCCCCCTCCATCGTTGGCTGGGCTATGGTTTCGGATTTTACAGGCCGGAATGTCATGGCAAACTCCTTGTTGGCGTCTCACCTATATGGACCTGATCGATTTGATTGAACAGGGCCGGAAAATCACATTGATTGTGCGCATGTGCACAATACGCGTTTATTCATCCGCCCAATTCCAAGGCCGTGTAAAGGCCCCCAGAACTTCGGTGATCTTCGCCTCGTCGCCTTTCGGGGCAACGAAAGCCACCAAACCGCGCTTCTTGTCGTCCACCACTTCGACGACCCGTTCAGAACATCCAGCCGCTTCCAAGGCTTCATTGTAGACGCGGGTGATCGCCATTTTGCGCAGATCCGGCTTGAAGATCTTGCCAACCGCCGTTTTCGGCAATTCCGCGACAATCTCCATATGTTTGGGCCGCGCGGCGCGCTCGTGCACTTGGGTTTGGGCGTGCTCCATCAACTCGTCGCTCGAAACGGTGGCCCCATCGATCAACTCGACGTAGCAACAGGGCAATTCGCCGGAATGCGCGTCCGGCTGACCGATTGCCCCTGCGAATGCGACGGCAGGATGAAGCTGCATGGCCTCTTCGATCTCGGCCGGATCGATGTTGTGCCCGCCGCGAATAATCAGATCCTTGGCACGGCCCGTGATCCAAAGATAACCCGCGTCATCCACGCGTCCGAGATCACCAGTGCGCAGGTGCGTGTCGCGGTAGAAAAGACCCTCGTTTTTGTCCGTCTCAGTATAGGTGTGCCCGGCCCAGACACCGGGGTTCGCGATACAAATTTCACCGACCTCATCGACCGCGCATTCAACGTCACCGTCCGGTGTGGATTTGACGATCCGCACGTCGGTATGTGGGAATGGAACCCCGACCGAGCCGACACGTTTTTCACCCTCGGGCGGATTGCAGGACACAAGACAGGTGGCTTCGGTCAACCCGTAGCCTTCGACAATCGTGATGCCCGAAGTGTCTGTGAAGCGCTTGAACAGCTCAAGCGGCATCGGTGCCGAACCTGAGAACGCTTTCTTCACTGTCGAAATATCCGCATCGACTGGTCGCTGCATCAATGCCGCCACGGCTGTCGGCACTGTTATGATAAAGGTGGTTTCCCAGCGCTCAATCAGCTTCCAGAAGTTGTCAAAGACACCGTCGCCGCGGTATCCCGCCGGGGTCGGAAAGACCGCGTGCCCGCCTGAGGCCAGCATCGACATCAAGATCACCTGCACCGCAAAGACGTGGAACAATGGTAACGGGCACATCACGCTGTCAAATTCGTCGAACAGCAGCCGCTGACCTAGCCAACCATTGTAGACCATGCCCGAATACTTGTGTTGGGCAACCTTCGGTGTGCCGGTTGTGCCGCCCGTGTGGAAATAGGCAGCAACACGATCCTGTTTGGGGTCGTCGAATTGAAGCTCGGTTGAATGCTTTTCGATCTCGGTTGTGAAATCCAAAACCTTTGCGTGGTGTTCGCCGGTGTTCTTGGGGCGGATCAGGGGCACGATCCAGGACTTGGGCGGCGTGAGATAGCGGTTGAGGTCAACTTCGAGAACCGTATGCACTTTTGGTGCATGGCGCACGGCCTCGGTGGTTTTCTGGGCGACGTCGGTTTTTGGGAAGGCTTTTAGCGTCACCACAACTTTGGCGTTGGTTTCCCGCAGAATGCCGGCAATCTGCTCAGGCTCCAGCAACGGGTTGATGGGATTGGCGATGCCTGCGATCATGCCCCCGATCAACGTCACCGAGGCTTCGTGGCAAATGGGAAGGATATAGGCGACGGTGTCGTCCGGCCCAATCCCCATGTCCCGAAACATGTTGGCCGCCTGCATTGAACGGGCGTGAAACGCGCTCCAGGACAGGGTTTCGGCTTTGTCCTTAGGCCCTGACAATATCTGAAAACTGACCGCTGGCCGATCCGGGAATCGCTCTTTGGTCGATGTTATGAAATCGTACATGGTGACGGGCAAATCCCGATCTTCCCACGCCATTTCATTTTCAATTGCATCGCGGTCAGCCTTTGAAGCAAACGCCATAATATCCTCCCCAATGCACCTTTTTCGGTGCTTATCCGTTTGATTGGAGCAGGATGTGCGCGATTTGGCTTCGGATCAAGATTAACCTAGCGGTCAACGGCAATTATTCTGCCGCAAGGCCTTCGGTGAACTGGAGGCGGGCCAGCCGTGCATAAAGACCATCAGCCGAGACCAACTCGTCATGGCTGCCTTGTGCCACAACGCGGCCCTGATCCATCACCACGATCCGATCCGCCTTTTTGACGGTGGCAAGCCTGTGGGCGACGATCAACGTGGTGCGTCCTTCGGCCAGCGCATCGACGGCCTGTTGCACCGCCCGTTCGCTTTCTGCATCAAGCGCGCTTGTCGCCTCGTCCAGCAGCAGAACCGGCGCGTCGCGCAAGATCGCGCGGGCAATGGCGATGCGTTGCTTTTGGCCACCCGACAGCATCACGCCGCGCTCACCGACATAGGTGTCATAGCTATCGGGCAAGGCGCTGATAAAGTCATGTGCGGCGGCGGCGGTAGCGGCGGCCTCAACCTCGGCGTCTGTCGCCTCTGGGCGTCCAAAGCGGATGTTTTCGCGCGCCGAGGCGGCAAAGATGACGGGATCTTGCGGCACAAGCGCCAGTACCGACCGCAGATCTTCGCGCCTCATATCCGCAATCTCGACCCCATCGAGTGTGATCTGGCCGCTTTGCGTGTTGTAAAAGCGCAGGAGCAATTGAATAATCGTCGATTTCCCGGCGCCGGACGGGCCGACGATGGCAACCGTTTCACCCGGATTCACATTCAGCGACACGCCCTCAAGCGCGGGTGCCTCGGGACGGGCCGGATAGCGAAACGACACATTGTTAAACGCTATTTCGCCGCGTGCCGGTTGCGCCAGGGCCTTTGGGCTTTGCGGATCAATGACCATGTCTTTGGTTTCAAGCAGTTCAACCAATCGCTCCGTCGCCCCTGCCGCGCGTTGCAACTCGCCCCAGATTTCCGACAGAGCGGCAACAGCACCCGCCACCATGACGGCATAGATCACGAACTGGATTAATGCGCCGGAACTCATTGCCCCCGCGCGTACATCATGCGCCCCGATCCACAGCACACCAACCACGCCCGAGAACACCAGAAAGATCACGATCGAGGTCATCAAGGCCCGCGTTGTGATCCGGCGCTTGGCGCTTTCAAAACTTTGTTCAGTCACCCGCGCAAATTCACGACGGCTTTCAGCTTCGCGTGTGAAGGCCTGCACGGTCTGAACCGAGGTCAAAGCCTCGGACG
>JBELFK010000142.1:2516-7446 GCA_042092935.1 Paracoccaceae bacterium | reverse complement strand
ACTTCGGCCAGTGGGAGGCTGTTCGCGCCGTGCTCAAACACCGCGGGATGGAAACCGGAGGCGTCTACCGCCGCCAGAGCAATAGGCATTACCAGCGGCTTTGGGTGCGTGGCATTGAACAAGGCGGCAAACCCGCTTTGACGACAGGGCCGCGCGGTACCAAGGCGATGATACGGCATTTGCGCGCTGGCGGATTTGTGGCGATTTTGCTCGATGAAAAAACGGTCGACGGAGAGATGATGCCGTTCCTCGGGTTTGACGCGCTTACATCACTTGCGGCGGCACGTTTAGCCTTGAAATACGACGTGCCCTTTATCCCTGCATTTGGAACACGCCACGACGACAGCAGCGATATCGACGTGGAATTTGAAGCGCCGATCAAGCCTTCGGACCCTCTGACGATGACGCAAGAGTTCAATGACAATTTGTCTGCGCGCATTCTCGAAAGGCCGGATCAATGGTACTGGCTGTTGCGCCGGTGGAAAGATATGCGCCGGTAGCCTAAGCCGCGGCTGCGCCCCACTTGCGCTATTGGTGCCGAGCCTACCTTGGCTGTTGGCGTGCGATAATCCCCATCGTAGCTGCAACCAACCGCGATACGGTCAATCCACCAATCCCATCGATGTCGACCTCGGGCATGATCTCGACAAAGTCCACGGCAGCGATTCCTGCGCGCTCTGAGGCAGCCGTAATAAGCTCCAGCACTTGGTAATACGTCAATCCACCCGGCGAGCGTCCGATGGTGTTTGGGGCGATGGAAGGATCCAATGCGTCGATGTCGATGCAAAGGATGACCTCATTTTCAGGGTCGATATGGTCGATGGCCGGTTGGAGACCATAGCGATGCACATCCGGCCCCGAGAAGAACGATACGCCCCACGCGACAGCGTCTTCATAGTCCGAGGATTGTCCCGACCCAATCCCGCGTGCACCGACCTGAATGATGCTCGCGATATGTTTCATCTCAGAGGCTCGTCGCATCGTCGACGACAGGCCATGTGTTTCACCCATATGGCTGTCGCGCCAATCGATATGTGCATCGATTTGCAGGATCGTGTAAGATTTTCCGGTACTTTCTAAGGCTTCGATCATTGGGATCGGAACTGAATCGTCACCCCCGATCAGAATCGGGACAACACCTTGCTTCACCACCGAAGCGACGGCCTGCCGGATGGTTTTGCGATTTAGTGCAAAATCGCTGTCGCTCCATTCAAGGTCGCCGCAATCGACGGCGCGTTTTGTGCCCTTGGGAAATGTTGGACCGCCTAGATCAAAGTTGTGCCGATCGAGATTTGCCGTCAATGCGGCGATTGCCTTGCGGATCGATGATGGTCCGTTTTGCGCATATGCGCCAACCGAGCCGTAGGGCGTGGCACATGGGGCACCGATAAAGGCGGACGAGGCATCGATCGCGTCAAGGTCATTGCAGGCCTCAAGCCCCAGAAAGGTCGTCGCATCGGTCGCGCCAAACAATGCTGCCAGATCGGGTTTCTTGCTCATTTCATCGATCCCCATTCCACCGGTTCCACCGTGTGGTGTTGTAAATATATGGATTGTTAGTCCTGCAAAATTGAGTTTTCCCACGCCGACAAGAAGCGCCTCTTTTTATAGGAATCCAGAAAAATCAAAAGTCCCGGCCCCATGCGAATTCGGCGAAGCGAGTCCTGCACCTCGGATAAATCAACAAACAAGGGCTTGATAGACGAGGTTTGTTCGTCTCCGCTCCAAGCCTCATCAAGCAGAAAGTCGATGAAGCGTTGCGCGCCGACACGATTTGAGGCCGTCGATGGGATGACGGCTGTTCGCATCATGACGGTGGTAAAATCCGAGGGGAACAGAACGACAAACTTGTCCTTATCCTCACGGGACAGCGCATAGCTTCCAAGAACATTATACGCCACCGCCAACTCGCCCTCGGCCACATTGTCGATCATTGCGCCAGAGCTTCGGTAAAGTTTGGCGTCAAGCGACCCCATGACTTCGGTCAATCGCCAGTAAACTTCTGACATGCGCGAATCTTGCGTGGCGAAAAGATAGCCGAGACCAGACCATCGCAAATCGTAAGTGCCAACCTTGCCACGAAACAGGTCGGGTTGACCGCGCAGCAAGGCAATTAGATCGTCCCGCGTTTCGGGCACATCGAGCTGCTCAAAGGCCGCGCGTGACAGGACGATTGCTGCGGGTTCTTGTGTGAAAGCGAACACGTCCTGACGCCAACGCGCCCAATCTGGCAGGGCTTGGGTGGCGGCTGACGAATACGAAAACGTTAATCCGTCATTGGCGAGCTTGGTTTGAAGATCCATTGCGCTGGAAATGGCGATGTCGAACGTCTCGCCTTCGTTAGCAATGGCCGACATCAGTTCGGTGCTACTGGTAACGATATATTCGATGGCCATTTCCGGGTTGGTCGTCAGAAACACTTCGAGAACCGGTTGAAACAGATTTGCATCGGTTGTCGATATGATGCGCAGTTTCGAAACCGCATTTTCTGGGCCGAGGATAAGCCTGCTTTCGATCTCAAACGCCGCGAGTTTCAACGGCAGAAAAATCAGGCCAAGGAAAAAGATAAGGTTACGCAAGCGCCACTTCCTTTGTTGTTTTCGATTGCGATTTCGCCGCCATGGGCCTTGGCCACGTCCGACGCAATTGTAAGCCCAAGACCCGAGCCGATGACCCCGTCGGAATTGTCACCGCGCGCAAACCTGTCGACAAGGTTGCCAACGTTTTCCTTGGGAAAGCCGATGCCCGCATCTTGCACGGTGACAATGGCCCGGCCATTGCGCTGTGCGACGGTGATCGCAACGGTGCTCTCCGCAGGAGAGAATTTGAAGGCGTTGTCGAGGACATTGCGCAGGGCGCTTTGGATCAAGACCGGATCGCCCGCGAAGACCAGATCGTCCAAAAAATGTGTCGTAATGCGGATGTCGCGCAATTCCGCAGTCGGGCTCATGCGTTCAACCAGTTCGCTGATGATTTCCGTCAGGTTCAGTTGAGATCGAACCAAGCTGTCCGTGCGCAGCGTCACCATTGCATGGTCAAGCATCTGCCCCGCTGCGCGGCTGCTTTCGTCAATTGCTCGGATCATGTCCTTAAGGGCGATGCGGTTTTCCTCTTTGTCGACACGCATCAAGGTCGTTTCGGCGCGGGTTCGGACAATCGCCAAAGGCGTCCTCAGACGGTGGGCGGCATCGGCGATGAATTCTTCGGTGCGTGAAAGCGAGGTGGACAGTCGATCCATAAAAGAATTGAGCGACCCGACCAAAGGGGCCATTTCGATCGGAACCGGGGCCGCAACAGGGCGCAACTCGTTCGCGCTGCGTCGGCCAACGGATTCTGCCAATCGCACAAGCGGATCAACGGTCGCACGGGCCGAAAGCAGGGACAGCGCAAGCACCAGAACGAACACGCCGAGACCAACCAACGCCGCAATGCGCCGTACGCGGTCAATCAACTCAGACAGCCCGTCTTGTGTCTGAGCAAGCGCGATAGTCAAGCGAACCGGATCTCCGCCCGTGGTGACAATTCGCGTCATCAAAACGATACGGACGGTCTCATCCTGGTAAGTTGCCGTCAGAAACTCGGGCGCATTCGGTGCGGGCGTATTGGGCATCGGCAAATCTTCGTATCCCGTCAAAAAGTCCGTGTTGGCCTTAATCGAATAGAACACCCGGTCGTTGGATACGTTGCTGAGCATCGAAAACGCTGAATAGGGAAGGTCGAGGAAAAGCTCGCCCCCCGCGGCTGAGGCAGAGTCCAGAATGGCCGTCGCCGAGGCGCGCAAAATGTTGTCCTGGCTTTCCTCTGCCAGTTGCGTTGCCAGCCTTTGGAACGCAAAGAACAGGCCCAAGGCCAAAATCAATGCCCCGCTCATAAGCATAATCAGCAATCGTCGGCGGATCGAACCCCTGATGTTGATGGCGTCCGTCATCCGATGTGCAGCGAATAGCCAACACCGCGCACGGTCTTGATTTCAACCCTGCTGCCGGACAAGTGCTTTCTTAGCCGCCCGACATAGACCTCGATTGCGTTTTCCGAGACGTCCTCGTCATAGGAGAATAACCGGTCCAACAGTCTGGATTTTGAGAAGATTTGACCTGGTGAACCGGCAAAAACTTCGAACAATCGAAGCTCGCGATTGCGCAGGGTTACACGGGCCGTTCCGACACCAAGGGTGCCCGATAGCGAATCAAATTCGACATCGCCGAGCGTTTTCACATTGCGCGCGGTTCCGCCCCTGCGTCTCAGAACCGCCCGACAACGCGCCTCCAACTCGGAAAAGTCGAAGGGTTTGGTCACGTAGTCATCGGCCCCCAAATCGAGGATACCGACGCGATCCGAGACCTCGGAACGGGCGGTCGTGACGACCACCGGCACTGGGTCGTTGGCCAGTCTATGAGTGTTCAAAAACGACCGACCGTCGCCGTCTGGCAGCATAATATCTAGTAAAATCAAATCGTAGTCAGTGGTCGCTTTAAAATCTGCCGCCGCCTTCAGCGTAGCCGCGTGATCGACAACATGTCCGTCCAGCGTCAGACGATCCACTGTCGCCGACGCAAGGTCTTCGTTGTCCTCTATCAGTAGAAATCTCATCGGCTCGGCAAATATTTTGGGGGCGTGTCAGGTTAGTGTCAGTTTAATGGGCACATTCGCACAACGATGAGCGGCAAAACGTGCCGCTGTCAATGTGGAGGAAAAAAATCATGAAATTCGAATTTACCCGTCGCGCCGTTATGGCCGCTGCGGCAGCAGCAATGTCGCTTGGTACATCGGCCATGGCCGGTGGTCACCAAGTTGTGGACAGCATTCACTTCCTTATCCCCGGCGGTGCCGGTGGTGGTTGGGATGGAACCGCACGCGGAACAGGTGAAGCCCTGACCAACGCAGGGCTCATCGGCTCGGCGTCTTATGAAAACATGTCAGGTGGTGGCGG
>JBELFK010000142.1:0-2416 GCA_042092935.1 Paracoccaceae bacterium | reverse complement strand
GGCGGAAAAGCGATGGCGGCATTGCTGTCGGGCGAAATCAAAGCGCTGTCCACCGGCTTCTCGGAAGCTGTCGCCCTTGCGCAGGCCGGCGAAGTTAAGATCCTTGGTGTGACATCGGCTGATCGTGTTGATGCTTATGCAGACGCACCAACGATGGCTGAACAAGGCATTGATACCCAGTTTGTAAACTGGCGCGGATTCTTCGGCGCACCAGGACTGGATGCCGACAAGCTGGCGGCCTATCAGGATGCAATCGCCAAGATGTATGACACCCCCGAGTGGGAAGAAGTCCGTGCACGCAACGGTTGGGTCAACATCCACAATTCGGGCGACGATTTTGGCACCTTCCTTGAAGAGCAGGAAAAAGTCATCGGCGACCTGATGCGCAAACTTGGCTTCTTGTAAGTCAATTTTTGAAAACACGCGACCGGCCCTTCTGATCGGGCCGGTCGATCTTATTTAAGGGGGAGGGGACAATGACACTCGATCGATGGATCGCCTTTGTCGTTTTGTGCGTCGCACTCGCGTATGGCTACACTGCGTTTTTCACCATGGACCAATTGTTGCCACCGTTCATGCAACGCAATCCGGTCTGGCCCAGCACGTTTCCGAAAATCCTTGCTGTTTTGGCTCTCGTGACGTCTCTTGTGATCCTTTTGGGCCTTGAAAAACCATCCGAGGCCAATGCTGATAAACAACCCGACATCGATTATCGCCGCTTGATGGACTACAATTTGGGGCAGGCGGTTCTCTTGTTGGTGTTGATGGTTGCTTACGCGCTTTTGCTACGTCCAATTGGTTTTTTGCTTGCAACGGCCGGATTTTTGACCCTCGGGGCCGCTGTCTTGGGCGAGCGGAAGTTCTACATTTTGATCCCTGTTGCAGCCTTTGCGACAGGCGTGGTCTGGTATCTTGTTCAAGTCGTTCTCGGGATATTCCTGAGACCGCTTCCATGGTTCATGTGAGGGGATTGTGACATGATCGAAGGACTTCTTATTGGCCTTGCCGCCGCATTCACGCTTCAAAACCTGTTGATGGTGATCGCCGGATGTTTGATCGGCACTTTTATCGGCATGTTGCCCGGGCTTGGACCGATGTCGATCATCGCGATCATGATTCCGGTGGCGATCACCATCGGTGATCCGTCCGCGGCTTTGATCCTGCTTGCCGGCGTTTACTACGGCGCGATTTTTGGCGGTTCGACCTCGTCCATCCTGCTCAACGCCCCCGGCGTGGCCGGTACCGTCGCCTCGAGTTTCGACGGCTACCCGATGGCGCGCAAAGGTTTGGCGGGCAAGGCGCTAACCATCGCGGCGATTTCGTCGTTCGCGGGGGGCACAATTGGTGCCATCCTTCTGATGGTTTTCGCCCCGATGTTGTCGACCGTGGCTTTGCTGTTCCACTCTGCGGAATATTTCGCGCTTATGGTCGTCGGGTTGTCTGCAATTGCAGCCTTTGCCGGAACGGGAAACGTCGCAAAGGCGATCCTGATGACCTTGCTTGGCTTGATCCTTGCAACGGTCGGCGAGGGTGCGCTTTTCAACTTGCCACGCTTTACGATGGGCCTGATGGACCTGCAATCCGGCTTTAGCTTTATCACCTTGGCCATGGCCATGTTTGCGCTGCCCGAGGCGATATTCTTGGTCCTCAATCCCGGTCGCTCGGCCCAGGCCGGTGACGGCGGAGGGAAAATCACTGGATTGCGGATTTCGAAAAACGAAGCGCGAAAGATCGCGCCGGTCATAGGGCGTCAGTCGATCCAAGGCTTTTTCATCGGTGTTCTTCCCGGGGCTGGCGCAACGATTGCGTCGTTCCTCGGCTACGCTGTTGAGCGCAATATCGCGACGAAGGATGAGCAAGAGGAATTCGGCAAAGGATCAATCAAAGGATTGGCCGCGCCGGAAACGGCCAACAACGCGGCATGCACCGGCTCGTTTGTCCCACTTCTGACGCTCGGCATTCCGGGGTCTGGAACGACGGCCATTCTGCTTGGCGCCCTGATCGCTCTGAATGTGACCCCCGGTCCGCGTTTGATGATCGATAACCCTCAGGTTTTTTGGGCGGTCATCGTGTCGATGTATATCGGCAATCTGGTTCTGCTGATCCTGAACCTGCCGCTGATCCCCTACATCGCGAAAATCCTGACGATTCCACGGACATATCTGATCCCGTTTATTCTGTTCTTCACTTTGATGGGCAGCTACATCGGGCAGAACAATTCGACCGAGTTGCTAATCCTTGTCGGCATGGGTGTCTGCGCAACGATCCTTAAGTTCGCCGACTATCCACTCGCCCCGCTGTTGATCGGGTTCATTCTTGGCAGCATGCTGGAAGATAACTTCTCTCGGTCAATGCAGCTTTATGACGGCCTCGGTTTTGTTCTGGATCGCCCGATGACGCTTGGCTTGCTGGTGAT
>JBELFK010000141.1:0-7453 GCA_042092935.1 Paracoccaceae bacterium | reverse complement strand
TTGGTAGCCCGTGGCTGGATCAACCGAGAAGGACAGGATCTTTTCAGGGGTCGAGGCCGCGACCTCTTCAATGTCCATGCCGCCTTCGGTCGAACACACGAACGAGATGCGTGATGTCTGGCGATCCACAAGCAGGGCAAGGTAAAGCTCGCGCTCGATGCCGGAACCGGCTTCGATGTAGATGCGGTTGACCTGTTTGCCTACTGGGCCGGTCTGATGGGTCACAAGGGTGCGGCCCAGCATCTTTTTGGCTTCTTCAGCGGCTTCTTCAACCGATTTGGTCAGGCGGACACCGCCTTTTTCGCCTGCATCGGCCTCTTTGAAAGAGCCTTTGCCGCGACCACCCGCGTGGATCTGAGCTTTGACGACCCAGAGAGGTCCGTCCAACTCACCAGCGGCTGTTTTGGCTTCGTCTGCCTTCAGGACTACGCGGCCATCCGAAACGGGGGCACCGTATGTCCGCAGAAGGGCTTTGGCTTGGTATTCATGGATGTTCATGAAACTTTCCCATATTGCTGCGTTTGCACAGTCTTAGACGGGAAATCGTGGGTTCAATAAACAATTTTTTCCAGAATCGATCCGTTAGCGCTAAAAAAGCGACATTTGTGATCACAGTCTCAAAAAGTGTGATCACAAAAAAGAATATTGCCGTGGAAGTTGTGTTTGGAAAAGATTCGACCTGTGCTAGGCTGGGTGCACAATAGAGTGAAGAGCAGCACGATGTCCAATCCCATATGGGGCGTTGTCATGACGGCCCGAGAGCCCGCGCAATTGGTTATTGCGAATGTGCATTACCATTTGGGGCAGGGCGCGGCTGAGGTTCACGTCTTTCTCGATGATCCTGATGATGCGGTCGGCGTTCATTTGGCGGATGTTGCCGGATGTGTCGTCTATCGCTGCGATGCGGCGCATTGGGAGGTCGTCAACCGTGGGCGACGTCCGGAACGGCAGACGCGGCGGCAGTCGCTGAACGCAAATCATGTTTATCAAAAGGCTGGTTTGGAGTGGCTGGTGCATCTGGATGCGGATGAGTTTCTGTTCCAGAAGCGCCCGCTTGGCGATGAGCTGAGATATGCGCCTCGGGGGCCGGGGTATCTGGGATTGCCGGTGCGTGAGAGGGCGTTTTTGTCCGATGCTCAGAAACGGCTGTTTGACGGGGGATTTCGCGTGCCGTTCACTGGGCGCAGCGCCATGATGGTTCCGCTTTATGGCGAATTGGTTCCCTTTTTGGCACATGGGGTTGCCGGCCACGCGGCGGGAAAGTCCTGCGTTCCGGTTGGGCGAGAGTTGCGGATGGGTGTGCATGGGCCGCGCACGAAGACGGGGAAGAAGCTGGCTCCGCTGCATTCGACCTCAACCGTTCTACTGCATTTTGATGGGCTGACGCCGTTGCATTGGATCGTGAAGCTGCTGCGCTATGGGGCGGGCGATCCTCAGCGTTTGATCGGGCCGCATCGGATGGCGCAGCTGGCGTTCATCGAGGAAAGCTGCACGGGGTTGGGCGAAATTCGCGAGTTTCACGATATGCTGAAAGCGGTGGATGCCGAGCAGAACGCCCGCATGACGGCGCTGGGATTGCTGGAGCATTGGGCGTTTGACGTTGGGGATGCGGCGCGTGCGGCGGTAACGGCGGCGGGGCTGTCGCTGGATGCCGAGGCCTTTGATCGGGATTTGCGGGCGCGAAATGCGGATCTGCTGGATCAATTGCCGCCATAGAAAAAGGCGCGGGGTTTGCCGCGCCTTTCCTGGAATTTCGAAAGGTCCGAGCCGTTAGCCCAATGAGCTATCGATGCTTTTGCACGCGTCAACGAGGCCCTGAACCGCCTTAACGGACGTGTCGAACATTTCCTGCTCGTCTTTGTTCAGCTTGATGTTGACGATACGCTCAACACCACCGGCACCGATGACGGTTGGAACACCAACATACATGCCAGACACACCAAGGTCGCCGTCACAGTAGGCAGCACATGGCAGGACGCGCTTTTGGTCTTTCAGGAAGGCTTCTGCCATTTCGATGGCCGAGGTTGCGGGCGCGTAGAAGGCCGAGCCGGTTTTCAGAAGGCCAACGATCTCGGCGCCACCGTCGCGGGTGCGCTGGACCATTGCGTCCATTTTTTCCTGCGTTGTCCAACCCATTTCGATGAGGTCAGGCAGTGGGACACCGCCGACCGTTGAATAGCGGACCGATGGAACCATTGTGTCGCCGTGGCCGCCGAGAACGAAGGCGGTGACGTCGCGCATGGACACGTTGAATTCCTCGGCGAGGAAGTGACGGAAACGGGCCGAGTCAAGAACGCCAGCCATGCCGCAGACCATGTTGTGTGGCAGGCCAGAGAATTCGCGCAATGCCCAAACCATCGCATCAAGCGGGTTGGTGATGCAGATCACAAAGGCGTTCGGCGCGTGGGCGGCGATGCCTTCGCCGACAGATTTCATGACTTTGAGGTTGATGCCCAACAGATCGTCGCGGCTCATACCTGGCTTGCGGGCAACACCAGCGGTCACGATGCAAACGTCAGCGCCTGCGATGTCGGCATAGTCGGATGTGCCTGACATTGCGGCGTCAAAACCCTCGGACGGGCCGGATTCTGCGATGTCGAGCGCTTTGCCCTGAGGCAGACCATCTGCGATGTCGAAAAGAACAACGTCGCCAAGCTCTTTGACGGCTGCGAGGTGGGCGAGTGTACCGCCAATATTGCCAGCGCCGATCAGCGCTATCTTAGGTCTGGCCATGGAAAGGGTCTCCGATGCGTTAAAATCGGGGCCATGGCTAGCGATATTGTTGCCTCAAGGCAAGTCCGCCGCGGCGCGGCATTTATGCGAATGTGGTTTTGTCTTTCGACTGTTATCGCTAAATAGGTCTTCGACTCAGGGATTTACGGCGGTTTTCAGCGTGACATTCGACTTTGCATTTTTCGCTTTGGCGATCCCTGCCGTGATTTTTGCCGGCATTTCGAAGGGTGGGTTTGGATCGGGGGCGGCGTTTGCGTCGTCATCGATTCTTGCACTCGTGTTTCCGCCAGCGATTGCGATTGGTGTGATGTTGCCTCTGCTGATGTTGATGGATGCGGGGGGGCTGAGGGCCTATTGGGGCAAATGGAATTGGCAGCTTTCCAAATTGGTCATGCTGGGCGCCGTGCCCGGTGTCGCGCTGGGTGCGGCGCTATACAAGATCGCAAATCCAGACGTTTTCCGTTTCATGCTTGGATTCATCAGTCTGGCCTTTGTGGCGTGGCAACTGGCCAATGAATTCGGTCTGGTGACCAAGCGCGAGCGTCCGTTTCCGGCAATTGGAGGGGCGTTGGCGGGTTTGACCGGCGGGTTCACCAGTTTTATCAGTCATGCCGGCGGCCCCCCGGTGGCGGTCTATTTCCTAAGTCAATCGGTCTCAAAGACAACCTATCAGGCGTCTACTGTCCTGATCTTTACCTTCATCAATGTGGTCAAATTCGTGCCCTACACGGCCTTGGGCATTTTCTCAAAGCAGACATTGACGGCTGATCTCTACCTTGCGCCCTTTGCGTTGATTGGCGTGTGGATCGGGGTCAAGGCGCATTACCTGATCCCCGAAAAAGCGTTCTTTAGGCTGACTTATGTTTTGCTGACGCTGACGGGCAGCAAGTTGATTTGGGATTCCTTGATGTAAATTCGGCATCGCAGCGTTGATTTGCTGCAATGCGGAAAAAGCGGTTGAATTTTTCATTAAAGTTTGGTCTTTGTCGCGCAACTTTATTGCGAGAGAGATTCCATGACTCAGGATACCCGCCCTTACCGTTCCGTTCTCTACATTCCCGGTTCCAAGGATCGCGCGCTTGAGAAGGCCCGCAATTTGCCTGTGGATGCGATTATCTTTGATCTCGAAGATGCGGTTGCGATTGACGAAAAAGAGAACGCGCGTGGCACTTTGAAAGCGGCGTTGGATCAAGGCGGTTATGGCGCGCGCGTCAAGATCGTTCGGATCAATGCGCTCGACACCGCATGGGGTGCGGACGATGCACGCGCTGTGGCGGATATGGACGCCGACGCGGTTTTGTTGCCCAAGGTAGACAGCGCCGCAGACGTTGACGCGCTGGCAGCGTTGATCCCCGGTGACTTGCCGATCTGGGCGATGATGGAGACGCCGCGCGGGATGCTCAATGCGGCCGAGATTGCGGCGCATCCGCGTATGGCGGGGTTCGTGATGGGGACCAATGACCTCGCGAAAGAGCTGCAAAGCCGGTTCCGAGCGGATCGGTTGCCGATGATTGCGTCGCTGTCGCTCTGCCTGCTGGCGGCGCGGGCCGAGGGATTGGTGATTGTTGATGGCGTGTTTAACGCGTTCAAGGACGGCGAAGGATTACAGGCCGAGTGCGACCAGGGTCGTGATATGGGCTTTGACGGCAAGACGTTGATCCATCCGGCACAGGTAGACATCACCAACAATGCCTTTGCACCATCCGAGGCAGAAATTGACCTTGCGCGCCGTCAAATCGCGGCATTCGAGGAAACCGAAGCCGCTGGCGGCGGGGTCGCGGTGGTCGATGGAAAGATCGTGGAAAATCTACACGTTGTAACAGCACGGCAAATTCTGGCAAAAGCAGAGGCAATCGCAGCCCTCGCTTAAGGAATTTACGCATGTTTACCATGATTCTCGGTATGATCCTCTGGATCGACAGCCATCTTTTCAAACGCATTTTGCCCGATGTCCGCGATCGATTGGGCGACAAGAGCAAACTCTTTGTCGCGCTGGGCAGTGTTGCCGGGCTTATCCTGATGGTCATCGGGTATCGCATGGCCGATGGTCCGGTTTACTGGAGCCGTTCGCCGATGCTGGCGGGTATCAACAACCTGTTGATGTTGATCTCGGTTTATTTGTTTGCGGCGGCGGGGATGAAGCTAAGGGTCACCCGCACGATCCGCCATCCGATGCTTGTGGCGGTGGTGATCTGGGCCGTAGCGCACCTGTTGGTGAACGGTGATCTTGAGTCGATCGTGCTGTTTGGTGGCATGTTGCTTTGGGCGGAAGCGTCGATGCATTTGATAAATCGGGCCGAGAAAACCTGGACCAAGCCCGAGCCTAAGGCGGCCAAAAAGGAAGTTATCGGCGTCTTGGCCGCGGTTGTCGTCTATGCGGCGATTGTCGGCGTGCACCTGATGTTTGGTCTGGCGGTGTTTGGCTAAACACTTGCGAAAAGGTTACGTCGGCCTTGAACGAAAAAGAGGGCGCGTATGCGCTGGATATAGAGCGAGGTGAGCGGTGATGGTCAAAACCAACGCTGGACGATTTTTTGAGGATTACGCGGTCGGTCAGGTGATTGACCACGCGGTGCCGCGGACGGTCACAAGCGGCGAGCGGGCGTTGTATCACGCGCTCTACCCTGCGCGCCATGCGCTGTATTCCTCGGATGAATTTGCCCGTGCGTGTGGTTTGTCGGAAAGCCTGCTGGATGATTTGGCGGCGTTTCATGTGGTCTTTGGCAAGACCGTGCCGGATGTGTCGCTGAATGCGGTGGCCAATCTGGGCTATGCGCAGGGGCGCTGGCTGACGCCGGTCTATGCGGGGGATACGCTGCGCTCGACATCCGAGGTGATCGGGGTCAAGCAGAACTCAAACGGGAAATCCGGGGTTGTCTATGTGCGCACGCGCGGTTTGAACCAGCGTGACGAGATCGTTCTGGAGTATGTGCGTTGGGTCATGGTTCGAAAGCGCGATCTGGATGCCCCCGCGCCCGAGACGGTGATCCCCGATTTGCCACGCGTGGTAGAGCCTGCGGATTTGGTTGTTCCAGAAGGGTTGGATTTCTCGGACTATGATTTCACAGCGGCGGGCGAGAGTTATCGCTGGGGCGACTATGAGATCGGCGAGCGGATCGATCATGTGGACGGTGTGACGGTCGAAGAAGCTGAGCACATGATGGCCACCCGTCTTTGGCAGAACACGTCGAAGGTGCATTTTGATGCCACGAACCGCGACGACGGGCGGCGGCTCATTTACGGCGGGCATGTGATCTCGATGGCGCGGGCGTTGTCGTTCAACGGCTTGGCGAACGCGCAGATGATCGTCGGGCTGAATGGCGGTGCCCATGCGAACCCCTGTTTCTCGGGCACGACGATCCGCGCGTGGAGCGAGGTTTTGGACAAGGCCGAGACCTCGGCCCCCGGGGTCGGGGCCATTCGATTGCGTCTTGTGGCGACCAAAGGCGGTGCGCCGTTTGCACTGAAGGGGGAGGACGGAAAGTATTTGCCGGACGTGATGCTGGATCTGGATTATTGGGCGTTGATGCCGCTCTGAAGGCAGGCGAGGGGGCTGTTTGCCCCCTCGCGCTCCCCCAAAGGTATTTTGGGCAAGATAAAGAGTGCAGGTTTTTCTTGCCTAAACGGGGTGAGTCGGGGGCATAATCGCGGCATGAAACAGTTTATCCTTGCCTCTGCGATCGCCCTTTCCACTGCTTTGCCTGCCAGCGCCGAATTCTCATATGGGGACGAGGATGTGCAGGGCTATGTGGAGAGCAATCTTCTTTCCGTGTTTTATCACGAGCTTGGTCATGCGCTGATCGACATCCAGGGCTTGCCGATTTTCGGGCAAGAGGAAGACGCGGCGGATGTTTTATCGGTCTTTTTGATCGATGCGTTTTGGGAGGAAGAAAGCGCGGTCCAGATCGCTTATGACTCGGCTTTTGGCTTTCAAGCCGAGGCGGACAGTTATGAGCCGGTGTTTTGGGGTGTGCACGGGCCAGACTTGCAACGGTACTACAACTTGATTTGTGTATTCTATGGCGCCAACCCGGATGAGCGCGAGGATGTGGCCGACGAGCTTGGGCTGCCAGAGGAGCGGGCCGAGTATTGTGACGTCGAGTATGACCAAGCGGCTGGGAGCTGGGGCGCGGCGCTTGATGAGATTACGGTTGAAGGCGGCGGCAGTTCGATCCGGATGGGGCGGGTTGAGCGTGACACGGACGGCGCGCAGGTCACCGCGAATTTGATTGTCGAGGAAGTCGAGGCGTTGAACCAGGAATTCAAGCTGCCGTCAAAGCTGGTGGTCAATGTCGAAGCCTGCGGAGAAGCGAACGCCTGGTACGACCCCGAGGCGCGGGAAATCACGATGTGTACGGAATTTGCCGATGACATCGCTGCGAATTCGCCTTGGTAGAATCTTTCATAGGCGACGAATGCGATGGTATACAATTGATGTGATCACGATAGCGATAACTGTGATCACATTTCATGCTATTGCGGCAATTTGCACAGATTTTCCTAGACAGAAGGCCTTGTGACGGTGTGACAGGGTGGAAAAAAAGAGATATGAGTAACCCCAAAGGGATACCGAAAGGATGAACTATGGCTGATGTGAACCGGGGCAATCGCCCACTTTCACCGCATCTGACAATCTATCGCCTGCCAATTACAGCGATTACCTCGATCCTGGTTCGGATCACGGGCAATGCCTTGCTGATCTCGGCTGCGCTGGTTGTAT
>JBELFK010000140.1:0-7498 GCA_042092935.1 Paracoccaceae bacterium | reverse complement strand
ATGCTGACGCCAGCGGCAATGTGATTGATCCCTTGGATGGGTTGCCGGACCTGACCGAAGGGCGCGTTCGCTTTATCGGCGATGCGCAGGACAGAATTCGCGAGGATTTTTTGCGTATCCTGCGGTTCTTCCGATTCACCGCTTGGTATGGCAATCCTTCCCATGGTTTCGACGACGGCGCATTGGCCGCGATTTCTAGGAATTTGGCGGGAATAGAGACGCTTTCAAGGGAACGCGTTGGTCAAGAGATGCGCAAACTTCTCTTGGCGTCCGATCCTGCGCCAGCCGTAGCCGTCATGCAGCGGATTGGTGTTTTGAATGCAATTTTGCCCGGTGCCGATGCAAAGGCGCTGGCTATTTTGGTCCACCACGAGGGCATGGCCGGAATTGGGCCTGCCTATCCAAGACGATTGGCAGCGCTGGGCATTGTTGATGTGAAAGACGCCTTGAGGCTTAGCAAATCCGAGCTGCGAGACCGCGATGCAATATTGGACGCCGCGCAAAGCATCCAATCCGCATCCGAGGCTGGTTATCGGCTGGGTGCCCATCTGGGTTTGGACTCAAGATTGCTGCGTTCGGCCTTTTTAGAGACCGTTTTTAATCTGCAAGAGCTTGAGCAAGTCACACGTGGATCACAGGCAAGGTTTCCCATCGGAGCCGCCGACCTCATGGACGCATTCCAAGGTGCTGCCCTTGGAAAGGAACTAAAGCGCCTCGAAACCCTATGGATTGAGTCCGGCTTCGCCCTGACCAAACACCAATTGTTGGAAAGCTGAGTATGGAAGAGTTTTACATAAAACGATTGGGCCATCTGGGTGAAGGTATCGCCGACGGACCGGTTTATGCCCCACTGACGCTTCCGAGAGAAACTGTAGCCGGCGAGCGCACCGGGGATCGCCTAACGGATATTCGCATCGTCACGCCGAGCGCAGACAGGGTTAAACCACCCTGTCGGCATTTCAAAAGCTGCGGCGGGTGTTTGCTGCAACACGCAAGCGATGCGTTTGTGGCGGGCTGGAAGATCAGTGTCGTCGAAGCGGCCTTAAGGGCGCAGGAAATAGACACGAACGTTGCCCAAATTGAAACATCGCCGACGAACAGCCGTCGTCGCGCGACGCTGAGTGTGAAGCGTACGAAAAAGGGGGCGATGTCAGGTTTTCATGCGCGCGGGTCGGACGTGATAATTGAAATACCCGACTGTAACCTACTGGATCCACTTGTCCTTGCGGGCCGCGCAGTGGCCGAGGACATTGCCGTTGTTGCCGGATCTCGCAAGGGCGCGTTGTCCATCACGATCACCAAATCGCTGAATGGGCTGGATATTCACGTTGCGGGTGGAAAGCCGATTGATGGCCAGTTGCGCGTCGATATGGCGGCGATGATTGGCAGACACAATTTGGCGCGGTTGGCCTGGGGCGACGAAGTTATCGCCGAGGCGCACCCCGCCTATCAGCAATTTGGCAAAGCCCGCGTGGTGCCCCCTCCGGGCGCGTTTCTTCAGGCGACAGAACAGGGCGAAGCCAGCCTGCTGGCCCATGTTCTTGAGGCGACAAAGGGCGCGAAGTCTGTCGCGGATTTCTTCTCGGGGAGTGGTACGTTTACCCTACCACTGGCCGAGTTCAGCGAGGTTAGAGCCTTTGAAAGTGCCCCTGATATGATCGAGGCGCTGGACAAGGGTTGGCGGATGGCCGCAGGGCTAAAGAAGGTTTCAGCCGAGGTGCGCGATCTGTTTCGTCACCCGCTCATGCCCGAGGACATGACGAAATTCGACGCTGTCGTGATCGATCCGCCGCGCGCAGGGGCCAAAGCGCAGGTCGAGCAACTCGCGGCCTCCGACGTGCCCGTGATCGCATTCGTTTCCTGCAACCCCGTCACCTTTGCGCGGGATGCGCGCATTTTGATCGATGGCGGGTATGACGTGGGCGACGTGCACGTTGTGGATCAGTTCCGATGGTCCCCGCATATCGAGGTTTTCGCGAAGTTCGAAAAACCGGCCTCAAAGCGCAACGTAGAAATTCCGCCCATAAGGCTGTAGGGTGTGCAGAAAGGGCATTCAGAGACCCGCGAGCAGACCATGATTACACGTCGAATTTTCCTGTTGGGGGCAACACCCTTTCTAACAGCCTGTCTAGCGCCGGTTGGATCGTTACCGATGCCGACGGTCACGGCCGTCGAAGTCTACAAGGCCGACCGCGTGATGACCTTGCTGAGCAATGGTATTGTCGTGCGCCGCTATGACATCGATCTTGGCACAAACCCAATCGGCCCAAAGCGACAGCGGGGGGATGGGAAAACCCCCGAGGGTGATTACTACATCACCCATGTGAACACCCAAAGCCAGTTTACCTTGTCGCTTGGGATCAACTACCCGAACGGGGAAGATCTGAAGATCTCAACCGCCGCTGGACTGGATCCGGGCGATGAGATTTTTTTCCACGGTCTGCCAAACGGCTATGGCAGCGCTGTGCCGGATTGGACCGACGGCTGCATCGCCGTCGGCAATAGCGAAATCCGCGAGATCGTTTCACTGGTGCCGCCGGGCACGCCAGTCACGATTTATCCGTGACTAAGGCGTCCGACCTGCAACCTGAGACGGGGGCAACGCCGGACGCTGCACGACCCATCAACTGTTGTGGGCGCCCTGCCACAAACACGTGATTCAGGTTTTTGGCAGAACGCTTTAGTTGCTGTCGGGGTCTTCCAACAATAAGGACAGCTCGTCCTCGCTGAGGGGCGCGGCCTCGGCTGGTTTTGCAGTAACGAGCGTCCACCAGATTTTACCGTTGCGTTCCTGATACCAGGCAAAGCCGATATGCACGGCCTCTGGGTCGAGAAGAATACCTTTTGTATCCTCACGCGACATCCATGCCGACAGGGTCTCAAGCTCGGTTTCATAGGTTTCAGAAATGGTTTCCCCGAGGAATTCGCCCTCGTAACCAACACGCTCGACCCGCTCAAGCGGAGAAGATCCGTCAGAGCCAAAGTGCCAAGGGCGGTTTTGAACAGCCATATCGCGTGAATGGGTTGCAGCAGCGGCGTTCAGGCGATTGTTCAGGGACACAGGCCCGACCGAAGATGCCGCACGCAGGGCATTGATCGAATCAAGCATGCGATACTGGATCGTGGCTTTCTGGTCTGCCGGTATCGAATAGAGCCGCGGCAGCGGTTTTTCGCTTGTATACGATTGTTCCGGCACTTCGCAGGCCGCAAGCAGCATGACAATGCCCAGGATGAGTGAAGTTATGATCCGCATGTTCGGCCCTTTGTTGCCTTTTCGCTTATCCGATTACCTTTCCGTGGATAATTATTCAAATCCGCAATTCAAATCGGCATGAACGCGCTTGCTTGAGTCGGGAATTTGCGTGGTTCGGGCCACTTCATCACCGGAATCTGCGCAATTAGTCTAGTTCGTTATCGCTTCGGGCAGAAATTCACCGGGCGATAATCGCCCCAACCGCGCATATTGGCGCTCTGAGGCGGGGCATACGTCGTGCGCAAGCCGTCGATCCGCCAAAATTGACCAAAGTAAACCGCCAAGTGTTGCTTATTTGACCACATTTTCGCGAGCCTGCGGAAGTTTGCCTGAAGTTAGGTTTGCATTCCGACATAAATCTTGGTTACACAGGGTCCACGAGGAAAGTCATGCCCGCTTTGCGTCGCATAAAAATTCGAGCAAGGCCGTATTAATCTGGAGGTTTCATTATGAAAAAACTCGTTATCGCAGCAGCGATCGTAGCAGCTTCGGCAGCAGCAGTTCAGGCCGGTTCGCCTGAAATGGCAACTATGGACCCAGTTGTTGTTATGGACAGCACAGAAGCAGCGTCTTCTGGCTCGACATGGATCATTCCACTGATCCTGTTGGCACTTTTGGTTGCATCAGGCCTTTAATAGGTTTGGACAGCTTCGGCTGTCGCACAAGAATTCGGGCGGTAAGGGAAACCTTGCCGCCCTTTTCTATTCTACTTTACCCATCCGGCA
The DNA here is from genome assembly GCA_042092935.1 of Paracoccaceae bacterium. GTDB lineage: Bacteria > Pseudomonadota > Alphaproteobacteria > Rhodobacterales > Rhodobacteraceae > JASMHC01. Next base: position 3,520 of record JBELFK010000140.1, on the reverse strand, counting down.
AGATTGTCTTCGATCAACCGTGACAAAACCGCGATATGCGGGTCGTCGTCGTTGAGGCATGGGACGTAGGTAAAGGTCTCGCCACCCGCCTCTTCGAAGCTCTCAAAAATCTCTTCGTTGATTTCTTCCAGCGTCTCAATGCAATCGGCGGAAAACGCAGGCGCGATTACGGCGATGTTTTTCTTGCCAGCTTCGGCCAGCCGCGCCACCTCTTCCACGGTGTAGGGCTGCAACCATTCTTCCGGCCCGAACTTTGACTGGAAGGTCGAGATGATCTCGCTATCTGCCCAGCCCAGGCGCTCTTTCAACAGTCGAGTCGTCTTCACACATTGGCAATGGTAGGGGTCGCCCTCTTGCAGGTAGCGCTTTGGCAAGCCGTGGTATGAGCACACCAAAACGTCAGGTTTCTTGTCCAGATCAGCATAAGCGCGTTCGACCGATTGGGCGAGGGCGTCGATATACTGCGGGTCGGAAAAATAGGGATCAACAATCCGCGCTGTCGGTTGCCACTTTTGTTTCATCAGAGCACGGAAAAACTGGTCGTTCGCGGTCGCCGATGTTGCCCCCGCGTAGTGCGGATAAAGCGGGAAAAACAGGATCTTGCGGCAACCGGCGTCGATCAATCCCTGCAAGCGTTCTTCGGTCGAAGGATTGCCGTAGCGCATGCAATAATCAACGATGACCTGATCGCCATAACGGTCCTGCATCGCCGTCTTGATTTTGGACGTTTGCTGTTTGGTTATCGTTGCAAGCGGGCTTTCACCCGCTTCATGGTTCCAGATCGACTTATAGGCCGCGCCGGATTTTGACGGGCGGGTGGTCAAAATAACCAATTGAAGCAACGGCTGCCAAAACCAGGGCGAATAATCGATCACGCGACGATCCGACAGAAACTCGTTCAGATAGCGTCGCATCGACCAATAGTCGTAATTGTCCGGCGTCCCGAGGTTTGCCAGCAATACGCCAACCTTTTCGGTTGGGATGTTGGGGTGATCGCTTGGGGCGTGGGGTAAATTGGTCATACGTCACTGCTTTCTAACTTCGCCAAAATGGGTCTACACCCCAGTGATACGGCGTCAATCCTTGAGTGGATTTTCCGTGGTGCCCAAAGCCGCGGCCAGTGAATGGCTGGCCGACCCGGGGCGGAGCGGTTTTTGTTGGGTGTCCGAGGGCGCCCAGCCGAGCAAAAAGACCAGCTCGAACGTCGCCGCGATCCGGTCGGACTCGGTTTTGTAGGTGTTTGCGTAGTGCGATTGGGCTTGCTTGAACAGCGCACGGCGAAGGGGCGTCTTGTGCCGCTCAAGCAAGGCGTTTGCCTCGCCCATGGCCCTCAGGTCGTGCATCAGGTGGAAAATATCGCGGTAGGCGACGTTGATCGGGACTGAATCCGCCACGGGCAGCGCCAACCCGCCTCGTTGAAGCAATGCACCCATGTCGCGAATTTCGGCCATCGGGGCGACACGCGGCGACAGACCGCCGTTGACCGCAATCTCGGCCGCGCCCAGGGACTCTCGCAGCTCGGTCAGTGTTTTGCCGCCAAAGGCCACGGATAGAAACAACCCATCAGGCCGCAGCGACCGGCGACACTGGATGATTTGTCCGATAGGGTCGTTTGCCCAATGCAGACACATTGCGTGAATGACCAGATCCATCGAAAGAGGCTCTAACGCAAGCGTTTCCTCGTCCGAGATAATACGCGCAGATGGAAAGGCCGAGCCCCAAACATCGGGGTGGCCGGTCACGATTGTGATGTCTGTAAAGCTCCGGTTAACCAAAGTCAGGCGATCCTGAAGCTCGGCAATGGCCTCGTCGTGGAGAAAGCTGGCTGGCGCGGATTTCGCGCGCGCGCGGTTTCTCAGAAGTGCAGCGCGGTCGGTTATCTTGGGGATCAGGCTCATAGGGGAAGTAATATGTTCGCAGCCTCGGCAATTCAAACCGTATTCGAGACTGTGTTCCCGCCACAGTGCATTTCCTGCCAAACCATGGTCGCAAAAACCGGTGGGCTGTGTGGTCCGTGTTGGCGCGACACGCATTTTATTTCGGGCTTGTCCTGCTCGAAATGCGGCGCGCCATTGCCGGGCGAGGAGTCGGATCGCGACGAGTGGTGCGACGACTGCCTGACAACTGCCCGCCCCTGGGATCAGGGGAGAGCGGCGTTGGTTTATAAAGGGTCAGGCCGACGCATGGTTCTGGGGCTGAAACACGCGGATCGGTCCGAAGTTTGCGGCCCGGCAGCGCAGTGGATGGCGGCCAGGATCGAGCCTATTCTGGCCCAAAACGCCCTGATTGCACCGATTCCCCTGCATTGGCTGCGCTACTACAAGCGCAGATATAATCAATCCGCCCTCTTGGCCCATGAGATCGCCAAAGCAACCCGCACCACATATGCGCCGGACTTGCTTGTCCGAAAAAAGGCGACACGCTCGCTCGACGGGTTGACCAAAGACCAGCGGTTTCAGGTTTTAAACGATGCAATCACCGTAGCCCCGAAGCGGTCACGACAAGTTGAAGGCGCCAATATCGTGCTTGTTGACGACGTTATGACCAGCGGAGCAACCTTCGCAGCCGCGTCCGAGGCCTGTTTTGCAGCCGGCGCGGCAAGCGTATGCGTTGTTGCACTGGCGCGCGTGACAAAAGATGCCTAAATTAGCATGTGAAACGCGCAATCTGGACCGAACACATGCCAAACATCGATATTTACTCCTCGCCGCTTTGCGGATTCTGTCACGCGGCCAAGCGACTGCTGGACAGCAAGGGGGCCGAATTTAACGAGATTGACGTGCTGATGAACCCCGGTCGCAGGTCTGAAATGATCCAGCGATCAAACGGCGGCATGACGGTTCCTCAGATCTTTATCGGCGAAACCCATGTCGGCGGCTGCGATGAGCTTTATGCGCTTGAGCAGGCTGGAAAGCTCGATCCGCTGCTTCAGGCGGCTTAGAGAGCCATGAAAACGGCTCTGATCCAGCTTAATTCGTCGGATGATCCGGTTTCGAACTTAAGACAAATCCTCGGGTTTCTAAGCGAAGCGGTCGCGGGTGGCGCTGGTTTCTGCCTGACGCCCGAGGTTAGCAACTGCGTCTCAACAAGCCGCACGCATCAGCAATCTGTCCTGAAACGCGAAGAAGATGACGCGTCGCTTAGGGCCATTCGAACATTTGCGGCGGACAACTCTGTTTGGATTTTGATCGGCTCGCTCGCTGTGAAAACAAACGACGCGCAGGGACGGTTCGCGAATCGATCTTTTCTGATTGGTCCCAACGGCGAGATCGCCGCGAGTTACGACAAAATTCATATGTTCGACGTGCAAGTCTCGGCCGAGGAAACCTATCGCGAAAGCGCCGGCTATCGGCCAGGAACCGAGTCTATTCTTGCCCAAACCCCCTTTGCCGCCATTGGTATGACCATTTGCTATGACGTGCGATTCCCGCATCTCTACCGTGATTTGGCACAAGCGGGGGCCGAGGTTTTGACGATCCCTTCGGCGTTTTCACCGGCCACGGGAAAAGATCATTGGGAA
>JBELFK010000139.1:0-7516 GCA_042092935.1 Paracoccaceae bacterium | reverse complement strand
TGCGCCACGAAGTCATGCTGAACCAAGCCGAGGACGAACGGGTGAGCGTCAGCTTTAACTATAAATGGGAGTGAGCGCCGTACGGCTAAATCCCCTCCATATAGACCCCTAAAGCGTCGCCGATCTCGGTTTCTTCATAGCTGAAATGCGAGCGGACGATGCGTTCGAGGGTATCGAAAATCTCTCGTGTGGTTTGGAACTGGGTCTCTGAGGGGGCCGACATCAAATCCGCGGCGGCATTTTCGAGCCTATGGATAAGCTCGTGGACGACCAGATGCTCGGCGCGCAGCTTGGCCACGACCTTCTGAAGCCCGACCGGACCGCGCGTTTCGAGGGCAGGAAAGACCTGCTGTTCCTCGGCGTCGTGATGGAAATTCAACATCTGACATTCGCGTCCGCAAAGATTGCCGAACACACGCATGTTGTCGAACAGATCCATGCCTTTGAGCGCATCCAGCAGGGCTGACGGGTCTTGGTCGCCCTGTTCGATGTGGGTCAAGACACTCCGCGCGCGCGAGATTTCGCGCAGGTGGTGGCGGTGAATGGCCCGCAGATGCCGCCCGGCATCCCTCTGCGCATCGGTCAGATTTGGGATTTCTGGTGCCGAGGGGCGGGCAGACTCGTTCAGATCGAGATCAGCGACGGGGGTTTTGCTAAGACTGCTGCTCAATTGGCGTGCCTTTGATTGAATGGCTATGCAGGGGCAGTGTAGTCAGACAGCGCGACTCTGTCAGACCAAAACTTGTCGAAATTTCCCAAGTTTTCTTGAATAAATCGCTTGCGACCTTGGGGGGGCTAACCTATAGAGCGGCATCCACGGATTCCCGGCGACGGGATTCGTGTGTTTGTCATTGATCCATCAGGTTCCGGGTCACCCTGAAACAACTGTCAGGGGCTCGCTGGTGTTTTGAGAAAGGAAAAGGCGATGAACGCCAATGAATTGCGTGAAAAAACGCCCGATCAGCTTCGTGAAGAGCTGGTCAATCTGAAGAAAGAGGCCTTCAACCTCCGCTTTCAACAAGCAACCGGTCAGCTGGAAAACACCGCGCGTATGCGTGAGGTCCGCCGTGGTGCGGCCCGTGTGAAAACCATCCTGAACGAAAAAGCCGCTTCGGCAGCTGAATAAGAGGAGCTTGAGTTATGCCTAAACGTATTTTGAACGGCGTCGTCACAAGCAACGCAAACAACCAGACCGTAACCGTTTCGGTTGAGCGTCGCTTCAAGCACCCTGTTCTTCAGAAAACCATTCGTAAGTCGAAGAAATATCGCGCTCACGATGAGAACAACCAATTCAACGTCGGTGACGCAGTTCGCATTATTGAATGTGCGCCGAAGTCGAAAACCAAGCGCTGGGAAGTTTTGACCGCGTAAGCGGGCAGGGCCAACAGTAAACGATACCCTGGGGACAAGGCCACGCATCGGCCCCCCATAGGTCGGGAGAAACCATATGATCCAGATGCAGACAAATCTGGATGTTGCTGACAACTCAGGCGCTCGCCGAGTTCAGTGCATCAAGGTTCTGGGTGGTTCCAAGCGTAAGTACGCATCCGTCGGCGACGTTATTGTCGTCTCGGTTAAGGAAGCCATTCCACGCGGTCGCGTTAAGAAAGGGGACGTCCGTAAGGCCGTCGTCGTGCGCACCGCCAAAGAAGTTCGTCGCGAAGACGGCACAGCCGTTCGTTTCGATCGCAACGCAGCCGTTATCCTGAACACAGCCGGTGAGCCTGTTGGCACACGTATTTTCGGGCCTGTTGTTCGTGAGCTTCGTGCGAAGAACTTCATGAAGATTATCTCGCTTGCTCCGGAGGTGCTATAACATGGCCGCTAAACTCCGTTCTGGCGATAAAGTCGTCATTCTAACCGGCAAGGATAAGGGCAAAGAGGGCACAATTTCCTCGATCGACCCTAAAGCTGGCAAAGCTGTTGTTGAGGGCCTGAACATGGCCATCCGCCACACACGCCAGAGCCAGACAAGCCAAGGTGGCCGCCTTCCAAAGGCAATGCCAATCCAGCTGTCGAACCTTGCTCTTCTCGATGCAAACGGCAAAGCGACCCGCGTTGGCTTCAAAGTTGAAGACGGCAAGAAGGTTCGCGTTGCGAAAACCACAGGGGAAGTGATTGATGCTTGATTCAGCTGACTACACCCCGCGCCTCAAGGCCGCTTACAACGAGACTATTCGTGGCGCCATGAAGGAAGAATTCGGTTACGCAAACGACATGCAGATCCCACGTTTGGACAAAATTGTTCTGAACATCGGCTGTGGTCGTGAAGCGGTTAAAGACAGCAAGAAGGCCAAGTCGGCGGTTGAGGATCTCTCGACAATCGCAGGTCAGCGCGCTGTTATGACAATCGCAAAGAATTCGATTGCTGGTTTCCGTGTGCGCGAAGGCATGCCAATGGGCGCCAAAGTGACACTGCGCGGCGACCGTATGTATGAATTCCTTGATCGTCTCATCACTGTCGCGATGCCACGTATTCGTGACTTCCGCGGTGTTAAACCGAGCTTCGACGGTAACGGAAACTTCGCTACCGGCCTTAAGGAACACATCGTCTTCCCTGAAATCGACTTTGATAAAGTTGATGAGACCTGGGGTATGGACATCGTGATCGCAACCAACGCGAAATCTGACGCGGAAGCAAAGAGCCTGTTGAAGCATTTCAACATGCCTTTCAACGCGTAAGTCTCGGGAAGGAATTAGACATGGCTAAAAAAGCAATGATCGAACGCGAAAAGAAACGCGCAGCACTGGTGGCAAAATATGCAACCAAACGCGCCGCTCTTAAAGAGATCGCAAACGACGAAAGCCTGCCGATGGAAGAGCGTTTTACCGCGCGCCTGAAGCTCGCAAAACTGCCGCGCAACAGCTCGGCGACACGTATCCACAACCGTTGCCAGCTCACCGGTCGTCCTCATGCTTACTATCGTAAGATGAAGGTCAGCCGTATTGCGCTGCGTGAACTCGGCTCGACCGGCATGGCGCCTGGTCTGGTCAAGTCAAGCTGGTAAGGAGGAGCAGAGATGAACGATCCTATCGGCGATATGCTCACCCGTATCCGTAACTCGCAACTTCGTGGCAAATCGACTGTTTCGACACCTGCATCCAAGCTCCGTGGCTGGGTTCTGGATGTTCTTGCAGACGAAGGCTACATCCGTGGGTACGAAGCTGGAACAGATGCGGCGGGTCACCCGACGCTAGAAATCAGCCTCAAGTATTTCGATGGCACGCCTGTCATTCGTGAAGTGAAGCGGGTTTCCAAGCCTGGCCGTCGCGTTTACGTCAGTGTTAATGACATCCCACAGGTCCGTCAGGGCTTGGGTGTGTCGATTGTCTCCACCTCAAAAGGTGTGATGTCGGATGCAAATGCCCGCAGCCAGAATATCGGCGGCGAAGTGCTTTGCACCGTCTTCTAAGGAGGTCTGTATGTCTCGTATTGGTAAAAAACCTGTCGAGCTTCCCTCGGGTGTAACCGCATCCGTTTCGGGGCAGACCGTTGAAGTGAAAGGCCCAAAAGGCGTTCGTAACTTCACCGCTTCCGACGATGTAACAATCTCGGTTGAAGACAATTCCGTTTCGGTCACGCCTCGTGGCAAATCCAAGCGCGCACGCCAGCAGTGGGGCATGAGCCGCACACAGGTTGCCAATCTTGTGACCGGTGTCACCACCGGCTTCAAGAAAGAGCTTGAAATTCAGGGTGTTGGTTACCGCGCTCAGATGCAGGGCAATACCCTGAAGCTGAACCTCGGTCTTAGCCACGACGTTGACTATGTTGCCCCTGAGGGCGTCACAGTCACCGCCCCCAAGCAGACTGAAATTGTCGTAGAGGGCATTGACCAGCAGAAGGTTGGTCAGGTCGCAGCGGAAATCCGCGAATGGCGCAAACCCGAGCCTTACAAGGGCAAAGGTATTCGCTACAAAGGTGAATTTGTCTTCCGTAAGGAAGGCAAGAAAAAGTAAGGACCAGACAGATGGCAAACAGCAAACGGACACTGTTCCTCAAGCGCCGCCTGCGCGTCCGGAACAAACTTCGCAAGGTCAACTCCGGCAAGATGCGTCTTTCGGTACACCGTTCGAACAAGAACATCAGCGCTCAGCTGATCGACGATGTGAACGGCGTTACACTGGCCTCAGCTTCGACACTCGAAAAAGATCTCGGTGTTGTGGGCAAGAACAACGTGGAAGCAGCAGCCAAAGTGGGTTCGGCAATTGCCGAGCGCGCGAAAAAGGCGGGCGTCGAAGAAGCATACTTCGACCGCGGCGGTTTCTTGTTCCATGGCAAGGTGAAGGCTTTGGCCGACGCCGCGCGCGAAGGTGGATTGAAGATCTAAATCACTGCGGGCGGCGGTTTCGCCGCCCCGATGATCCAGGGGTCAGCATGGCCCACTAGGATTGACAACAATCGGCGCCCCAGCGTGCCACATTTGAAAAGGAATGCCGAATGGCAGAACGTGAAAATCGTCGTGGCAATCGCCGCGAACGCGATGAGGCACCAGAATTTGCCGATCGCTTGGTTGCAATCAACCGCGTCTCGAAAACAGTTAAAGGTGGTAAGCGCTTTGGGTTCGCAGCCCTCGTCGTTGTCGGCGACCAAAAGGGTCGTGTCGGCTTTGGCAAAGGTAAAGCGAAAGAGGTGCCTGAGGCGATCCGCAAGGCAACCGAGCAAGCCAAACGCCAGATGGTCCGTGTGCCTCTGAAAGAGGGCCGCACATTGCACCACGACGTTTCAGGACGTCACGGCGCAGGCAAAGTTGTGATGCGTACAGCCCCGCAAGGTACTGGTATCATCGCAGGTGGTCCAATGCGTGCAGTCTTCGAAATGCTCGGCGTCCAGGACGTTGTTGCAAAATCGATCGGTTCGCAGAACCCCTACAACATGATCCGCGCAACGATCGATGGTCTCAACAAAGAATCGAGCCCACGTCATGTTGCTCAGCGTCGTGGCAAAAAGGTTGCAGACATTCTCCGCAAGGACGAAGCCCCTGCACCTGAAGCAGCAGAAGCATAAGGAGACGGACACATGGCTAAAACCATCGTTGTAAAACAAATCGGCTCTCCGATCCGCCGCCCGGAAAAACAGCGCCAGACCCTGATAGGTCTTGGCCTGAACAAGATGAACAAAACCCGTGAACTCGAGGATACGCCCTCGGTACGTGGCATGATCGCCAAGATCCCACACATGGTCGAGATCATCGAAGAAAAAGGCTAAGCCTTTCGCGGTGACGACGGGGTTTCCCGGTCGGTCAAGATTTCAAGCGCCCCTGCCGGAAGGTGGGGGCGCTTTTTTGTTGTGTGGGGCAAGAAGGCCAATCAGTGCGCTACGACTGTTGTATTGCGCTGATTTAACTCCAGTTTAATACGGGCGCGAACCTTGGCGTTATACGAAAACACCAAGGTCCGGGGTAAACAGGGCGGGCTAGGCCCCGTTACAGCTGTTTTCGTCCCACCAACCGTTTCGGATTTTCTTCATCGTCCCGTTCAGCAGCATTCCGGCGATGGTGCCAACGCCAAACTTTTCTTCATCCCCAACGGCCAGAACGAATTTGCCGCTGTTCGTTTCATTGGACACTTTGAGGTAATATGTGCCAGCCGGATAGGTGCGGTCGCCTTTGAATTCCGCTCCGATTTCGGGGCCGACCCAGTACCACGTTTTGCCAAATTCCTCGTACCATTCCCACCAGACGGCGTCGTCTCCGGCACGACTGTCGATGCGGGTCAGGTTGCCGTCCAGCACTTCAAGGTCAAAGGTTTGCTGCAACGCGCAGCCTTCCAGTTTCGGCGCGGTCAGCCCGGCGTAGAAACGAAATGGAACATCCGATGAGATACGGTAAAATTGCGGCGCTCCGGTGAGTTCGGAATAGATCGCCTTGGAATGCTCGGGATCGGCAATTTCGAAGGGGCTGGCGGACGTCATCGCAAATGAACCGTCGTTAATCACCGGCGCATGGGCGTTCGCGGTTGATGCAAATATGGCGAATGCCAGCGAGAGAATAGTGCGCATTTAGTACCTCATCCATTTGATAGTCCCGATACGCGGGGGTTCGGGCATTGGATCAAATTGAATGGGTATGCTGGGGAATTACCGGTCGCTGATCCGGATTGATGTGCCAGCCACCGATTTTGACGATGCAAGCGGTGGTTGGCTTTTGCGTTTACTGCGCGGGCACTGCTGAATGTGACGGGTTGTCCTGCGTATGGAACGTCATCCAGACGTAGCGCAGCAGGGCAGTCATCACCAACATTTCGCCTCCGTCCTCGACGATACCAAGCACGCCTTGGATAACTTTTGGAACCGTGACCAACTCGTGAACCGCATCAATGCCGACGGCGAAGAATACGATGGCAAAGAACAGGCCAAACACAGGATAGAGCGCGCGCTTCAGCTCGCGGCTGGCGGTGCGCCATCCGATGAGAACAGATGCCAGAACGCCGACGCCGAGCGCTGCCCAAACAAACAATGGACCGACGGTCGAGGCTGCCGAGCCGAAAATATCGTAGAGCCGCAGGGCTTGGACGACATTGGGGCCGTAAGTCTCGTGGAGCTGCATGCTGTCATCGGCCAGAAGGATCAGAACGGCAATGACCAGCGACAGGAACATGGTTTCGCGCTTGCGCTTGTAGGCCAGCGAAAACACCAAGGCCATAAGCACCCATTTGACATAGCTGAGGGTTTCTCCGGCGGACCAATCCCGGTCGATATTCAGGAAGTCCGGCCAAACCGGGATGATGCCCTTGAGAAAGGCATATCCAAGCACGCCACTGACGAAGATGATGAATAGATCTAAGGCGAATAACATTCTGAACGATTTAATATACACGGCACTGGCCTTTGGATTGTGAAACTGGTGGCGTCAACGGGACGCGCGGGTCTGATAATACGTTAAGGCACCATGGGGCGGCAAATTCCGCGTGGGATTGGTGGGGGTTTGCGCAAGGGTTCTGCGAAAACGCGCACATTGTCCATTGATCGGAAACAGACTGCCGCGAAACTGACTGAATTGAGGGGTGGAAAACACGCTGCCGTTTCGGTCGGAGCAATGGTTTGTGCCGATGCTGTGGCCGGTCAGGCGATTCCCAGCCTTTTGCGCGTGGCCTCCGAAGCGTTGTCCGAGATCGCCACGTAATCGTGCGCGTCGATAGAAACACCCGGTTCGACCTTCTGCAATCGCACGCTCAGCAATGAGCGCGGCAAACCGTATAGGGAATAGCCAAGGTCCAGCAAAAGTTTGAAACTTGCAGGGATTTTGCCTTTGACCGCGCTGTGTTCCTCGAACAACACCACGGGCTGAGGGGCTTTCGACAAGAGGGTTTCGGCACCCTGCAAAACTTTGCTTTCAAAGCCCTCGACGTCGATCTTGACCAAGGCGATCGGCCCCAAACCAAGGGTCTGTGCGACGGCATCCATTTGATCCACGGGCACGTCAAAACGCTCTTTTGCGTTCTTGATCGACGCGGTAAGCGTTGCGGCCCCCGCGTTGTCATGCGGGACAGTGAGCTGAAGCGTATCTTTTTCCGCACC
>JBELFK010000138.1:0-7639 GCA_042092935.1 Paracoccaceae bacterium | reverse complement strand
GGCCCCGCGCGTTCTATCAGCTTGCGCAGAAGCATCATATGCAGCTTGCCTCGGTGGACCGCATATTGTGGCCAGTTGTAGCCTGCGCTTTCTCCACGCGGTTCGGCATAAATGTCGTTGCCATTTAGCCCGACCAAGGCCCATTCCTTGACCGGCAGGCCAACCTCATCCAGATCCGCCGCCGTGATCCCCAGACCAAACAGCTCGCGCACAGCGTTGGGTTGCAGGTTGATCCCCACACCCAGAGGTTTCAACTCGGCCACGGTTTCATAGACGGTGAACGTCACGCCAATCTGATGCAGCGTCAGGGCAAGCGACACCCCTCCGATGCCGCCACCTGCGATGATAACATGAGGGGTCGGCATGGCGGTCTCTCCTTTGGCGGTCGCGGGTCAGGGTTTGGGCAGGGTTTTACCGGGGTTCATCAAATCCTGCGGATCAAGCGCCTGTTTGATCGCCCGCATCGTGGCAACGCCCACCGGGTCTTTGCGCCGCTCCATCGAAGGCAGCTTGGTCAAGCCGATCCCGTGTTCGGCTGAAAAACTGCCACCATGGCCAAGCGTGACATCCTCAACCGCGCTCATGACGGCGTCCTTCAGATGACCGGCTTCGCCCAACTCGACCACGAGATGAAGATTGCCATCCCCGAGATGGGCCACGGTGGTGATGAACGCATCCGGCAGGATCGCGCGCACCTTGGCCTGCGCCTCGTCGTAAAACGCCGCGATCCGATCAAGCGGCAGCGCGATGTCATTGTTCACAAAAGGAGGATTGGCCAGTTGCACCTCGGCTGCCACCTCGCGCCGCTCCCAGATCTCGCGCCGCTCGGTTTCGTTCTTGGCGATGACGGCATCCAGCAGCACGCCTTGCTCAAACATCGCGCCAAGGACGGTTTCCAGCGTCTCGGTCAGCGGCACGGTGCCATCGTCGCGTGGTGTGCAGTCGGCCTCAATCGTCGAGCCGATTTCCACCAGAATGTTAACCTCGTAGTCGCTGTCAAATGGTGCGCGCATCTCGGGCTTCAGGCGGCTGAGTTGCGCCATATAAGACCTCGGCATAAACTCAAAGGCTTCAACCTTGTCGCCTGTCTCGGCTTGTATCCGGTTCAGTAGGTCAAGCGCCTCGCTTAATGAGCTGACCGCAACCATCGCCGTCGCATAGGCTTTGGGTTTGGGGAACAGTTTCAGCACAGCGCGGGTGATGATCCCCAGCGTGCCCTCGGCCCCGATCATCAAATGCTTGAGGTTATAGCCCGAATTGTCCTTGTGTAGCTCGGACATCAGGTTCAGGATTTGGCCATCCGCAAGCACGACCTCGATGCCAAGACAAAGATCGCGGGTATTGCCATAGCGCACGACGTTTGACCCACCGGCGTTGGTCGACAGGCACCCCCCGATCAACGCCGAGCCTTTGGCCCCGAAGGTCAGGGGAAAGACCAGGTCATGTGCATCTGCTGCATCGTGGATGTTTGACAGGATTGCCCCAGCTTCGACGATCGCGACCTGCGACTCGGGGCGCACAGTCTCGATCCGGTTCATCCGGTCGAGCGAGATCATGACCGCACCCTCGGCAAAGGCACCGCCGGTCAAGCCAGTCATGCCGGACACCGGTACGATCTTGTGGCCAAGCCTTGCGGCAATCTTGACGGCGGCAGACACATCATCGGTCGATCCGGGCCGCAAAACGGCCAGAGGCACCCAGTGATAGACGCCCGCCCAGTCTTGCGACCACTTGGCCACATCCGCACCGGTCAGAACGTAGTCCGATCCCAGAGCGTCGCGATAGTCAGTCAGGTCGCTCATAGGGGCCTCAGATCAAAAGGTGACGTCAACACCGGGCAGCTTCAGCGCGTTAATCAAATCGCGCAATTCCTGGCGGGCGGCAACATTCGAGATGTTCAACTGCCCAACCCCGACGTCGCGCAAATCAAGCAAGGTCAACCCGCGTGGGAACAACTCGCGGAAAATGACCCGCTCGTTGAAACCGTCGGCAGTGCGAAACCCGATCCGCTCGGCCAGGTTTTCAATTGCGGCGGCCATTTTCTTTTTGTTGACCATATTCTGCGCCCCAAGCCTGTTGCGCACAACGATCCAGTCAATCGGGCTCAGCCCTGCCTGCGCGCGCAATTGACGCGCGGTCCAGACCATCTCGGAATAGACCGAGGGTTTCAGAATTTTCTCGCCCGTGCCGTCGGTCTTCGCCAAAAGGTCGAAATCCACGAATGAATCGTTCAACGGCGTAATCAGAGTATCCGCCAGCGAATGCGCAACCTGAGACAAACGCGTGTGCGACCCCGGGCAATCGATCAGAATGAAATCACACTTCGGCTCAAGCTCGGCAATCGCCGCCGTCAGCCGCTGGTCATAGATGTTCTCGCCCGGCTGCAAGGTCGATTTATCGATCTCGGGGAGGGGCATGTAATCGGGCGTTGGCAAGTGAATACCGGCGCTTTCCATGTAGGACACGCGTTTTTCGATGTAGGAACCAAAAGTCTGCTGGCGAAGATCAAGATCAAGCCCGCCAACCTTATGCCCCATCCGCGCCAAGGCCGTCGCGACATGCATCGACACGGTCGACTTGCCCGCACCACCCTTTTCGTTACCCACTACAATGATATGCGCCATGCTGCGTCCCCGTTTGGTGTTGTCCTGTTTTCCCAGTCTTAGAGGCCCGTCGCAAGGGAAAATCTGTTGATAACCCACAACCAGCGTCTCAACCCCCGAATGCAGACCGAAAAAAGATTCTCACGTCTTTTTCTTTGTCCAAATACTCAAATTTAAACAGCACAACAAAAAACGCCGCATCCAAGGGGACACGGCGTTTTCACAAAATATCCGGACTGGCTTAGAAGCCGAGACCTTCGTATTTCTTCTTGAACTTCGAAACCCGTCCGCCCGCGTCGAGCAAACGTGCACCGCCACCGGTCCAGGCCGGGTGAACGGTTGGGTCCACGTCGAGCGCCAGCGTGTCGCCTTCTTTGCCCCAGGTCGAGCGCATTTGAAGCATCGTCCCGTCGGTCATTTTGACGTTGATGAAGTGGTAGTCGGGATGGATATCTTTTTTCATCTCGTCCGTCCTTATGCCTGAGCGCCTTTCGGGGCGCGGTAATTGGTCTGTTCAGCGATACGCGCGGATTTACCACGGCGCGAACGAAGATAGTAGAGCTTGGCGCGACGTACGCGACCACGGCGAACAACCGTGATGCTGTCGATGTTGGTCGAGAACAGCGGGAACACACGTTCCACACCTTCACCAAACGAGATTTTGCGAACTGTGAATGAGCCCGAGATGCCGTTGCCGTTTTTACGGCTGATGCATACGCCTTCATAGTTCTGAATACGGCTGCGGCTGCCTTCGGTCACTTTGAAACCGACACGAATGGTGTCACCGGCTTTGAAATCTGGGATGTCTTTTCCCAGCGAGGCGATTTGTTCCGCCTCAAGCTGTGCGATCAGGTCCATCTGATGCGCTCCTATACTAGCTCGTGGTTGGTCCACGAAGTGTTGCTGCCGCCTCAGAGCTTTCTGTCTTCACCGGGTCCGCCATCGCGCCCGCAAAAGGTAAGGTCGTCGTTGCTTTAGACCAATTCATCCGGCTGACCACATTGAAGAAAACGGGCTATGCCAAAACGAAAAGGATCCGCAAGCCGATTCCGACCGCGAACGGGCGGTGTATAGGGGGATTGGGAAGGGGTGGCAAGGGGAGAGGTTATTGAAAACAAGCCATATTGCCAACCATTTGCTTCATTGGTGCCGGCAATTCGCACTTTTTCAATTGTGGCAGAATTGTTGTTGGCATCGCCAAATTGAATGGGTCACCTTCAACGACGCTCACAAGTCGTCTTTTCGAGCGATGGACGGGGCCACATTCCCAGCTACCGCCCGGTTGTCCCGTCAAAGCATCGCGAGTGTCAGGACCATATTTGAAACAAATATCGGGGCTAAATTTGGTGTCTTCAAGGTTCCATTCCCCCGCGAGCGGGAACCGGTTCCCTGGAAACCAGAGGAAATTCGTACCATTTTCGGCAAAATATTCAATTTGGACACCATAACCAGCACTATAGGTTGCGTAAGTAAAACCGCCACGGGGGTAATTGGGGTCTACATCAGAGCCAAGAAATGAAACGGATTCTGAAAGTTCATTGCCAGAAAACATATCCGTATTCGGAGCGGGAGCGGATGTTGAATGGACATCTGTGGTGTCCATTGTGCAGGCGGAAATGGTTAATAGTGAAAGGGCGATCAGTGAATTTTTATACAATGTATTTTTCGACAATAATGGTTGATTATTCAATCTTTTCTACTCGCTTAGGGTGAGTAATGCCAATACTCCTCGTTCACATTTGGTTCGTTTTCCAAAAGCGATACGCGTCCAGCCTTTTGGTTGATTGTCGAGGAAATTCTACCGCTTCCCCCACATATCCGGCCGCCTTTCCTTCGTGATCTTCTCACTCATCTCGCGTCGCCAAGCCTCAATCTTCCCATGATGCCCTGACGTCAGCACCTCGGGGATCGCGCGGCCCTGCCATTCGGCGGGTTTGGTGTATTGGGGGTGTTCGAGCAGCCCGTTCGCGTGGCTTTCTTCCTCGGTCGAGGCTTCGTTGCCCAGCACGCCGGGGATCAGGCGGACGGTGGCGTCGATCATGGCTTGGGCGGCGATTTCTCCGCCCGTCAGGACAAAATCACCAAGCGAGACTTCCTCTATGCCGTAGTGTTCAAGCACGCGTTCGTCTACGCCCTCAAAACGGCCACAAAGCAGGGTGACGCCGTCGGCCCGTGACCATTCTTGTGCCTTGGCTTGGGTAAAGGGTTTGCCGCGCGGGGACAGGTAGACGATAGGCCAGTTCGCGCTGGCGCCTTTCTGGGCCTCTTCAATCGCGGGGCCGACCACATCTGCGCGCAGCACCATGCCAGCGCCCCCGCCAGCGGGGGTGTCGTCAACATTGCGGTGTTTGCCGATGCCAAAGGGGCGCAGGTCGATCGTTTCAAGTTGCCAAAGATGGTCCTTCAGCGCGCGCCCTGTCAGGCTTTCACCAAGAACACCAGGAAAGGCGTTTGGGAACAGGGTGATGATGCGCACGGTCCAGATGTTGACCAGCCGCTTTTTCTCCATCAGGTCACGCGGCTTTAGCGAGACCTCGATGGATTTGCGGCCAAAGGATTTTGGGGTGTCGGACATGTGGACCTCATTTCTTGGCGCGTTCTAACGCCTGGCAAGGTCCAAGGGCAAGGGTCAGGCAGACTCGGCAAAGGCTTTGAAATCCGTCTGCATCTTGCGGGTCTGCTTTTTGAACATGCCTGGCAAAAGGGCGGTCATGATCCGCATGAACCCCGTGCAGCGGAATTGGGTTTCGATGTGCCAATGGGTCGAGCCATCAGGGTTTTCGCGAAAGTCGTTCTCAACGATGTTCCAGACGCCGCCGCTTTCGTAGGTCGCGACAAACCGGTTTGGCATGTCGTTTTCGGTGATGGACTCAATCATCTCCATCTCGCGCTTGCCCATTTTGTGGGTCAGCTTGTGGACATTCCCCGGCTGCCCCGGTTCGCCTGAAACCTGTTCCATCTTCACGAACGAAGGTTGCCATTCAGGGATGCGGTCGGGGTCTTGAAACAGCGCTGCCACGCGGTCGCGTGGAAGGTTGAGGTCAATATCACAAGAGTATTTCAGCATGCTGTCTTCCCTCTGGGTTGGTCGTGATGCCCATGACGGTGCAATGGTATCTGCGATCCTTGCCCCAAAAGGTGCAATCTGGACACCGATTTGGTCAAGTGTTAATCGATCAAACCTTCGGGAGGATCGGCGATGATCCGGCCTGCGCCAAGATCGACGGTGGGGACAACTTCCAAGGTAAAGGGCAGCAGGACGGTGCTTTTGAGCGCCGAACCGTGGATCTCAAGCAGGTCCGAGGCGCCGTGGTTCATGACGTTTTTGACGGTGCCCAGCAACACGCCGCCGGTGTCGTAAACCTCAAGCCCGATCAGGTCGGCGTGGTAGTATTCATCGTCCGGCAGTGAGGGCAGCTTGTCGCGCTGGGCGTAGAGCTTCTCGCCCTTCAGCGCGTCGGCCTGTTCCTTGGTTTTGACGCCTGACAATTGGGCGGAATAGCCGTTCTTGATGGGCCGCGTGAGGGTCAGCGCAAAAGTTTGCGTTCCGTCCTCGGACGTCAAAGGCGCGTAGTCTGCGATTGCAGTCGGGTCCGCGGTAAAACTTTTCAGGCGGATTTCTCCGTGGACGCCAAAGGCGCCGCCGATTGCGCCGACACAGATGCGGTCTGTCATATTCGTGCTCCGATACAGATACCGCGTTCTACTTTGCCACCTCGGTTCAGGCAATTGTCGGCGTGCGCATTTCGTTCAAAAAGGATGCCCGCAACAAAGGCGGCCCCGAGAAGAAAGAGAAAACGTAAGAGGCGAAGCATGGATCAGGTCTCTCTGGGGCCGGGCGCAGGGGTTTGTGAGAGAGCATACGTGGAAACGATGCTTTGGCAAAACCAGATGTCGGTTTGGCAAAAGCGACGAAACGTCAGGGGAAGGGGGCGGAAGCGGCGCGTGAAGCGCCGCCTCGCTGTCGTGAGCCGGTCAAGCGGCCCGAGCATGGCGCGGGCGGCCTGAACTTGCTGCAAAATCTTATTCGGCAGCGGCTTCTTCTTCGACGGCTGGTGCAGCAGCAGCTTCGGCAGCTTCTGCGGCCTTGGCAGCTTTTTCGTCAGCGCGTTCCTGGGCTTTCTTGCCTGGAACGGCTTTCTTCGGGTTGCTGCGCTCGGTCTTGGCAACAACGCCAGCCGCTTCGAGCATACGTGCAACGCGGTCCGTTGTCTGAGCGCCCTGGCCCAACCAGTATTGAACCCGCTCGAGGTCCATTTTCACGCGCTCTTCGCTGTCTTTCGCAAGAAGCGGGTTGTAGGTGCCCAGCTTCTCGATGAAGCGGCCGTCGCGTGGCATGCGGCTGTCCGCTGCAACGATACGGTAGAAGGGGCGTTTCTTGCTGCCACCACGGGCCAGACGGATTTTAATAGCCATTTTGAGTTTCTCCTTAGATTGGCTTTGTCAGCAGTCTCTTCACTGCCGTACATCTCTGTTATTCTTGATGTTTCTTGTGATTTTGGATGACTTCGCGAATGATGAAATTCAGGAAGTCCTTGGCGAATTCGGGGTCTAGATTGGCGCGTTTTGCCAAATCTTCGAGGCGGGCGATCTGCGCTTCTTCGCGCGCAGGATCGGACGGGGGAAGGTCGTGTTGTGCTTTCAACTTGCCGACAGCTTGGGTGTGCTTGAAACGCTCGCCCAGAGTGTAGACGAGGATCGCATCCAAACGGTCAATGCTTTCGCGGTGTTCCTGAAGAATTTCAGCAGCGCGGGTCACATGGTCAGTCAATCGCCCATCCTTTCGGTTTGAACAGCGGGTCAGCGTAATGCGCGATCTCCATCGCGATTCCGTCCTCAATCTGGCTTGAACGCAGTTGCTCGGGGGTCGGGTGGCGATAGCAGACATCGTGGCCGTCGACGCTTCTGGCGGATTTGTCCTTCACCGCGCCAAGACGCTCGGCAAGGCGAATGGCCTCGAGGTTCTTGGGGTCAACGTAGGACACAGCGCCGTCCCAGCCGAGGTCTTCGTAGAAATACATCCGCACACGGTCGGT
>JBELFK010000137.1:0-7633 GCA_042092935.1 Paracoccaceae bacterium | reverse complement strand
GACCATTGTATGGGTCGCCTATCTGGCGGTTTTCCTTGGCACGCTGATAAAGCGCAAGGAAAAGCACATCTACGTTGCGAACTGGTTCTTCCTTGCGTTCATCATCACGGTGGCTTTGCTGCACGTCGTCAACAACATGACGATCCCGGTTTCGATCTTTGGCTCCAAGTCGGTCATTGTTTGGGCGGGTGTATCGGATGCGATGATCCAATGGTGGTACGGCCACAACGCTGTGGGCTTCTTCCTGACCGCTGGTTTCCTTGGCATGATGTACTACTTCGTGCCGAAGCAGGCGAACCGTCCGGTCTTTAGCTACAAGCTGTCGATCATCCACTTCTGGGCGCTGATCTTCCTCTATATCTGGGCTGGTCCCCACCACCTGCACTACACGGCGCTGCCGGACTGGGCGTCGACCTTGGGCATGGTGTTCTCGATCGTGCTTTGGATGCCAAGCTGGGGTGGTATGATTAACGGCCTGATGACGCTTTCTGGCGCATGGGACAAGCTGCGCACCGATCCGATCATTCGGATGATGGTGATCTCGCTTGGCTTTTACGGCATGTCGACCTTTGAAGGTCCGATGATGTCGATCCGCGCTGTGAACTCGCTTTCGCACTATACAGACTGGACCATTGGTCACGTCCACTCGGGTGCCTTGGGTTGGAACGGCATGATTACCTTTGCCGCGCTTTACTTCCTGACACCCAAGCTGTGGAACAAGACAAGCCTCTATAGCTTGAAGCTGGTGAACTGGCACTTCTGGTTGGCCACAATCGGCATCATTCTTTATGCGGCCGCTATGTGGGTCACCGGTATCATGGAAGGCCTGATGTGGCGCGAAGTTGACGCCAATGGTTTCCTTGTGAACTCGTTCGCAGACACCGTATCGGCGAAATTCCCGATGTATGTCGTGCGCGGCTTGGGGGGCATCATGTACCTGCTCGGTGCGCTCGTCATGGTCTACAACCTATGGATGACGGTTAAGGCTGCTCCGGCGAAAGCCGCAGGCCCAGCCGCCGTTCCAGCAGAATAAGGAGGGTTAAAGCTATGTCTTTTCTCGACAAACATAAGAAAATCGAGACCAACGCGACCTTGCTGCTCATCCTGAGTTTCCTGGTTGTGTCCATCGGTGGATTGGTTCAGATCGTGCCGCTCTTCTATCTCGAAAACACGATCGAGGAAGTGGAAGGGATGCGTCCGTATTCCCCGCTTGAGCTGGAGGGCCGCGAGGTCTACCTGCGCGAAGGGTGCTATGTCTGCCACAGTCAGATGATCCGCCCCCTGCGCGACGAGGTCGAGCGTTACGGTCCTTATTCACTGGCAGCCGAGTCTATGTATGACCGTCCGTTCCAGTGGGGCTCAAAGCGGACAGGTCCCGACCTGGCCCGCGTGGGCGGCCGTTACTCGGACGCTTGGCAGGTCGATCACCTGATCGATCCACAGTCGGTTGTTCCTGAATCGGTGATGCCAAAGTACGGCTATCTGATCGACCGTGAAGTCGATGGCAAATACATCGACGAATTGATGTCGACGCATAAGCTGCTCGGCGTTCCCTACACGGACGAGATGATTGCCGAGGCGAAAGCCGACTTTGCCAATCAGGCGGATCCGGACAGCGACTACGACGGGCTTGTCGAACGCTATCCAGGGGCGGTGGTCAGTAACTTTGACGGCCAGGACGGTATCTCTGAAATGGATGCCTTGGTCGCTTATCTGCAAATGTTGGGCACGTTGGTCGATTTCTCGACCTTTATGCCTGACGAGTCGCGCTAGGAGGACTGAAAATGGAACTCTACACTTTGTTGCGACAGTTCGCAGATAGCTGGATGCTGTTGTTTCTGTTCTCGTTCTTCATCGTTGTGATTATCTGGGCGTTTCGCCCAGGTAGCACCAAGCAATACGCCGATACCTCGGAAATTCCATTTCGATATGAAGATGCGCCTGCGGGCGACGCCAGCGATAGGGAGGCGTAAGACATGAGCGACGACAAATTTGAAAAAGACTACGAAACAACCGGCCATACTTGGGACGGTATTGAGGAGTATAACAAGCCGTTGCCGCGCTGGTGGGTCTGGGTCTTTTACCTGACGATCATCTGGGGCATTGGCTATACGATTGCCTATCCGGCATGGCCCATGCTCGAACGGGCAACGCCCGGCTTGCTGGGCTACTCGACCCGCGCGGAAGTTGCGGCTGACATCGCGGCTGTTGATGCAGCCAATGCGCCGATCAACGCCAAGCTGGTGGCCACAGACCTGACTGAGATCGCCGCAGACGCCGAGTTGAACACCTATGCCACGAACGCGGGTCGTGCGGTCTTTTTGACCGGCTGCGCGCAGTGTCACGGATCGGGTGCAGCCGGTGCCAAGGGCTATCCGAACCTGCTGGATGATGACTGGCTCTGGGGCGGTGACATCGAGTCGATTCACGAGACAGTCAGCTACGGTATCCGCAATACGCAGTCGGATATGGCACGTTGGTCTGAAATGCCTGCCTTTGGGGAATTCCTCGAAAAAGAGGAGATTTCTCAGGTCGTGAACTACGTCATGTCTCTGTCGGGCACACCCGAAGACGCGACAAAAGTTGCGGCGGGTGAGGTGGTCTTTGCCGACAATTGTTCGGCCTGTCACGCTGACGACGCCTCGGGCGACCGTTTCCAGGGGGCGCCGAACCTCAAGGATGCGATCTGGCTCTATGGCGGCGATTACGAGGCCCTGACCGCGACTGTCACGGACAGCCGGTTTGGCGTCATGCCGGCATGGAACGACAAGCTGACCGAAGCGGAAATCCGCGCTGTGTCGGTTTACGTCTACCAACTCGGCGGCGGCGAATAAGCCCCGTCCACAAGAACACCCAAGCAGCCTAGGCCGCTTGGGCTATGCGCCGGTATCCCGTCCTGTTCGCGCGTTTCCTGGGATACCGGCGTTTTTTATCCAAAGATTGTCGAATTGACAGATCACTGGACCCTTCAATCCCGATACTCTAGGCTTTTGCTTGATAATCTGACGTTGACAGTCAGAAGCAAAAAACATTTTCGGGGGACACAATGGCCATATCAAGCGTTGAAAGTTTGCGCACACATCTTCAGTGGGCGATCGAATTGGAACACGCGACCCTCGCGCCGTATCTGTCAGCGCTCTATTCGATCAAAGACGGAACGAATGACAACTCCGCCGAAGTCATCAAAAGCGTTTTCATTGAGGAAATGCTGCATATGGCGCTGGCCGCCAATATTCTGAACGCCATCGGCGGGTCGCCAAAGTTTGACTATGACGGCTTTATCCCGACCTTCCCGACACCGCTGCCCCATGGGGATGGATCGTTTGAGGTTAGCCTCGGGAAGTTCTCACCCGAGGGCATCAAGTCCTTTTTGAACATTGAACGCCCCGCCGAGACGGACGCCGAACCGCTCGAGGAAAACTACCATTCCATCGGTCAGTTTTATTCGGCGATCACGGAAGGGCTGAAATCCTGCTGCGCGGCCCTGGGCGAAGACATTGTGTTTTGCGGTGATCCGGCGTGGCAATTGACCGCCGAGACCACCTACTACGGCGGCGCGGGTCACTTGATTGCGGTCACGGACCTTGCCTCGGCCTTGGCTGCGATGGACGAGATCGTTGAACAGGGCGAGGGACTGGATCATGACTCGATCTTTGATGGCGACAAAAACATGTTCCACCCTGAACGCGAAGAAGTCGGCCACTACTTCCGTTTTCTCGAAATCCTGAAGGGGCGCAGCTATCAGTCGGGTGACACCGCGGATTCTGGCCCCACAGGTGATACATTCACCGTCGATTGGGACGCCGTGCACAACATGCGCGAAAACCCAAGGATCGAAGACTATCCGCCCGACAGCAAGGCCCGCGAAAAGATGGAGGCTTTGGCGCAGGGCTATAGCGACATGCTGCGTATGATGGAGCGTGCCTTTGCCGGCGACCCGCGCCTGTTCGGCGAAACGGTCGGCACGATGTTCGAACTGCGCCACCTGATAAAAGAGCTTATGGAAATGCCCTCGGGTGATGGCAAAACCACCGTTGGCCCGTATTTCGCCTATCGTCCGGCGAAGCATCGTCATGAGAACTGGATCGAAATTCGCGAAGGCGGCCCCTATGCGGTGCACGGCGACATCCCTCTGGTGCGCAAAAAGCGCGTGACCACGGGCAATGGCGAGGCACTGACATGGGCGACCACGGAAACCTTGCCCGCTGACGAAGGCTATGTGCTTTGTCGGTGTGGTCAGTCAAAAACCAAGCCGTTCTGCGACGGAACCCACGACTATATCGATTTCGACGATGCCGGACCCGACAGCTTTGAGGCGTTCGACTCCACGGCCAGCGTTCTTGAAAATGATGGCATTCGGGTGAAGGTCGACAATTCCTATTGCGTGCACGCGAAGTATTGCTTCAACAAAACCAGCGGCATTCGCGCGCTGATGGCCGAACCTGCCGATGCAAACGCCAAGAGCCAGATCATGGCGATGGTGGATCGCTGCCCCTCGGGGACATTTGTCTATGAACTTGATCTGGACGGCACGATGACCGAATGCGAGGACGAGCTGCCCCAAGAGGTCGCGGCGATCTCAGAGGACAGCAATTGCGAGACCGCGGGGCCGCTGTGGATGTCAGGCAATGTGCCGATCATGCAACCTGACGGAACCTTCCTTGAGACGCGCAACCGCGTGACCCTGTGCCGGTGCGGGAAATCAAAGAACAAGCCGTTTTGCGACGGCACGCATGGATCGATTGGGTTTAAAGACGAAGTCTGAAGGACCGTAGTGTTAACGCTTTGATTTTCTAAGGCAATTCCGCATAACCAACCGAATAAGCCGTGCCGCGTGACAATACGCGGTGCGCCAATTGCGCAGTATGGCCTACGTGGGCAGACAGAAAACGCTGGTATTGCTGTGTTTTGAATACAGTTTTTGACCCATATCAATGTTGCACCGCCGGATGACTGAGAGAACGCTAGGAAGACGCAATCTTTGACGGAGTGATTCCGTGGCCAATTCCGAGACGCCTCCGAGCTTATACGCCGCGCGCGAGCCTGTTTTTCCGAAACGCGTTTCGGGCAGTTTCCGCACGCTGAAGTGGGGGCTGATGATCTTTACCTTGGGGATCTACTATCTGACGCCGTGGATCCGCTGGGACCGAGGTCCGAACCTGCCGGATCAGGCCGTATTGATCGATATGGCCAACCGTCGGTTTTTCTTCTTCTGGATCGAGATCTGGCCGCATGAGTTTTACTTCATCGCAGGCTTGCTGATTATGGCTGGTCTGGGGTTGTTCCTGTTCACCTCGGCATTGGGGCGGGTTTGGTGCGGCTATGCCTGCCCACAAACGGTTTGGACCGATCTTTACATCCTTGTCGAGCGCTGGATCGAGGGTGACCGCAACGCGCGGTTGCGGCTGCAACGGCAGAAAAAGCTCGACTTTCGCAAAGCGCGTTTGCGCGTCACCAAATGGGTGTCGTGGCTGGTGATCGGGCTGGCGACGGGCGGCGCATGGGTGTTCTACTTTGCGGATGCCCCCACATTGCTGGTCGATGTGGTGACAGGCACAGCGCATCCTGTGGCCTACACAACGATCCTGATCCTGACCGCCACAACGTTCCTTTTCGGCGGTTTCTTCCGCGAGCAAGTCTGCATTTACGCCTGCCCATGGCCGCGCATTCAAGCGGCGATGATGGACGAAGACACATTGACCGTCGCCTATCGCGAATGGCGCGGAGAACCTCGCGGACGCGGTAAGAAACGCGAAGGTTTAGGGGATTGTATCGACTGTAATGCCTGTGTGAATGTCTGCCCGATGGGCATCGACATCCGCGATGGGCAGCAGATGGAATGTATCACCTGTGCACTTTGCATAGACGCCTGCGATGACATGATGGCCAAGATCGGCAAACCGCGCGGACTTGTCGATTACCTCGCGCTGTCCGACGAACCGTATGAGAGGGCAGGGCAACCGCCCAAGAGCGTATGGAAACACGTTTTCCGCCCGCGCAGCGTGCTCTACACCGTTCTTTGGTCGTTGGTTGGTTTTGGTCTGCTCTTCGCGCTGTTCATTCGCGCTGACATCGACATGACCGTCGCTCCGGTGCGGAACCCGACCTTTGTGACGCTCTCGGACGGATCGATCCGCAACACCTACGATGTTCGCCTGCGCAACAAGAACGGGGAAGACCGCCCGTTCCACCTGTCGATCACCGGTGACTTGGCGATGCGTATTCAACTCGAGGGCACGGTCTACGAAACCGTGACCGTCCCAGCCGACAGCACCATGCTTCAACGGGTCTATATTGTTGCGCCAAAATCCTCCGATGCAGCGGCGGGCGAGACCACCGATGTGCGCATTTGGGTCGAGGATACCGCCAGCGGTGAACGGGCCTTCAAGGATACAATTTTCAACGGGAGAGCGAACAGATGACAGAGCGCAGAATAACCGGCTACCACGTGCTGTTTGGCTTTGTGGCCGCCTTTGGTGTGATTATCACCGTGAATTTGCTGTTGGCCTATAACGCGGTCAAAACCTTTCCCGGGCTTGAGGTGAAGAACACCTATGTTGCCTCGCAGCAATTCAACGCGCGCAAGGCCGAGCAAGTCGCCCTGGGATGGGAGATCGATGCCGATCTCAAGGACGGTCAGTTAATCTTGTCGATCGTCGATGCAGATGGGCCGGTCGAAGTGCAATCGATCACCGCCACACTGGGGCGGGCAACCACGGTGGCCGACGACATGTCGCCGGATCTCAAGTTTAATGGCACAGCCTATGTTGCACCGGTCGATTTGCGCGCTGGCAATTGGAATATCCGCATTCTGGCCGTGGCCCCTGACGGAACCACGTTCCAACAACGGGTCATTTTGCGCGTGGTCCAATAGCCGTGACGGCAGCGCTTCGCACACCGGTTTCCGCATGCCCCGCATGTTCGGCCGCCCCCGCCGCCGAGGAGCTTGCCGAACGTGCAATCCCGAAAGACGCGCGCATTTCGCTGTCGCTTCCCACGGCGCATTGCGCGGCTTGTATCACCGTGGTCGAGACAACCCTGAACGCACAGCCAGGGGTGCATGAGGCGCGGGTCAATCTGACCCTCAAGCGGGCAAGCATTGATGCCGACCCTGCGGTGACCGCCGAAGACCTGATTGGGGTGCTCGACAAGATCGGCTATCCGGCGCATGAATTGGACGCCGGAACCATCGCGGCCACGGAAACCGATAAAGCGGGGCGCGAGTTGTTGATGCGACTGGCCGTGGCGGGCTTTGCGTCGATGAATGTGATGCTGCTGTCCGTCTCGGTCTGGTCTGGCGCTGCCGATGCCACGCGCGACCTGTTCCACTGGATTTCAGCCGCGATCACATTGCCGACCATCGCCTTCTCGGGCCAGCCATTTTTCCGCAACGCCTGGAGCGCGTTGAAGAATGGCCGGTTGAACATGGACGTGCCGATTGTGCTGGCGATCGTATTGGCGGTTGTCACCTCGCTTTGGGAAACCTCGCTGTCGGGCGAATATGCCTATTTCGATGCGGCGCTGGCTTTGACCTTCTTCCTGCTGGCGGGACGCTATCTCGATCACCGTACGCGCTCGATCGCCCGTTCGGCAGCCGAGGAACTGGCGGCGCTGGAAGTGCCTCGGGCCTTGT
>JBELFK010000136.1:0-7684 GCA_042092935.1 Paracoccaceae bacterium | reverse complement strand
TGACGGCAGATGCCCCAAAGGAAAGCGCAGATAATCCAATTGCTCGGACGTCGTTGAAAACAAAAAGTAGCTTTGATCGCGATTCGCATCCGCCGCACTGTGAAGCTCGGGGCCATTGGCACCGGTTTTGCGCTGGATATAATGGCCGGTCGCCATGCAATCCGCGTCTAAATCGCGGGCTGTCTCTAAAAGATCCTTAAACTTTACCCTTTCATTGCATCGAATGCAGGGCACCGGCGTTGCGCCAGCAAGATAGCTGTCGGCAAATTCATCGATCACGGCGTCCTGAAAAATGTTTTCATAATCCAGCACGTAATGGGGAAAGCCCTTTTCCTCAGCCACGCGGCGCGCGTCGTGAATGTCGATACCCGCGCAACAAGCGCCCTTCTTTGCAAGGGCTGCGCCATGATCGTAAAGCTGCAAAGTGACACCGACGACGTCATAACCCTGATCCGCAAGCTGCGCGGCCACCACCGAGCTATCGACACCACCGGACATGGCAACGACAACGCGCGTTTCGCTGGGCGGCTTGGCAAAACCAAGCGAGTTGAGTTCGGGCATGATGCGCTCCTGTGGGTGATGCGCTGGAATATAGGAAAATCTTAATCACTCACAACCCCTAGCTTCATAGCTGTTTAAGGGAATGCAGGTTTGCTGGGCGAGAAATCATCAAGGGGTCGCTCGATGTATCTAAAGAAAGTGGACGGGCCACGATCTGTCAAACTGCCGGACGGCAGCGTTCTAAGTGTCTCGGATTTGCCCGAATCCTCGACCCGTCGCTGGGTCGCGTCGCGCAAGGAAATTGTCGTTAAGGCAATTTTTTACGGTCTGATAACGCGTGCCTCGGCGATTGAACGCTACGCATTGTCAGAAGAAGAGCTGGAAAATTGGGAATCTGCCTATGTTTTAAAGGGTCGGGACGGTCTGAAAGTCACGCGAATACAAATCACTAGACAACCATAGGTTGTATATGCAAAAGTTACGCGAGTAACCGGGATTTAACCATTTCCGGCCAAACATCGGAAACACATGGTTAATCTTTTGGAGGGCGCTGCCGATGCGTGTACTTTTAGTTGAAGACGACCCGACGACGTCGAAAAGCATCGAAATGATGCTCACACACGCAAATCTGAATGTTTACGCAACTGATCTGGGCGAAGAAGGTCTCGATCTTGCAAAACTCTATGACTACGATCTGATCCTGCTTGATCTGAATTTGCCTGACATGCCGGGCCATGAAGTTTTGCGCCAACTCAGACGTTCGCGGGTTGAGACGCCGATATTGATCCTCTCGGGGGACGACGATACCGAAAGCAAGCTCAAAAGTTTTGGTTTCGGCGCCGACGACTACCTGACCAAGCCCTTCCACCGCGAAGAATTGGTCGCGCGCATTCACGCAATTGTGCGACGGTCCAAAGGGCATTCGCAATCGGTGATCCAAACCGGCAAGATTGAGGTTAATCTTGATGCCAAAACGGTTGAAGTTGAGGGCAATACAGTTCATCTCACCGGCAAAGAATACCAAATGCTTGAGCTTTTGAGCCTTAGAAAAGGCACAACCCTGACCAAAGAGATGTTTCTCAACCATCTATACGGCGGCATGGATGAACCTGAGTTAAAAATCATCGACGTGTTTATATGCAAACTGCGTAAAAAGCTGGATACCGCGACGGGTGGCGACAATTACATCGATACGGTCTGGGGGCGGGGATATGTGCTGCGCGACCCGCAGCCAAGTCCCAAGGTTCCCGATCCGATTGCCGTAAGCGCATAGAATTCGTCGGTTCCGAGAACTCCTCGCTGGACCAAAACTCTGTCGGCTTTTATCACGTACGTATAAACAGCGTGAGAAATGCCGATGGATTTCGCCAAACCCGTATCTGAGCTGACCGAAGCGCAAGCGATTGCCGAGCTTGCAGATTTGGCGCGCCAGCTTTCCTCGGCCAATGTGGCCTATCACACCGATGACGCGCCGATCATGGACGACGCGCGCTATGATACGCTCAAACGACGCAACGCCGCGATTGAGGCGGCATTCCCTCATTTAAAACACGCTGAATCGCCGACCGATCAAGTTGGATCTGCGCCTTCTGAAAAGTTTACCAAAATCAAACACGCCCAACGCATGTTGTCGCTGTCCAATGCTTTTGACGACGATGACGTTCGTGATTTTGACAAGCAAATCCGCAGCTTTTTGGGGCTGTCTGTCGATGCGCCGCTGTCGTACACGGCTGAGCCCAAAATCGACGGTCTTTCTTTGTCGCTGCGATACGAAGGCGGAAATCTGGTCTACGCCGCGACGCGCGGAGACGGTGAAACCGGCGAAAACGTCACCGCCAATGCCTTGACGATTACCGATGTGCCGAAGCACTTGAAAACGGGGATTTCTGTCCTCGAAGTGCGTGGCGAAGTCTACATGAGCCATGAAGATTTTGCGAAATTGAACGCCGCACAAACGTTGAAGAATGACAAAACATTCTCGAACCCCCGAAATGCCGCAGCCGGTTCGCTGCGCCAATTGGACTCCCAGATCACTCGCGCGCGCCCTTTGCGCTTTTTTGCCTATGCTTGGGGCGAAGTCAGCGAGGCGCTGTCAGATACGCAAATTGGAGGCATCAAAGCCCTTGCAGACTTGGGGTTTTCGACAAACCCACTCACCCAACAATTTACCGATGTTGACCGAATGCTGGACCATTACAGGCGGATTGAGGCCCAGCGCGCGTCGCTCGGCTATGACATTGATGGGGTGGTTTACAAGGCAAACGATCTGGCCCTGCAAGATCGTCTTGGGTATCGATCCACGACCCCTCGCTGGGCCATCGCGCATAAATATCCCGCGGAAACCGCATGGACAACCTTGGAGGCGATCGAAATTCAAGTCGGTCGAACAGGTGCGTTGTCCCCGGTTGCGCGGTTGAAACCCGTGACGGTTGGCGGCGTCGTGGTTTCAAATGTGACACTCCACAACGAAGACTACATCCAAGGCCGCGACAGCAAAGGCGCGCCAATTCGCGAAGGCCGTGATCTGCGCGAAGGCGATTGGGTACAAGTGTATCGCGCGGGCGACGTCATTCCGAAAATTGCCGATGTTGATCCTGACAAACGGCCCGAAAATTCGGTGCCGTTTGATTTCCCAACCATGTGCCCCGAATGCGGATCAGACGCAATTCGCGAGGCCCAAGACTCGGTACGCCGCTGCACCGGGGGCATGATTTGCCCGGCTCAGGCGGTCGAAAAACTGAAACATTTCGTTAGTCGAGGCGCGTTTGATATCGAAGGCCTCGGCGCCAAGCAAGTCGAGCAATTCTACACCGACGGGTGGATCACCGAACCGGCCGACATTTTTCTGTTGCGTGAACAATTTGGAAGCGGACTTCAACAGTTAAAGAACCGTGAAGGGTGGGGCGAAAAATCCGCCGACAATTTGTTTCAAGCGATCGACGAGAAACGAACAATCGCCTTTGGTCGCCTGTTGTTTGGACTCGGCATTCGTCATGTCGGCGAAAACTCGGGCAAATTGCTAGCCAATCACTTTGGGTCTTGGTCGAATTTGCGCAACACGATGGACCATATCGTGCCGGACGATTCATCTGAGTGGGACGAATTGCTTGGCGTCGATGGTGTTGGTGAGGTTATGGCCCGCGCGCTGGTTGCAGCGTTTAAAAACCCTGTCGAACGCGCCTCAATTGATCGATTGGCCGCGCAATTGAACATAGAAGACGCCGAAGTCACCACCTCGGATAGCCCCGTCGCCGGAAAAATTGTCGTCTTCAGCGGAACGCTCGAAAAAATGACCCGTGCCGAGGCAAAGGCCACGGCGGAAACGCTGGGGGCCAAGGTCTCGGGCTCGGTCAGCAAAAAGACCGATTTGTTGGTCGCCGGACCCGGCGCCGGCAGCAAGGCGAAAAAAGCCGCTGAGCTTGGCGTCGAAACAATTGATGAGGACAGTTGGCTATCGCTGATCGGAAAATCATGAGTGGACGCCCGGAAGTTCTGTTTCCGCTTTTCGCGAATTTGACGACGCTCGATGGAATTGGGCCGAAAACGGCTCAGGCGCTTGCAAACCTGGGTATTGAAAAACCGAAAGACGTTTTGCTGACTTTGCCCGCAAACGGCATCGATCGCCACCCACGAGAAACGCTGCAAGGCGCAGCGCAGGGCGAGGTCGTCACGGTTGAAGTAACGGTCGAAACCCACCATCCGGCGCGACAAAAGGGGCGGCCCTATCGCGTGACGGTCAGCGATTCGCAGACGAGTTTCCAGCTTGTGTTTTTTCATGCGCGCGGCGATTACCTGACAAAATTGCTGCCGACTGGGCAAAAACGCATCGTGTCAGGCAAGGTCGAATACTTTGACGGCGTCGCCCAAATTGCCCATCCTGACCACGTCGTTACTGCTGAAAACGCATCGGACATCCCTGAGTTTGAGGCAGTTTACCCGCTCACATCGGGCGTCACGCAGAAAACCATGCAAAAGGCCGCGACCTCGGCACGCGCCATGGCCCCCAATCTGGATGAATGGATCGATACTTTGCTGCTTGGGCAGAATTCCTGGCCCACGTGGAATGACGCTTTGGCGCAAGCCCATCATCCGACTTCGATCCGCGATCTGTCGCCAACGACTCTTGCGCGAACACGACTGGCTTATGACGAACTGTTTGCGCATCAAATGACCCTTGCGCTTGCGCGCCAAAACGCGTTGCGCAAACCGGGCATCGCCACGATTGGAACCGGTCAGCTTGCCGACAAAGTGTGGTCGCATCTGCCCTATAAACCCACCACGGCGCAAACGCGCGCCATCACGGAAATAACAGGCGACATGGCCTCAGGGCACCGCATGAACCGGTTGTTACAAGGGGACGTCGGCGCGGGCAAAACCTTGGTGGCCTTCATGGCGCTGATCGCAGCCGTTGAAGCCGGAGCGCAGGGCGTCATGATGGCTCCAACCGGTATTTTGGCGCAACAACACCTCGAAGGGTTACGCCCGCTGGCCGAAGAGGCGGGCGTTGTGCTTGAAATCCTGACCGGCCGCGACAAGGGCGCGGAGCGCCAATCAAAACTTGCCGCCCTGGCGCGTGGAGACATTCACATTCTTGTTGGCACCCATGCAGTATTTCAAAAAGGTGTCGATTTTCTTAACCTCCGCTTGGCAATAATCGACGAACAACACCGTTTTGGCGTTGCCCAACGGCTTGAGCTTGGCGCAAAGGGCAAGGCCGTGGATGTGCTTGTCATGACCGCGACGCCGATCCCACGCTCGCTGGCGTTGGCGCAATACGGCGACATGGACGTCTCCGTTCTCGATGAAAAACCACCCGGTAGAAAACCGATCAAGACGGCGCTTCTATCAGACGAAAGGCTTGGCGAGGTCGTCCAACACCTGTCGACGGCCATTGCAGAGGGACGTCAGGCCTATTGGGTCTGTCCGCTTGTCGACGAAAGCGAGCTTTCTGACCTGACGGCCGCAGAAGAACGTTACAAATACCTCCGCGCGGCGTTGGGCGAGGCGAACGTCGGCCTTGTCCACGGACAAATGCCGCCAAGCGAAAAAGATGCGGCCATGGCCCGCTTCCAAAACGGACAAACGAAAGTTCTGGTTGCAACCACCGTGATTGAAGTCGGCGTTGACGTGCCCAATGCCACGATCATGGTGATCGAACGCGCCGAAAGTTTTGGATTGGCGCAACTGCATCAATTGCGCGGTAGGGTTGGCCGAGGCACCCAAGATTCGACCTGTTTACTGGTTTACAATCCACCTTTGACCCAAAGTGGTGAAAAAAGGCTTACGACTTTGCGGGAAACCGACGACGGGTTCAAAATATCCGAAGTCGATATGCAAATGCGCGGCGCTGGCGATTTGATTGGGACGGCCCAGTCTGGTCTTCCGAGATTTCGGATTGCCGATATGGAAAGCCAATCTGGTTTGATGCAAACGGCCCAGAAAGATGCGCGCAATCTGTTGGAACGCGATCCAGATTTGAAAACTGCCAGGGGTCAAGCCGCAAAAACCCTACTTTGGCTGATGGAACAGGATCGCGCAATTCGTTTAATTTCAGTAGGTTAGCAATTTTGTTCTCAAATGTTCGCATAAAGTTCTTGATACTCGTTCTCAATTATGAGAACAAATTAGCAACAAGAGAACATGAGGTGAACAAAATGACACAATTCAAATCCGCTCTCCGTCGCTCGTCCATGACGCTGATCGAAGATATGCTTGGTGTCGCTGCGTTGATCGCCATGCTGTTTGTTGGCTTGACGCTTCCCGGCGCATTCTAAAGGTTTCACTGCCTGCGATCCCCTTTGACGATGCTCTGTTGAACGCCTGTCCCCTAGTTTCTATGAGCCACAAGTCCCCAGATGTCAGGATGCCTCACAACCTGACATCTAATCGTCCACCTCGACGGGATTGCATACTTTAGCGCCGCTGCTTCACTGGAAGCTAGCGGCGTTTTTTTATGAGCGCGCCTGAATTTCTTCAATTGCCTCAACGCTCGCATTTAGTGCAAGCAGGATCGAATCATGGCGGTTCTTGTAATCACGTGCCGGAATCAGAACCTCTAAACCTTCAAAAGGTGGATTGGGAACAGGCCCAGAGGCCTTCAACATCGCCTTAAGCTCATCGCGGGCCGCAACAACTTGACTAATCTCGCTGCCTACGATTGCCGCTCCGACAACCGATGCCGCCGCTTGTCCAAGTGCGCAGGCTTTCACATCCTGTCCATAAGCCGTCACGATCCCGTTCTCGACATTCAAATCCACAGTCACGGTCGAGCCACAAAGCGGCGCGCGTCGTTTCACCATCGCCATCGGGGCGTCGAGACGTTGCGTTCTCGGCATATCCGCCGCCAAGGCCAATATTCTGCTGGAATACAGTTTTAGAAGCTCGCTGTCCGACATTGTCTTTCCTTTGCACGGGCAACGACATAGATAGGAGACGCCCAATTTGAGGAAAGGTTTGTACCATGACATTCGATCCTTCAACCCTTCGTTACGACGAAAAGGGTCTAATTCCGGCAATCGCGCAAGATGCAGCGGATGGGGCGGTTCTCATGATGGCCTGGATGAATGCAGAAGCGGTCGCACGCACTCTGGAAACCGGAAAAGTGACCTATTGGTCGCGCTCGCGGCGGGCGTTTTGGGTCAAGGGTGAGTCGTCAGGTCATACGCAGAACCTTGTGGACTTTCGCTATGATTGCGACGCAGATTGTATCCTGGTGACGGTCGATCAAACCGGACCGGCCTGCCACACCAGTCGAACAAGCTGTTTCTATCGTGCGGTCCGTGACGGCAAAGTTGTTGAACTTATGGCCCCTCAGGAAGACCTACCATCCGCCTGATGTCGCTGGGCGTCGCGCCATTTTCGCGATAGGTTGCGATTGACTTGGCGTCGTTCCTTTTGGCAAGACGCTTTCCGTTGTCGTCCCGGATCAGTTTGTGGTGGTGATAGCGGGGCGTTGGAAGACCCAGAACGCGTTGCAAAAGAACGTGGATTGCAGTGGCATCAGCGAGATCCTCACCTCGGGTAACGTCTGTAATACCTTGCGCGGCATCGTCTACGACGACCGATAGATGGTAGCTGGTTCCCATATTTTTTCTCGAGAGAACGACGTCTCCGATTAACTTTAAGAAAGTATCTTTATCTATTGTTTTTAAATCATTATCTGTCCAATTTATACTACCATCGG
>JBELFK010000135.1:0-7690 GCA_042092935.1 Paracoccaceae bacterium | reverse complement strand
GGTTGACCCTGACGCCGCGCGAGATCGCATCGCAACCGGCATCGCCGCCAGCCCCGGCGCAGCCACCGGCAAGATCGTTTTCTCGGCGGCCGAAGCGCAGGCGATGGTGTCGCGCGGCGAAGATTGCGTCTTGGTGCGTCGCGAAACCAGCCCCGAGGATATTCGCGGAATGCACGCCGCAAGCGCGGTTTTGACGCAACGTGGGGGCATGACCAGCCACGCAGCCGTCATTGGCCGCGGTTTGGGATTGCCCTGCGTTGTGGGCGTGCCTGATCTGCGGTTCCAAATCCGCAAAAAGAAACTGACAACGCCCGATGGGCGCGAGTTTGTCGAGGGTGACGTCATCACCATCGATGGGTCCAATGGCGAAGTGCTGTCCGGAAAGCCCGAGATGTTAGAGGCCGCCCAAGACGACGCTTTCCGCGACCTGATGGATTGGGCAGACGACGTGCGCGACATTGGTGTGCGAGCGAATGCCGATACGCCCGCCGATGCGCAGACAGCGCGGAACTTTGCTGCACAAGGGATCGGCCTATGCCGGACCGAACATATGTTCTTTGAGGCCGACCGTCTGACCGTGATGCGCGAAATGATTTTCGCAGACACACCCGAAGACAGGGCATCGGCGCTTGAGCAGTTACTTCCGATGCAACGCACTGATTTTACGGAACTCTTCCAGATCATGCAGGGTCAGCCCGTATGCATTCGCTTGTTTGATCCCCCGTTGCATGAATTCTTGCCCTCGGATCGATCGGGTCTGCATTTGCTTGCAGAAGCCTTGGACAAACCCCTGTCCGAAGTGACACGGCGCGTTGAGCTTCTCGAGGAATATAATCCCATGTTGGGTTTGCGCGGGGTGCGTTTGGGAATCACCGTGCCCGAAATTTACGACATGCAGGCCCGCGCGATTTTTGAGGCGACGATTGAGGCCAGTCGGAAAGGCGCACCTGTTGTCCCCGAAATCATGATCCCTCTGGTCAGCGCTAAACGCGAGGTGGAATTGGTCAAAACCCGCATCGACGCAGTTGCCTCGGCTGTGAAAACCGAGCGGGGCGAGGATTTCAACTTCCGTTTCGGTGTCATGGTTGAAACGCCTCGTGCGGCGCTTCGGGCACATGAGATTGCGCAGAATGCCGATTTCCTTTCGTTTGGCACGAACGATCTGACACAAATGACTTACGGCCTGTCGCGAGATGACGCGGGGCGCTTCATGTCAAGCTACGTCAGCCAGGGTGTTTTCCCGGAAGATCCGTTTCACACGCTCGACATCGAAGGCGTGGGCGAATTGCTGGACATTGGCGCGAAGCGGGGTCGCGATGCGCGGCCTGATGTGATGCTTTCGATTTGTGGTGAACACGGCGGCAATCCTGAATCTATTGCCTTCTGTCGGGCCGCCGGTTTTGACTATGTTAGCTGTTCGCCCTTCCGCGTTCCCGTGGCCCGATTGGCTGCTGCTCAATTGGCGGTTCAGGATAAGACCGGCATCAAAGCCGGATAGCTAGACGCTCAGCGCAAGGCGGCATTGCGCTCAGGGGGCTAGACGCACGACCCTAAAATCGCATAAGACCCCGCTTGATTGCAGAAAAGGTCTCTGCGTTACTTGGGTTTTCGGGGCTATGATGTCTTTTTCACGACTAATATTGACGGTGCTTACCGTGCTTTGGGCCAATGTCGCCGCAAGCAGCAACGTCGAGGAAAACCTGCGTTCGCTTTTCACTGCGCATGAAGCTGCCATCGAGGGGGCCTCAAATCTGTCGATGCGCAGGCTCGCAAACGGTTCGGATGCCGACAATGCGGCAGACATCTACACCAAGGACTATCTGGCGACCGTTCCTTTCAAGGAAGGTGGCGAGCAATGGCGCTGTCTGTCCGAAGCACTTTATTTCGAGGCCCGTGGCGAAGCCGTTGAGGGTCAGTTCGCCGTCGCCGAAGTCATTCTGAACCGCGTTGACAGCCCGCGTTTCCCGGATTCGATCTGTGGCGTTGTCCTTCAGGGCAGCGGACAGGGCAAATTCCGCTGTCAGTTCACCTATACCTGTGACGGAAAGCTGGAAACCATCAACAATCAAACGGCGTGGCAAAACGTCGGCAAGGTGGCCAGCTTATCAATTGCAATGGACCGTCGCCCGTTGACGTTCGGAGCGACTTACTATCACACAAACTATGTCAGCCCCTCTTGGTCCAAGAAATTTGCCCGCACGGCGTCGATTGGTGTGCATTATTTCTACAAAGAGCCTGATCGCATCTCCAGCAACTAAGTCAACGCGGCTCTGGCCGCATCGGGTTTGCGGTGCTATGGGCGGTTTGACGACTGACCAATGGACGGCACTATGACCTCTGAGATCAAACAGGCTTTCGCGCACCCCGAAGTACGCTCGCAGGAAACGGCCGGTGATGAGCCGCTTGATCGCATCAGCGTTCGCAATCATGTTGTCGAGGTCGAGATCGGTGCGTTTCAGGTCGAACGTGGGATCACACAGCGGCTCAGTTTTGACATCGTGGTCGAGGTCCGCCCTTCAAGCGGCGCGAAGACCGATGATGTCGACGACATTCTGTCTTATGATCGCGTGACCGAGGCAATTTCCGCCGAACTGGCGCACGAACGGCTTAACCTTCTTGAAACCCTTGCCGAACGCATCGCAGGGCGCATTCTGCACGAGTCGCAATCCGTGCGCGTGTTCGTTCGGATTGAAAAACTGGATCGGGGTGCCAGCGATCTCGGCGTCGAGATTGTCAGGTCCAAAGCCGAGGCGGCGACCAGCGAACCAGTTTCCGACGCACCGTCGGTCATTGTTCTCCATGTACCCAGCATTGAAATCTTGGGCCGTCGCCTCAAAGATATTTTAGCAATTCAGCACCCCGTGATCCTGACCGTCGAAAAACCAACGGCGTCTGAGGATTTGGTGGATGAAAGCGTCAAGCGACGCATCGATCTTCTGTCGCTTTCGCAAGAAGCCTGGCGCATGTCGGCGCTACATCCGAAACTGGTCGTTGTTGATACGTGGACCGAGTTGGATTGGGGCCTCAAGAACGGGCAAATCAGCCTATGGGCACCGGCGAAAGTGGTTGTAGACAGTATAGACCCGTCCATCACAGGCGTTTCGAATGCGCTGGTTTTGTCCAAATGGCTGGCACAAGAACTGGGCGCACAACGTCATGTCGTGCTTGATGCCACCACCACGCTAGCAAACGTCTGAGGACCAAGATGAGCTTTTATTATCGCCCCATTGTCTCGACAGATGTGCATCGCCCCAAAGGTGCCGTGTCAGTCGCTGGTGGTTGGACGTGGTTTTCGCTCGTTGAGATCATTGAACGCGGGGGCCGCACTGAATTGGTGTCGCTGAAAGAAGTTGACGCAAGTGTGATCGACCAAATAAGCACCGCACGTGCACCCATTGCCGGCTTGTCGATGGATGCGCCTCGGATCATGGGCATTCTCAACGTGACGCCGGACAGTTTTTCGGACGGCGGTAAATTTGACAATGCAGCGACCGCGGCCGCCCATGCGCAGCGCATGATCGCGCATGGCGCTGATATTCTCGACGTCGGAGGCGAGTCCACGCGGCCCGGTGCTCAGGAGGTTTCGATTGAAGACGAAATCGCACGCACCTCGCCGGTTATCGCGGCAATTCGCGGGTCTTCAGACGTACCAATCTCGATCGATACGCGCAAATCCAGCGTTGCCCATGCCGCCATAGAAGCCGGAGCCGGATTAATTAATGATGTCTCGGCATTTGATTTTGACCGCAATATGCCCGCTTTCGTGGCGGACAATAAGGTGCCGATCTGCTTGATGCATGCCCAAGGCTTGCCCGAGACGATGCAGGTGAACCCGCGCTATAGCGAAGTTCTTTTGGATGTTTTCGACGCGCTCAATGCGAAAGTTGAGATGGCTGTCGCCGCGGGTATTCCAAAGTCGCGGATCATCGTTGATCCTGGGGTCGGCTTTGGCAAAACGCTCGAGCATAATTTGAGCCTTTTGAAAGGGATTAGCCTGTTTCATAGCTTGGGATGCGCGATCCTTTTGGGCGTGTCGCGCAAACGCTTTATCGGAACCATCGGCAACGCCCCCGATCCATCGCGTCGCGCCGCAGGGTCTATTGCCGTGGCGATGAATGCCGTGGCGCAAGGCGTTCAGGTTTTGCGCGTGCACGACGTCGCAGAGACCCGTCAGGCGTTATCCCTCCACCAAGCGGTCACGCGCGGCTGACGATCGATTTCAGGCGGCCCCATTGGCTGATGAGCAGCCCGCTGAGGATCAGCACCAGAGACGCCAACAGGCTTTGCGGCAACGGCTCGGATAGCAAAGTTGCGCCAAAAAACACCGACCAAAGCGGCACCATGAAATTGACCATCGTCATAAAGACCGAGCCCGCCGAGCGGATGACAAGCACCCTCAGATAGGTCGCAAAGGCCGTTGGGATCAGCCCAAGGAACAAGACCGACAACGAGGGGCCGATCCCTTGCCAGCTTGGGACGCCTTCAAATATCAGCATCAAAGGCAACAGGATAACAGAACCGACCAAAAGAGCGACAGCGCTCATGGTGATAGGATCAACCGGAGGGCAATTGCGGGTCTGGATCGACGAAATCGCGTAGCAGGTTGCCGCGCCAAAACAAGCCAACTGCCCGAGCAACTCGATGCCGCTGCCCAGCTTCAATGCAGAAGGCCCGATCAAGACCACGATCCCAACAAATCCGACCAGCACGCCCACTGTGCGCCTCAGCGTCAAGCGTTCGTCCGAAAAGAAATGCGCCAAAGGCAGAATGAACAAGGGCACGGCGGCCATGGAAATGCCAGCCACAGACGACGGCACGTAGAGCAATCCCCAGCTCAATAGCATAAACGGGAAGGCCGTTGAAAAGGCCCCCATACGGATCAAAACCGGTAAGGCGTCTCGGGTTGGCCATGGGCTATTGAGCACACGCATCAAGATCAGCAGCGAGAATGCTCCGAGCGTTGTGCGTGCTGTCGCGACCGTGATTGGCCCGTACCCATCGAGTGCCAGCGTGACAAACATGAATGTGCCACCCCAGATAAGTCCGAGGGTTATCAGGTGGATCCAGTTCGTGAGCGTGGGTGCTTTAACCATGCAAGTGTTTGAACACGAAGTGCACAGACAGTCCATTGAGGATTTTACAGACAACGCGTTCCGCGCTAGCACTTAAGGGAAAAGGGGGGTGAAATGTCGAACATCGGACGTCCCGTGAGGATGCTGTTTGCTCAGAACGCCTCGCTTGTATTTGGCAAGGGTCCGAGCAGGTTTCCGATCCTGATCCACGGCTTTGCTTAGGAAAGCGCATGAAGACGGGTTTCTTTGACGATGGCTTTGCTGTCTATGACAACGATCCTCTGATTGCTCGCTGGGCAGCGGCTGTGCGCCCGCTTGCCGAGGCCGCCCTGCAAGATCAAGCCAACTTGGACAGGTGGCTGGTGTGCCAAGGGACTTGGTTCGTCGGCGTCGATGCCTTGGAAACAGGGCCAAACGGCGAGGCTGGATCAACACCGCTGAGCGGGCAGGCCATCGGCGATCTGAAACAGCTTTATCCGGTCAAACAACCGATGCACAAAGCCCAGCTTTCTGTCGTCTATCCCGGCTATCCCAAGCCCCGCGACGGAGAAAGCGAGGCTGCATTTCGCTATCGCGAAAGGCGCGATGCGGCCCATGTGGACGGCTTGCACGCAACGAGTGTCAATCGTCGACGTCACTTGGTCGAGCACCACGCCTATCTTCTAGGCATTCCCATCACGCGGGCCTCAAGCCAAGCCAGCCCTTTGGTGGTTTGGAAGGGCAGCCATAAAGTCGTGCAATCTTGGCTTGCCGATCAATTTGCCGGTTTGGCCGAAAGCGATTGGGCGGGCGTGGATCTGACCGATAGATACCTGTCTATTCGGCGTCAGATATTTGAAAGCTGCCCACGTGTTGAGGTCCCGGTGCAGCCCGGTCAGGCCGTCATCATGCATCGTCACGCCTTGCATGGAATTGCCCCTTGGGGCGCGACGGCTTGCGCAGAATCTGAGCGCCGGATGATTGCGTATTTCCGGCCTGAAATGGCCGGATCGTTAACGGATTGGCTGCAATTGCCATAAGAATTGGAAACAATCGTTGGAATAGACCGCGATTGTCACCGCACGCGGTACGGATTGTGCCATTTTTGGGGCAGTTCTGTTCATGTCGCTTCATCGGGGTTAATGTCGTGGTCTCGTGGTGTGTGTGAAATGTTGTTTTTATGATTGCTCTCTCTATCTTGGCTGGATTGTTGATTTTGGGCATCGCGTTAGGTGCCTTTAGCTTTGACGGTTTGCTCGATGGCGCATTGTCCGAAACTGTTGAAGACACGGATGAGGAAACCGATACCGTTGAAGGCACAACCGGCGACGATCTTTTGCAAACCGGGGACAACAACGACGAAGTCTTTGGGAATGACGGGGATGACACCATCGATGCCGAGGACGGCGAAGATGACGTAAACGGCGGCGCAGGCAACGACGAGATTTACGGCGGTTTGGGCAGCGATACATTGTCGGGCGACGCGGGTGCCGACACCATCGATGCGGGTGGTGGTTTTGATGCTGTTTTCGCGGGTGACGGCAATGACGAGGTCGATGGCGGCGGCGGAGACGATACGATCTTTGGAGAAAGCGGCGACGACGTATTGTTTGGTCGCGTTGGATCAGACTTTGTTAGCGGAGGCGCGGGGGCCGATACGTTGAAAGGCGGCGCAGGTGACGATCTGCTTGTCGGATACGAAGACAGCACTCTGGATGCCATTTTCGAAGAGTCTGACGATTACGACCCCGACTTTATCGCCGGAGGCGCGGGCAGCGACGCCATTATCGCCGGATCGGGCGATACAATCGACGGCGGCGAGGGCATTGATTATCTGACGCTTGGCTCTTGGATCGACCCGGCAAATCCTGTCTTTATCGAGGAATTCGAGGCGACCGAAGATATCATCGTGATAATCGTGCCAGATGACTATGCGGGTGCCGCAACCGTGACCATCGATCACGCGCCAGTTGGCACGCATTCGGGGACTGTATTCCTCGATGGTGTGCGCTTGGCCGAAGTCGAAGGCGGCGGCACGTTGGGTCTGCTAAGTGCGGCCTCGATCACCGTCGTCTATCAAGACAATTTCGCGTAGCCGCAGCGCTTCCAAAACTACCGCACATTTATACGGTTGGCTTATTCAACCGCCCGCTGCGCCCGCCACGTCGTTTGCGCAAATGCGCGGTCCGTTTGGGCAGGTCAGCCATTATTTCGCGACGCTCGTCTGGGGACATGCGGCTCCAGCCGGAAATCTCCTCAATCGTGCGAAAACACCCGGTGCAAATCCGCGCCTCGGGGTGCACCACGCAAATCTTGATGCATGGGCTTTCAACCTCTTCGCGTTGCCAAATCTCGTCAGTCACCGCTACGCCTCAAATGCCCAATTCGGTCCAATGCGCCTTGAAGGATAAACGAGGCCGCCACATGATCGATAACCTCTGAGCGGCGTTTTCTGGACGTATCCGCCTCGAGCAGGGCGCGTTCAGCGGCAACCGTCGACAGACGCTCGTCCCAAAAACCGATGGGCAAGTCGGTCAATTGGCTGAGATTGCGCGCAAACGCCCGGGTTGATTGGCAGCGCGGACCTTCGGAACCGTCCATGTTTCTGGGCAGACCCAGAACCAGCCCGCCGATCTCTC
>JBELFK010000134.1:0-7786 GCA_042092935.1 Paracoccaceae bacterium | reverse complement strand
GGCTTATCCAAAAGGCCAACATCCGTTGCGATCAGATGCATCGGACGATTGTCCGACAGGTCTAGCCCGTAGATCCGGGAATTCGACCCATTCAGAAGCCGCAATCGCACGATCCCCTTGGGAACCACCGCCGTGCGGCCGACCTGTCCGTTGACTACAATCGTGTTGCCAAGAAAACCCATCATTTGGTCCGGCATCGACGCCGCGTAATTTGAGCGTCCGCGGTTGTCAAAGCGTCTGTCCTGCAACACCAGCGTCAGATCATCGACGCCGTAGTTCGAGGGCAATCCGCGTTCGCCATCGAGGTCATCCGTCAGATGCAAAACCCCTGCCAGACCATTATGGACCTGTCGGGCGGTCTCGCCGTGGATATGGCTGTGATACCAGATCGTCGCCTGCTCTTGATCGATTGCCAATTCGGGCGACCAAGTTGCCCCCGGTTTGATCGTCTGATGCGGTCCGCCGTCAACGTCACCGGGAATAATCATCCCGTGCCAATGCACCGAAATCGTTTCATCCAGCGCGTTTTTCACCTCGGCCTGCATGTCGGCCTTGTTGGGCATGCGCAACGTTGGCCCGAGATAGGATTGGTTGAAACCCCAAGTGTTCGTTACGGATTTCCCAAGGAAATCGGTCTGACCGGCCTGTGCCTCAAGGCTAAAACGCCCGCTTTGCGTGACGTC
This sequence comes from Paracoccaceae bacterium, assembly GCA_042092935.1. Taxonomy (GTDB): domain Bacteria; phylum Pseudomonadota; class Alphaproteobacteria; order Rhodobacterales; family Rhodobacteraceae; genus JASMHC01. The sequence goes on along the minus strand of JBELFK010000134.1, from coordinate 7,103 downwards.
CACAAGAGGGGGCATGGCAAGCGGTTGGGGGTCACTGGCGGCCCAGGTCATACGTGGTACAAGCGTTGTGGCAAGACCGGCGCTGGCGCCTGCCAAAAGATCGCGGCGGGTAATCATTTCACTCGTCCTTTGATAAAATTAGTGGCAATGCGCTTGGGTGTCGCTCGCGCCGAGTTCTTCCAGAATGGGGCAGTCGGGACGGTCGTCGCCCGAGCATTTCTCAGACAATCGCGTCAGCGTCGCATGCATCGCTTGCAGATCGGTGATCTTGGCCTCGATGTCACTGAGATGCTTGCTCGTGACGCTTTTAACCTCGGAGCTTGCCCGCGACTTGTCTTCGTAAAGGGTTAATAATGTACGGCAGTCCTCAATCGTAAAGCCCAAGCCTCGCGCGCGGCTGAGGAAGATCAGCTTGTGAAGATCGGCCTCGCAAAACACCCGATACCCATTCGCTTCGCGCTGTGGTTTCACGAGGTGAATATCCTCGTAATAGCGGATTGTCTTGGTCGGCAGACCGGATTGGCGGGAAACGTCTCCTATATTCATGTTATGCACCACTTTCTTGGGGTTTGAGATCTTGCACGATGACGGTGCTGACGTCGGATTTTGTCTCGTCCATCAGTGGCTTCACCCGCCGTAAACGCAGCGAGTTCGTCAGGACGGCGACAGAGGAAAGCGCCATGGCGCCAGCTGCCAGCACTGGGGACAGCATGATGCCGATTGCAGGGTAGAGAACGCCAGCCGCGACAGGAATCAATGCGACGTTGTATCCAAAGGCCCAGAACAGGTTCTGGTGGATATTGCGCATCGTGCGGGTCGAGACTTCAAACGCGTTGACCACGCCGCGCAAATCGCCGGACATCAACACGACGTCGGCTGATTCAATCGCCACATCCGTGCCGGTGCCAATCGCAATGCCGACATCCGAATGCGCAAGGGCAGGGGCGTCGTTGATTCCGTCTCCAACGAAGGCGACCTTTTGACCACCTTCACGCAGACGATCCAAAGCCTCGACTTTGCCGTCGGGCAGAACGCCGGCGATCACCAGATCGATGCCGATTTCAGCGGCAATTGCGTCGGCAGTCAGTTGCTTGTCGCCGGTTATCATCGCGACCTTAAGGCCAAGACCGTGCAGCGCGTGAATGGCCTCGCGGCTTGAGGATTTGACCGGATCGGACACGCCAATCACAGCGGCGATTTTACCGCCGATTGCGGCATAAAGCGCAGTGCGTCCACGGGTGGCCAGATCGGTTTCAACCTCGGTGAGGTCAAGCAGATCAACGCCCTGCTGCACCATGAAACGATCCGCGCCGACAAGCACATCTTCGCCGCCAACTTCGGCGCGCACACCATATCCGGTGACCGAGGAAAAGCCCGAAATGTCATAGCGCTCAAGGTTTTCCGCCTGCGCTGCGCGCACGATGGCTTGGGCAATCGGGTGTTCGGATTGTTCCTCGACAGCCGCGATTTTTGCAAGCACATGGTTTCTTTCAAAACCATCCGCCAGAATGACTTCGGTCAATTCGGGACGTCCTTGGGTGACGGTCCCCGTCTTGTCGAGCGCCACAACGCCCACCGAGGTCAATTGCTGAAGCGCATCGCCTTTGCGGAACAAAACGCCCATTTCAGCGGCGCGACCCGTGCCCACCATGATCGAGGTCGGCGTGGCCAGACCCATCGCACAGGGGCACGCAATGATAAGAACCGAGACACCCGCCACAAGCGCCAGCGTCAGCGCCGGATCAGGTCCAAAGGTAAACCAAACGAGGATCGTTAGCGCCGATAGCATCATAACCGCCGGAACAAACCAAAGCGTGATGCGATCAACCATGCCCTGAATGGGCAGCTTGGCCCCCTGTGCCTCTTCGACCATGCGAATGATTTGCGACAGGGTTGTGTCATCTCCGACGCGGGTCGCCTGAAACTGGAGACTGCCAACGCCGTTGACCGTGCCGCCGGTGACCAATTCGCCTTCAGATTTGGCCACGGGAACCGGTTCACCGGTAATCATGCTTTCGTCGACGTGGCTATTGCCTTCGACAACCATTCCATCGACGGCGATCCGCTCGCCCGGGCGGACCAAAACGATGTCTCCGGCGCGCAGGTCTTCGATCTCGATCTCAACCGGTTCGCCGTTTTTAAGAATGCGTGCCGTGCGCGCCTGTAGGCCCAAAAGCGCTTGAATAGCCGCGCCAGTGCGCCCTTTTGCACGCGCTTCAAGATAGCGGCCAAGAAGGATCAGAACGACGATCACAGCGGCAGCTTCGTAGTAGACGGACCGCACATCGTTTGGCAAAAGACCGGGTAGGAAGGTCGAGACCAGCGAATAGACGTAGGCCGCGCCTGTGCCAACCGCGACAAGGCTGTTCATGTCGGGCGCACCTTTGAACAGCGCCGGGAAGCCTTTGGTGTAAAAACTCCGGCCTGGGCCAAATAGAACGATGGTCGTCAGAAAGAACTGAATTAGCCAGCTGTTTTGGTGGCCAATTGTGCTGTCAATAAGCTCTTTGGTGCCCGGAACAACATGTGCGCCCATTTCCAGCAGGAAGACAGGTAGTGCCAAAACAGCAGCGAAGATCGTGCGACGTGCGATCTCGCGGGCCTCTTGTTCCTTGCGTTCGCTGCGATCCACTGTGGCGTCCGCCGAGGCGATCTTTGCCGGATAGCCTGCGTCGGTAGCAGCGGCGGCCAACGCCTGCGCGTTCGTCGCACCCTCAAGAAAGGTGACGGTCGCCGTTTCAGTTGCAAGGTTCACATTCGCACTCAGAACGCCCGGCACCGCGGCCAAGGCCTTGTCCACGCGCCCGACGCAAGACGCGCAGGTCATCGACGAGATGCTCAGCGTCACGCTTGCCGTGCGCGCCGGATAGCCCAAGGCGCCCAGGGTTTCGGTCACGTCAACCAAGCGATCAGGCGTGTCCAACTCGATCCGCGCGGTTTCACTGGCGAGGTTCACCGAGACATTCGAAACCCCGTCCATCGCGCCAAGCGCTTTATCAACCCGCCCCACACAGGACGCACAGGTCATTGAATCGACGGATAATGTCACTTGCCGAGGTTCGGTCATCGCTCTCTCCAGAATTAGCGCTTTGAGCCCCAAGTAAGGGTTCCAGTTACTGTAGGGTCAAGAGCAAAAAGCAGCTTTTCTGAAAACAAGTGCAATTTTTGCGATATATTGGTGCACGGTGCGCGTTTGGCCCTGCAAATTGCAGTGCTGAGACCGCGCGGGTCAGGTTGAATCACTCAATACGGCGCATTGGCCGCTTGAAGATTCGCCGGGTTTTCAAGATTTAATGCGTCCGACCTTGAACCTGAGACAGGGGAAAGGCAGGACGCTCTAGGTGACCAAATTAATGCCTTGGGCACCGATCGACGTTTGCTCAATAAAACCTTGGTTAAGGCCCTTGCTAGAAATTCACGCGGTCGCCGCCTTTGAGGTCGAGAATTTCCCGCGCTTCATCTGGCGTTGCGACCTGATTGCCGAGTTCCTCGACGATCCGCCGGATCTTTGCAACTTGCTGTGCGTTCGACTCGGCCAGTTTCCCGCGTTGAATGAACAAACTGTCCTCAAGCCCGACCCGCACGTTGCCGCCCATCTGGCTGGCCGTTGTCGCCATTGGGATCTGTGATGCGCCCGCGGCGAGGATCGACCATCGATAGTCGTCGCCAAACAACTTGTTAGCCGTCTTTTTCATGAACACAAGGTTGTCGATATCCGCACCGATCCCCCCGAGAATGCCCATTACGAACTGAATGAAGATCGGCGCTTTGAACAGGCCGATGTCCATGCAGAACTTCAAGTTGTAAAGGTGGCCGACATCATAGCATTCATGTTCAAATTTGATGTCATGCGGGGCCAGTGTCTTTGCAGCTTCCTCAATGTCAGCGAATGTATTGCGGAAAATGTTGCCGTTTGAATTGGCGACGTAATCCTCTTCCCAATCAAACTTCCATTCGTCGTAGCGCTTTGCCAACGGGTGGAAAGAAAAATTCATGGACCCCATGTTCATCGAGCACATTTCGGCGGAAAAGGTGGCCGCTGGTTTGATGCGATCTTGAATCGACAGCGTCAAAGATCCACCGGTCGAGATGTTCACCACTGCATCGGTTGCCTGCTTGATACGTGGCAGAAACGGCGTGAAGTCATCGGGATTGACCGAGGGCGCTCCGTTGTCGGGATTGCGCGCATGAAGGTGAAGGATCGACGCCCCGGCCTCGGCGGCTTCAATCGCCTGTTGGGCAATTTGGTCATAGGTGTAAGGCAATGCGTCCGACATGGTCGGCGTGTGGATCGCCCCAGTGACAGCGCAAGTGATAATCGTTTTCTGCTGACGCGCCATGGCTCAGTCTCCTTTGTTCTGCGTGTCCACGCGGACGCGATAGCTCAGCGGGAATAACTCGAGATCATACCGATCCCGAATGAGACCCCAAACACCTTTTGGTGCCTTTAGCATGACGATGATCGCCACAAGACCCAACACCATCAGATAGATCGTGCCGAAATCGGCGAGGGTTTCGCGAAGGGCAAAGAAGATCAGCGTCCCGATAATCGGGCCTTCCAGCGTTCCTATGCCGCCGATCACCACAATGAAGATAACGAAGGCCGTCCAGTCGTTCACGCTAAACGCGGCATCAGGTGAAATACGCAGTTTTTGCAGAAAGATCAGGCCACCGATGATCGCTGTAAAGGCCGAGGTGACAACATAGACTTCAAGTTTGGTGCGCCAGATGTCGATGCCCAAGCCAGCCGAGGCGACCTCGCTGTCGCGAATGGCCGTCAGGGCCAAGCCACGGCGCGAGCGTAAGAAGAAGTAAACGCACGTAATGACAGTCACAGCCGCTCCAAGAGCCAGCCAATAGCTAAGTGCTTCGCGACCGGACCGAGATGCTGACAGTGACTTTACGATGCCGACAGGCAGCGACGATCCTGAACCGCCTCCGAGCGAGGAAACCTGCGCAAAGCTAAGACGGAAGACTTCGGCCATCACCCATGTGCCGATGGCAAAGTAGGCGCCTTTCAGACGGAAGATCAACGTGGCCACTGGAATCGACAGGATTGCGGCCAGGACGCCTCCGAGCAAAATTGCCGGGATGGGGTGTAATCCGCCAAACATGGTCAGAGCGAAAAGCATGTACCCACCAAAACCAACAAATGCTTGCTGGCCGACCGATACCAATCCGGCATAGCCAGCCATAAGGTTCCAGAGGCAGGCGAGAGACAGGTAAAGGAAGATTTCACCCATCAGGCGCATATCTGCGCGTCCAGCCCACCAAGGCGCGGCGGCAAGGACAATAAGCGCCAAGGCTGCGATTATCATCGCGACGCGAGAGGCCCGGGTGGACCGTGTGACGTGATGCGTGCTCAATGTTCTACCCTCGGGAACAGGCCATTCGGGCGAACGGCGAGGACGACAAGAAAGGCGATGTGACCAGCGAGAAGCTGCCAGCCGGGATCGATTTTGGCTCCGATTGTTTGGGCCACGCCAAGGATAACCCCACCAACAAGCGTTCCCCAGAGATTGCCGAGACCGCCAATTATCACGGCCTCAAAGCCAAAGATCAGTCGACCACCGCCGATTGACGGATCAAAGCTGGTGCGCACACCAAGCAAAATGCCAGCAACCGCTGTCACAGCAAGGGCCAATGCCATCGCAAGCCCAAAGACATGGGCTTTGTTAAGCCCCATCAATTGCGCGATGTCCTGATTGTCAGACACGGCGCGAAACCCCCGGCCAAGGCTGGTTGAGTAGAAAATCCACTGAAGACCAGCGATGGTCACGATCGCAATGCCAAACGTCAGCAGGGGAAGAACCCCAAGCGCAAGACCTCCGACATTGACCGAGGCCGTTTCGATAGCGCCACCCGCCAGCTTTTGTGGATCGGCGGTGTAGCCCTCAAGCAATGCGTTTTGCAGAATGACACTCAGGCCAAACGTCACCAACAGAGGCGGCAGAATATCATCCCCAAGGGTCTGGTTCAAAAGCCCCCTTTGCAGGACATATCCGATACCGGCCATTGCAGGCATGACGATCAGCAAGGCAACAAAAGGATGGATGCCCAGCATCACCGTCGTTGAAAGCCCAAGGTAAGCCGCCAAAACGATCAAGTCGCCATGGGCGATATTGACCAGACGCATGACGCCGAAAATCAACGATAGCCCTGCCGCAAAGAGCGCATATAGACCGCCGAGCAAGATGCCTTGCACAAGTGCATTTACCCAATCCATTATGCGTCCACTCCGAAATATGCGGCTGTAATTTGGTCTCTGGAAATCTCGCTGGTCGCGCCTTCCAATGAAACGCGGCCTTCTTGCAGGCAATAGACCCGCGACGAGACTGACAAAGCCTTTGAGATGTCTTGTTCAACGATCATGGCGGTCATGCCCTCGCCAACGATGTTGGGCAGTGCTTCATAGATCGATTTTATGATGACGGGTGCGAGACCGAGGCTGATCTCGTCAAACAGAATGAGTTCCGGGTTCGCCATAAGCGCACGTCCAATCGCAACCATCTGTTGCTGCCCGCCTGAAAGTGAGGTTGAGGCTTGCGATTTACGCTCTTCGAGGATCGGAAAGAGATCGTAAACTTTGGATAGCGTCCAGGGACCATCGCGGCCAACTTTGCCACCGATCACCAGATTTTCTTCGACCGATAGCGACGGGAACAACTGCCGGCCTTCGGGGACCAAGGCAATTCCGTGATACGCGACTTGGTCTGCGCGAAGGGCGCCGATTGCGGAATCGCGATACTTCACCTGCTCAGCGCCATTGCGCAAAAGCCCAGAGATGGATCGCATCAAGGTGGTTTTGCCAGCGCCGTTTGCGCCGATGATCGCGATAACCTCGCCCTGATTGACGTGTAAATCCACACCAAAGAGCGCTTGGAAGTCCCCGTAGTGGGCCTCTAATTTGTTCAATGTCAGGATGGGTTTAGACATCTGGGTCCATCCCAAGATAAATCTCTTTCACTTCAGCGCTTTCCATAATGGCCTTGGGTTCGCCAGCTGCGATTTTCTTGCCGAAATCGATAACCAAGAGGCTGTCGACAACGGCCATCAATGCGTGGACGACATGTTCAACCCATATAATCGTGGTGCCGCCCGCG
>JBELFK010000133.1:0-7802 GCA_042092935.1 Paracoccaceae bacterium | reverse complement strand
ATGACCGAAATGCCGCGATCATCGCCTGGCGATAGGGCTTTGGTCATAACGTTGCGACAATGCATGCAGCGCACGCAGGACTTGTTGTCGATTTCGATGGTGTCATCGTCATTCAGAGAAATCGCGCGGGTGGGGCACATCGAGACAACCGTGTCGATCGTGTACTTGCGGCCTTTCTCGGCGACGTGTTCCTGCACTTTCTTCTGGTCGATCTTGATGTCGTCGCGCCACGTGCCGATCACCGCAAAATCGGCGCGGTGGATGGCATTCACGCAGTCGTTTGCGCAGCCCGAGAACTTGAATTTGAACTTATAGGGCAGCGACGGGCGGTGCATTTCGTCGAGCAGCTTGTTGATGATCGTGCGGTGGGTGCGCACCTCGTCAAAGCATGACTGTTCGCAACGCGCGTGGCCGACGCAACTCATCGCGGTGCGCAGGGCAGGGCCAGCTCCGCCGAGGTCAAAGCCGATCTCGTTCAGCTCATCAAACGCCTTTTGGGTGTTCTCGGTCGTACACCCCTGGAACATGATGTCGCCCGACTGGCCGTGAAAGGCGATCAGCCCGGATCCGTGACGCTCCCATATATCGCACATGTCGCGCAGCACATCGGTGGTATAGTGATAGCCCGCGGGGGGCATGACGCGCAGGGTGTGAAATTCCTTGGATTCTGGGAACTTATCCGCAACTTCCGAGAAACGGGGAATGATGCCGCCGCCATAGCCGTAGACCGAGACCGTGCCGCCTTTCCAATATCCTTTGCGGTTTTCGTACGAGTGGTTCAACTGACCCAAAAGGTCGTTCATCATCGGTGCGTATTGCGCATCCGCGTTGTCCCGCAAACGTTTCAGACCCGTCACAAAGCTGGGCCAAGAGCCGCCTTCCAATTCATCCAACTGGGGGGTTGGATTCATCTTTTTGTTGTCGTCTCCGGTCTCGCCGTCTTTCATGGCCTTCTCCCTGACTTAAGGTCTTCGCGCTGACCCTTTGGCTCATCAATCGATCATCGAACTTTTTTCGAATTTCCGGTGTGCCCAAAAATTTGACGTAAAAGCGAAATGACCTCGTTGGTGTATCTATACATCGTTATAATCGAATGTTAAAAGATTTGGCAATAACTCTGTTGGGTTTTGAAATATTGTTGCGTTGCAGCATTTGAAAAGGTAGAAATGATTTGCAGGTTTTGATGGAAAATAACATCAATAAAAACAATGATATATCTCATTTTTACTGGCAGGATTTGTCATCGGAAGGGGCCTATTCTGCGTGGAGAAATGCAAAAAATAAAATATTCGAAGAAATGAATGCTGCGCTGCCAATAACGGTAGAATCTTTGAAATCTGCCAGTTCCGATTCCATCCGCCGGATCAAAAATCAGTGCCAATTGGTCAACTTTTCGGTGTTTCAAGTGGCCGATCTTCCGGCTTCGCCCGAGGCCGCCGCGAAGGATTTACAGAGTTTCGCGGCAAACTTCGGTCTCAGTATACTCGAAGACCACCGATCCGCCGGAGAGGACGGGGTAGTCGCCCTGAAAACCACCTCGGCGAAGAAGCAACGTGGATACATCCCTTATACACCGCGTGCCCTGAATTGGCACACGGACGGGTATTACAATGATGCGGACAATCGCGTTGAGGCCTTTGCCCTATACTGTCACGCTCCGGCCCAAGAGGGGGGCGTGAACCAGTTACTCGATCCCGAAATAGCTTATCTGCGTATGCGAGACGAAAATCCCGACTATGTACGGGCCTTCATGCACCCGCGTGCGATGACCATTCCCGCCAATACAGAAGACAACGGTCAAGAGCGCCCCGCATCAATCGGGCCTGTTTTTTATGCAAACAAGGCGACAGGTCGGTTGCAAATGCGCTACACGGCACGAACACGCTCGATTGAGTGGCGCGATGATGGCGCGACGCTTGAGGCTGCCGCATGGATGCGCGAATGGCTGGGGGCGGGGGACGCTTTGATGGTTCAGCGACGCTTGAACGCGGGCGAAGGTGTATTGAATAATAATGTTCTTCACAATCGGACCAGCTTCGTGGACGATCCCGCAAACGGCAATCAACGCATTATGATGCGGGCACGGTTTCACGACCGCATTTCTGAGGACTGACATGGCACAATTGAGCGATCTGATTATCGGCCACCCCGAGGTCACGAAATTTCATCAACTTGAGGAGCTTGTGCAGCACGCGGGCGCTTCGGGTGAAATGTTTCTTGAGTTTGACGTCAAGCCAGACTTTCGCGACACGCCGAAAAACTGGCAATGGCAACTTGAAGCGGCCTTTACGCGGGGGCTGGATTTTGGCTGAGCAAATGACAGAGATCGCAAGGCTGGAACTGCCTTACCGTCGTCGCGCGATATTGAAAGAGGTTATCTTTGATGGCGGTATGCGTATGACGCGGTTGATATTCAAAGAAGGTACGCGGATCACGCAGGTTGATCTCGACGCGGAAGCGGCTGAAAACCTTGGGAAAATGCTGGTGGCTTCGGCGCATGCTGGGGGGGCGGAATAATGGACCATCTCCCGATATTCCTGACGGTCAAAGACAAGACCGTTGTGGTCGATGGTGGGGGGACCGTGGCTGCCCGACGGGTCGAGCGGGCCTTGTCTGCGGGCGCGCGGGTGGTTGCCTGCGATCCGTCGCCGGACGAGGAACTGCGCATTTTGATCGGCAAGGGCGACGATGCGCTGACCTTTCATGCACGTGAAGTTCAACGGGGTGACGTTGAGCACGCCGTCGTCGTTTACGGCGCGTCAGAAAACCCCACGCGCGACAAAGCGCTTCGGGCATGGGCAGACGACTTCAAGGTTTTATGCAACGTTGCCGACGAACCGGATATTTGCGACTTCATTACGCCGTCGATTGTTGACCGCTCGCCGGTGGTCGTGGCGATTTCGACAGGGGGGGCTGCCCCCGTCATTGCCCGTACGTTGCGTGCGCGGATCGAGACGATGTTGCTGCCGTCCTTTGGTCAGTTGACGGAATTTGTCGGTGGGTTTCGTCAGGCGATTGCCGACAAGATCAGCAATGGCCGCGACCGGCGGCATTTTTGGGAGCGCATGATCGACGGCCCGGCCGGAGATTTGTTTCTGGCGGGCGACGCCGGCAAGGCACGAAACCGGATTGAAAGCGATCTTGACGGGGTTGGCAAAACGACGAACCGACCCATGGGTGAGGTTTACTTGGTCGGCGCCGGACCGGGTGACCCCGATTTGCTGACGTTCAAGGCGTTGCGATTGATGCAGCGGGCTGATGTGGTGCTTTATGACCGGCTTATCAGCGACGACATCCTGTCGTTGGTACGCCGTGATGCAGAGCGGATCTTTGTCGGCAAGCTGCCTCAGCAGCACACGATGCAGCAGGAAGACATTTCGCAACTCATGGCCAAACTCGCGACCGAGGGGAACCGTGTTTTGCGTCTCAAAGGGGGCGATCCCTTTACCTTTGGACGGGGCGGTGAGGAGATTGAAATGTTGGCCGAGGCTGGCGTTCCGTTTCGCATCGTGCCGGGTATCACAGCGGCTGCGGGATGCAGTGCCTATGCAGGCATCCCCTTGACGCATCGCGATCACGCGCAATCTTGCGTTTTTGTTACGGCCCACGGCAAAGACGGGGTCTTGGATCTCGACTGGGACGTTCTGATCCGGCCTGCGCAAACGGTTGCGATCTACATGGGCACGTCAAACCTTGGTAAATTGGTCGACGGGTTTGTGTCGCGCGGCGTTGCCAGCGACACGGATATAGCCCTGATCGAAAATGGCACGCGCCCCGAGCAGCGGGTTGTTTCAGGGACGTTCGCCGACATCGTTGAGATTGCCACAAAGGCCAATATCAAGGGTCCGGCGATCATTATGATCGGCGGCGTGGTGCGTTTGAGAGGTTTGCTCGAGCCGGCAAAATCAGCCGCTAGCGAGCGAACGCATGAGATGTCGATTGCTGCGAATAAGTCCACTGATGGGGCTTCTTTAAGTCCAGACAGAACGTAGCGTTGTTTGAACAGCATCGAACGAAATATAGAAAAAAGAAGAAAAAATCGGGGAGACAGACAATGGGTGCATCAGCAGGAACTCGCATAGAGGCGCGACCGTCTCCGGCCGTTTCGGACGAAATCCGTAAGACGACATGTTACATGTGTGCGTGTCGTTGTGGCATTAACGTCCACATGAAAGGCGGTAAGGTCGCCTATATCGAAGGCAATCGCGACCATCCGGTGAACAAGGGTGTGCTTTGCGCCAAGGGCAGCGCGGGTATCATGCAGCACAACGCTCCATCGCGACTGCGCTCGCCGATGAAACGCGTTGGGCCACGCGGCTCGGGTGAGTTTGAGAACATCAGTTGGGACGAGGCGCTTACCATCGCCGCCGACATGCTGCGCCCCATTCGTGAAAATAACCCCGAGAAGCTGGCGTTTTTTACAGGGCGCGACCAATCGCAAAGTTTCACGTCGTTCTGGGCGCAGCAGTTCGGAACTCCGAATTACGCGGCGCATGGTGGGTTTTGCTCGGTCAATATGGCGGCGGCTGGCATCTACACGATGGGCGGCGCGTTTTGGGAATTTGGCCAGCCCGATTGGGACCGCGCCAAACTGTTCATGATCTTTGGCGTGGCCGAGGATCACGACAGCAACCCGATCAAAATCGGTTTGGGCAAGCTCAAGGCCAACGGCGCCAAGGTCATCGGCGTCAACCCGATCCGTTCGGGCTATAATGCCATTGCGGACGAATGGGTCGGCATCACGCCTGGGACCGACGGACTGTTTATCCTGGCGCTGGTGCACGAGTTGCTAAAAGCGGGCAAAATCGATCTCGATTATCTGGCGCGTTACACCAATGCGCCGGGGTTGATAAACGCCTCGGACGGACCGGAAAAGGGTCTGTTGCTGCGCGACGAAGACGGCAAGGTGCTGGTCATTGATCGCGCCACGGGTGAATTGACGCCGTTTGACCAAAAAGGTGTAAAGCCCGATTTGAACGGAACGCTTGTGCGTGATGGCGTGACGCATCGCGCGGTGTTCCATGAAATGGCGACGCGCTATCTCGATCCCCAATACGCCCCCGAGGCGGTTGCCGACCAATGCGGCGTATCGGCGGACCGCATCAAGTCGATCGCAGCGCTTCTGGCGAAAACGGCCTTTGAAGAAGAGATCGTGATCGATCAACCCTGGACCGACTTCCGCGGTGAAAAGCACGACAAGATGATTGGCCGCCCCGTCGCCTTCCATTCGATGCGCGGAATCTCGGCACATTCAAACGGTTTCCAAACCTGTCGTTCGTTGCACGTCCTGCAAATTTTGCTGGGCAGCGTCGAAGTTCCTGGCGGCTTTCGCTTTAAGCCACCCTATCCCAAGCCGGTCGAGGCACATCCCGCCCCGCATTGTGGTGCCAAGCCGCTCAGCCCGCTTGACGGGCCGCATCTTGGGTTTGTGCGTGGCCCCGAGGGGTTGGCGCTAAAGGAAGATGGCTCGCCCGCGCGCATCGACAAGGCGTTTACATGGGAAAACCCGATGTCGGCGCATGGGTTGATGCATATGGTGATCTCAAACGCTCATGCGGGCGATCCTTACAAGATCGACACGCTGTTCATGTATATGGCGAATATGGCGTGGAATTCGTCGATGAACACCAAGGGCACGATGGAGATGCTGACCGACAAAGATGAGAATGGCGACTATGTCATTCCGAACATCATCTACTCGGATGCCTATTCATCGGAAACCGTGGCTTATGCCGATCTCGTTTTGCCGGACACCACCTATCTTGAGCGCCACGATTGCATCAGCTTGCTTGACCGCCCGATTTGCGAGGCTGACGGCGCGGCGGATGCAATCCGGTGGCCGGTGGTGGAACCTGACCGCGATGTGCGTGGTTTTCAGTCGGTGCTTTGTGAATTGGGGGCACGGCTCGATCTGCCTGCCTTTGTCAATGAAGATGGCAGTCAGAAGTGGGCGGATTACGCTGACTACATCCAAACACACCAGCGCAAGCCGGGTATTGGCCCGCTTGCCGGTTTCCGCGGCGAGGATGGCGATCAGGGGGGGCGCGGTGCACCCAATCCGAACCAGATTGACGCCTATATCGAAAACGGCGGATTCTGGATCAATCACATTCCCGACGAGGCGCTTTACTTCAAACCCTGGAACAAAGCCTATCAGGATTGGGCGGTTGAGATCGGTATCCTTGACACGCCGATGCCCTACCTGTTCCAGCTTTATGTTGAACCGATGCGCAAGTTCCAACTGGCCGCCGAGGGCCACGGAGAGCGTCAGCCGCCCGAGCATCTGCGTGAGCGGATCAAAGACACGATGGACCCGCTTCCGATTTGGTATGCGCCTTTTGAGGGCACGCAAATCAACGAAGACGACTATCCGATCCACGCTCTGACGCAGCGACCAATGGCGATGTATCACAGTTGGGGCACACAAAACGCCTGGCTGCGCCAAATCCACGGTCAAAACCCGCTTTATGTCCCAACAAAAATTTGGGAGGCCAACGGCTTTAAGGACGGAGATTGGGCGAAAGTCACGTCGCACCACGGAGAAATCACAGTGCCGGTGTCGCATATGGCGGCACTAAACGACAATACCGTGTGGACGTGGAACGCAATCGGAAAGCGCAAAGGCGCGTGGGCGTTGAAAGACGACGCGCCCGAGGCGACCAAGGGCTTTCTCTTGAACCACCTGATCCACGAATTGCTGCCCTCCAAAGGGGATGGCATGCGGTGGGCCAACTCGGATCCGATCACGGGGCAGGCGGCTTGGTTCGACCTTAAGGTTCGGATCGAAAAGGCACCGCCACCAGATCAAAGCCAACCGGCGTTCCCGCCGATCAAATCACCGGTCGGTCAGGGCCCTGAGGATATAGCATGGGAGGTCGGCAAATGACGACTTTACCAACACAAACGGATAAGAAACTTGGCCTTGTCATCGACCTTGACACCTGCGTTGGCTGTCATGCCTGCGTTGTGTCGTGCAAAGGCTGGAACACGCAAAATTACGGTGCGCCGCTGTCGGACAAGGATGCCTATGGGACGCCCGAGGGAACTTTCCTCAACCGTGTTCACAGTTACGAAGTCCAACCGGACCAAGGGCCTGCGCAAACCGTGCACTTCCCGAAATCCTGTCTGCATTGCGAAGACGCGCCTTGCGTCACCGTCTGCCCCACGGGTGCCAGCTACAAGCGCTCGGAAGACGGGATCGTTTTGGTCAATGAGGCGGATTGCATGGGTTGTGGTCTCTGCGCCTGGGCCTGTCCTTACGGCGCGCGCGAATTGGACCTTATGGCCGGTGTGATGAAGAAATGCACGCTTTGTGTTGACCGTATTTACAACGAAAACCTGCCCGAGGAAGACCGTGTTCCGGCTTGCGTCAGAACTTGCCCGTCGGGTGCGCGTCACTTTGGCGATCTGGGAGATCCCGAAAGCGACGTCAGTAAATTGGTCGCCAAACGTGGCGGAATGGATTTGATGCCGGAACTTGGCACCAAGCCGGTCAACAAGTACCTGCCTCCACGTCCGAAGGACACGCTTGATTGCGGCGTATCCCTTGACCCCGTCGCCGAAGAAGCCAGCGGTTTCCTCGGGTGGCTCGATAAAGCACTGGAGAAAATGTAATGCATCCAGCACCCTCAGTTATATTCTTCACCGCCTTTTCCGGCTTGGGCTTTGGCCTTCTAGCGTTTTTAGGGCTGGGCATGCCGGGCCTCAACGGATGGAATGCCTTCGCGTTCTATTTCATCGCCTATGCGTTCGCAGTCGGCGGGCTTTTGGCCACGGTCACGCACCTTGCCAATCCCAAGAAC
>JBELFK010000132.1:0-7834 GCA_042092935.1 Paracoccaceae bacterium | reverse complement strand
GTTACCAGCGATATCGCTATGGGCCTGTCGGTTCCCGCCGCGACGGCCGAGCGTATCAAGACCTTGTTCGGGGGTGTTCACGCCACCGGCATGGATGATCGCGATATGATCGAGATCGGCGGAGACAGCGGCGATTGGGAAAAGGACCGTCGCAGCGTCAGCCGCGCTGAGTTGATCGGGATTATGCGTCCTCGGGTTGAAGAAATCCTTGAGGAAGTAAAAGAGCGTCTGGACGTCGCGGGATTTGACCATATGCCAAGCCAACAAATCGTTTTGACCGGCGGCGCGAGCCAAATTCCGGGTCTCGATGGGCTGGCGTCAAAAATCCTCGGGGCGCAGGTGCGTTTGGGCCGACCGTTGCGGGTACATGGGCTGCCTCAGGCGGCGACGGGGCCTGCGTTTTCCTCGGCCGTCGGGCTTTCGCTGTTCGCCGCGCACCCGAAAGATGAATGGTGGGACTTTGAGATTCCGACCGAAAGCTATCCGGCACGGTCGCTGAAGCGCGCCGTGAGGTGGTTCCGCGAGAACTGGTAACCACTACATATCGAGTCTTTGGCAAAATTTCGCGAACCTTTGGCACATGTCGTCCAGATTTTGTGGCGATTTGGGCATTTTTAGGGTGACGAAAAGGGTGATTCTCGTTATTCTATTGGAATATCAGGCAGTAAAAGACCGCGAATGTGGTCACCCAAGCAGCAGGCGGACCTAGCATGACCTTGAATCTTTCCCTTCCGGGCCAGGAAGAGCTGAAACCACGCATCACCGTTTTCGGTGTCGGCGGCGCTGGCGGTAATGCCGTCAACAACATGATCGAAAAATCTCTTGAGGGGGCAGATTTCGTCGTTGCAAACACCGACGCGCAGGCGCTTCAGCAAAACACGGCTCCAAACAAGATTCAGATCGGCATCAAAGTGACCGAGGGTCTCGGGGCCGGAGCCCGCGCCGAAGTTGGCGCTGCTGCTGCCGAAGAAAGCATCGAACAGATTGTCGATCATCTGGCTGGGTCGCATATGTGCTTTATCACTGCTGGAATGGGCGGCGGCACCGGAACCGGCGCTGCGCCGATTATCGCGCAGGCCGCACGAGAGCTTGGGGTTCTGACTGTTGGTGTTGTGACAAAGCCGTTCCAGTTTGAAGGCTCCAAGCGCATGCGCCAAGCCGAAGCAGGCGTCGAAGCGCTGCAAAAGGTCGTCGATACGCTTATCATTATCCCCAACCAAAACCTGTTCCGTCTGGCCAATGAACGCACAACCTTTGCCGAGGCGTTTAGTCTGGCGGACGATGTGCTCTATCAGGGTGTCAAAGGCGTCACCGACCTAATGGTGCGTCCCGGCCTGATTAACCTCGACTTTGCTGACGTTCGCGCGGTGATGGACGAAATGGGCAAAGCGATGATGGGCACCGGCGAGGCCGAGGGCGAAGATCGCGCTATTCAAGCGGCTGAACAAGCCATCGCCAACCCGCTGCTCGACGAAATCAGTCTGCGTGGTGCCAAAGGCGTTCTGATAAACATTACAGGCGGTTACGACCTGACGTTGTTCGAACTCGACGAGGCTGCAAACCGTATCCGCGAAGAAGTTGACGCCGACGCCAATATCATCGTTGGCTCGACCCTTGACCCCGACGTCGAAGGCCTGATGCGTGTCAGCGTGGTGGCCACGGGCATCGACGCGAACGAAATGGTTCTGGAAACACCGGTGCCCCGCCGTTCGCTGGCCGAGCCGCTTCAGCCAAAACCGGAAGAGCGTGTTATGCCAGCCGCCGAGGCGATTGCCGCCCCTGCGCCTAGCCCTGTGCAAGCGCCGACACCAGCGCCTACACCAGCACCCGTTCATGCGCCTGCCGCGATGGCCGAACAGCCAAGCGAAGAGGAAGTGCAAAACGCAAACTTCTTTGACCGTCTGGCCCAAGAGGAAGCCGCAGCAGCAGCCGAGCAAGCCGAGGACATTTTTGAAAGCGAACAAGTCGCCTATCAAGCGCAGCCACAGGACGCGGCCTATCAACAGCAAACACACGCGGCTGGGTCGCCGTCGCCCGCAACGATGGAACGTCTCTATCGCGCTGTGAACAAGGTTCCCGGCCACGGCCAGCCATCAAGCCAGCCAGCCACTCAGCCCGCGCCGGTTCAATCCACCCAGCCTGCTGAACAGCAACAGGATCGCCGGTTTGGCATTAATTCCCTAATCAACCGCATGTCCGGTCAAACTGCACAGGAAAAGCCAGCGGAATTCCAACGGCGTCAACCCCCTGTGGGCCAGTTTGACGACGACGTGGACAACTATCCACAGGACGACGATCGCGTTGAGATTCCAGCGTTTCTACGCAGACAAGCAAACTAATCGCCGACCAGAAAATGAATTTGAAAGGCCGCCCGACAAGGCGGCCTTTTTCGTTTCGGCGATTGCTTGCTGCATAGCGGAAATGGATGTTTCAGAACGTTACAAAGATTGAGTTGAGTGAATCTCTGCTTGGGTTTAGGCAAATGGTGCTGGTCTGACAGGCTGGCACAATTGGGGACATTTGTGCAGACAACACTTCGCCATAGCGTTGAATTTAAGGGCACCGGATTGCATTCGGGCCGCCCCGTCGTAATGCGCATACTTCCGGCCCCTGCGGATCACGGGATCGTTTTTTATCGCACCGATGTAGCGGAAGCTGATGCCAACGTGCCTGCGCTTTGGGACCAGGTTGATCGCTCTCCGCTTTGTACGCGTCTTGAAAACGCACGCGGCACCAGCGTTTCAACGGTTGAGCATGTGATGGCGGCACTCTGTGGGTGTGGCATCCACAATGCGCTTCTTGAACTCAGCGGCCCCGAGGTTCCGATCCTCGACGGCTCATCGTTGCCCTTTGTGCGCGGGTTGATAAATGCTGGCCGCGAGCGGTTGAACGCACCTATGCGGGCGATTGAAATCCTGCGTCCGGTTGAGGTTTCAAACGGCGACGCGACAGCAAGTCTTGAGCCGGCTGACGCCATGGTGGTTCAATTCCGTATCGAGTTCTCGGACAAGGCAATTGGCCTTCAGGAGAAAGAGCTTCTGTTGTCGAACGGAACATTCGCCCGAGAGCTTTGCGACAGCCGCACGTTTTGCCGTCAACGCGACGTGGATGCGATGCGCGCCAATGGCCTTGCAAGGGGCGGCACGTTGCGCAACGCAGTTGTCTTTGAGGGCGACGCGATTCTCAGCCCCGGTGGCTTGCGCCACTCAGACGAGCCTGTGCGCCACAAAATGCTGGATGCGGTCGGCGATCTGGCGCTGGCTGGGGCGCCAATTCTGGGCAAGTATATCGGACATAAAGCGGGCCATTCCCTTACCAACACGCTTCTGCGCGAGCTGTTTTCGCGCCCCGATGCATGGCGCTATGTGGAATTGACCGAAGATCAACGCGCGCTCTTGCCGGGTGCCGGCGTAAAAGAAGCAGATATTTGCGCTTTCGCGTAATCTGCAAGCGAAAACCCTCCAAAGTGATTTTGCACCGGATTTTTCTGTGCTAGGACCGTGTTAACAATTGCGATCAGTTGGCTGGTCAAACCGGGGGCGAACATTCGATGACAGGCATGAACCCAGTAATTCGACTATTAGGCGTCTTGGCGATCATTTCCGTTGCTGCATGTGAACGTGTGGCAAGCATTTCGAACGTAGACGTCGAAACCCTAAGCGCCGAGGAAATCTATCAGGCTGGTGAGCGTGCGATGCAGCGTCGTGCCAATGAGACCGCAGCATCGTATTTTGGCGATATCGAACGCCTTTTCCCTTATTCCGACTGGGCAAGCCGTGGTTTGGTCATGCAGGCCTATGCCTTTCACCAAGCCAAGAAGTACGACGACAGCCGCGCATCGGCTCAGCGATACCTGACATTCTATCCGACGCTTGAGGACGCGGATTGGGCGCAGTATCTGATCGCCCTTAGCTATTACGATCAGATCTACGACGTTGGCCGCGATCAGGCTTTGACGATCAACGCGTTGCAGGAACTGCGCAAGGTGATCGAGACTTACCCAGAAAGCGAATACGCAGACGAGGCAAAGCCTCGGTTTGATCTGGCGTTCGATCACTTGGCCGCCAAGGAAATGGAAGTTGGCCGGTTTTATCTTGGCAAGCAAGAATACGTGGCCGCGATCAATCGGTTCCGCATCGTGGTCGAGGATTTCCAAACCACCCGCCACACGCCCGAGGCCTTGTATCGGCTGGTTGAGGCCTATGTAGCGCTCGGCCTGAACGGCGAGGCGCAGGCGGCAGCTGCGATCTTGCAGAAAGATTTCTCGGACAAGGAATGGTACGCGGACTCGTTGGTCTTGCTGAGCGAGCAAGGACTGGCGGCCGAGGGCAATAGCGCCGGGTGGTTGGCGCGGATTTACCGCCAAACCATCAATGGCGACTGGCTCTAGGGCGGGCAATCATGCTGCTGGGTCTCGAAATCCGGGACATATTGATTATTGACCGGCTTGACCTTGCGTTCCAGCCCGGGCTGAACGTGCTGACCGGTGAAACAGGGGCTGGCAAGTCGATCTTGCTCGACAGTTTGGGATTTGTTCTTGGCTGGCGCGGTCGGGCCGAATTGGTGCGCGAGGGTGCAGATCAAGGTGAAGTCGTTGCCGAATTCAACCTGTCTGACGATCACCCGGCGCGGGCTATTCTTGCCGATGCAGGGATCGGTTGCGAAGATACGCTTATCATGCGCCGCGTAAATGCGCGCGACGGGCGGAAAACCGCTTGGGTCAATGACCGGCGCTGCTCGGGCGAGGTTTTGCGGGCACTTTCCGAAACCTTGATCGAGCTTCACGGGCAGCATGATGATCGCGGATTGCTGAATCCCAAGGGCCATCGCGATTTGCTCGATACGTTTGGCGGGTTGCACGACGCAAGATCCGAGGTGCGCCAGCTTTGGCGCGCCTTGTCGTTGGCCACATCAACACTTGCCGAATTCGAGGTCGCTGTTGCGCAGGCGCGCGAGGAAGAAGACTTTCTGCGCCACGCGGTCGCCGAGCTTGAGCAACTGGACCCGCAAGCGGGCGAAGACGCGGATCTGGATGCCAAGCGCCGCTTGATGCAATCGGCCGAACGGATCCGCGAAGATATTGCCAAGGCGGCCACGGTCCTTGGTTTGGACGGCGCTGAAGGGGCGATGACGGACGCGGCGCGTTGGCTTGAGGGGGCCTCTGGGCAGGCTGAAGGCCAGTTGGAGACCGCGATTGAGGCGCTTGGACGGGCGGCCGTCGAACTGGGCGAAGCACAGCAAGGGGTCGAGGATTGCCTGCGCAATCTGAATTTTGATCCCATTGAGTTGGAACACGTCGAGGAGCGTTTATTCGCCATTCGTGCACTGGCCCGTAAGCACAACATCACGCCCGAAGCGCTTGTCGATCTGCGCTCTGAGCTTTCCGCGCGACTTGAGGCCATCGACAGCAGCGATCAGAAACTCGCCGAAGCGCAAGCAGCTGTTGCCGCAGCCCAGGCCGCATATGACACGCGGGCCGACGCCTTGACCAAAGCAAGGACCGAAGCTGCGGGGCGCTTGGACGCGGCGGTCATGAAAGAGCTTGCGCCACTCAAAATGGATCGCGCGGTGTTCGAGACACAGGTTACGACCGTCGACGCTGGCGCGAGCGGCAAGGATGCGGTCGCCTTTACAGTGGCCACGAACCCCGGTGCGCCGGCTGGCCCCTTGGCCAAGATCGCCTCGGGTGGTGAACTTAGCCGCTTTTTGCTGGCGCTCAAAGTTTGTCTGACCGACGACAACGCCAACCTCACGATGATCTTTGACGAGATCGACCGCGGCGTCGGTGGGGCCACAGCGGATGCCGTGGGACGCAGGTTGGCCTCGCTCGCCGATGGCGGTCAGGTGCTGGTTGTGACGCATTCGCCGCAGGTGGCGGCCCAGGGCGCGCATCACTGGCAGGTGCGCAAAGAGGTCAGCGATCAAAAGACCCTGACCATTGTCCAGCCGCTGGACCGGGACGAGCGTATCGACGAGATTGCCCGCATGGTGTCTGGCGACACGATCACAGACGCCGCCAGATCTGCCGCTGAGGCCCTTCTGGACAGCTAAACCTTTGGCACCATGCGTGTTGATCTGGTGACCTGCTTTAGTTCACCTTGACCGTTTTCCCCGGATTAAGAATGTTTTGCGGATCGAGCGCACGTTTGATCTCGGTCATCACCGACAGGGCCTCGCCGTGCTCGGCGATCATGTAGGGCATCTTGCCAAGCCCTATCCCGTGCTCGCCGGTGAT
This sequence comes from Paracoccaceae bacterium, assembly GCA_042092935.1. GTDB lineage: Bacteria > Pseudomonadota > Alphaproteobacteria > Rhodobacterales > Rhodobacteraceae > JASMHC01. The sequence continues at coordinate 1,599 of JBELFK010000132.1, read as the reverse complement.
TGTCCCGCCGAAACGCAGGGCGCGTTCGGCCATGCGCGACGCCAGCGCCTTGGCCTGCTGCAATTCGGCCGGATCATTTTCGTCAAGCATCAGGATTGCGTGGATGTTGCCGTCGCCGACGTGACCCAACATCGGACCGGTAATGCCCGAAGCGTCAATGTCTTGGCGGGTTTCCTCGACCGCTTCGGCAAAACGCGAAATCGGGACGCAGAGGTCAGTGACAATCGCGCGCGCACCGGGGCGCGAGGCGACAATGGCGTGATAGGCGTTGTGACGCGCTTTCCATAAGCGGTTGCGGTCTTCGGGCTTGGTCGCCCACTCAAACCCCAACCCGCCGTTGTCGTCGGAAATCTCGCGAAAGGTTTCGATCTGTTCGGCAACGCCGCTTTCCGATCCGTGAAATTCAACAAGCAAATGCGGTGTTAGCGGCAGGGTCATATCTGCGTATGCGTTGATGCACGCCACTGATGCGCTGTCCAGAAACTCGATTCTGGCGATTGGTAGCCCCATTTGGATGGTTTCGGTCACCGTGGTGACGGCCGCCGCTATATCTGGGAATGCACATACGGCGGCGGAGATCGCCTCGGGTTGGCCTTGCAGACGAAGCGTTAGTTCGGTCATCAGCCCCAAGGTGCCTTCGGAACCGACAATCAGGCCGGTCAGATCATATCCAGCCGAGGTTTTGGGCGCGGCGCTTCCAGTGCGAATGACACGACCGTCCGCCATGACGACCTCAAGCGCCAGAACATTGTCACGCATCGTGCCGTAGCGAACAGCCGTGGTTCCGCTTGCCCGCGTGGCCGCCATGCCGCCAAGCGACGCGTTTGCTCCGGGATCGACGGGGAAGAACAGGCCTGTGTCGCGCAGGTGGGTGTTCAAATCCTCGCGCGTACAACCGGGTTGGACGCGCACGGTCATGTCACCGGTGGACACCTCAAGCACGTCGGTCATTTTTGTGAAATCCACGCAAACCCCGCCCGACATTGCCGAGGTCTGGCCCTCAAGCGATGTGCCTGTCCCAAAGCCGATCACGGGGCAGGCATGTTTGGCGCAGATGCGCACGATTTCTGAAACCTCTTGCGTGGACAGCGGGTAGGCGACGGAATCCGGGGCCATCGTGTCAAAATAACTCTCGGATCGACCGTGAATGTCCAAATCAGACTTGGAGCAAGACAGACGTTGGCCTAGTAATACAGTAAGTTCGGACACGGCGTCAGAAATGGTCATAGGCTCTCCTTGCGGTTTCAGATGTCGGACGGGCAGCAAAAACCGCCACGATCAAGGCTACACGTCAGGGGCATAGAGTGGAACTCCCGAAACTTAATCGCAACATCAAGATCAATGCGGTTGGCATGGTCCGGTTTTGGTTTCTGGCGTTGTTTGTCGGGATTGGCGGCGGGCTGTCGGCGGTTGCGTTTCGGTTTGGGCTCGAAAAACTTCAGGCGTGGCTTTACGGGGCCCCGCATGTGAATGTGCTGCACAGCTATGCCGATCAGGTTGCATGGTATTGGATCGTTGGTTTGCCGGTCGCTGGCGGCTTGGTGGTCGGGGTCATCATGCATCTATTCACCAAGGACGGGCGCGTGCGCTCGGTCGCGG
>JBELFK010000131.1:0-7964 GCA_042092935.1 Paracoccaceae bacterium | reverse complement strand
GGCGTATCGATCCAGCCAGGGGCCACCGCGTTGCAGCGCACCCCGTCTGGTCCGTGATCCACAGCCACAGCGCGGGTAAGACCGTGCAGTCCGGCCTTTGCTGCGCAATAGGCAGGGTGGCGCGGGTTTGACCCCAGACCTTCAATTGAGCCGGTGTTGACGATGGCCCCTTTGGCGGCACGCAAGTGGGGCATGGCCGATTTGGTCAGCAAGAACGGCACGGTCAGGTTCAAGTGCAGCGAAGCGTGCCAATCCGCGACCGAGCTTTCCTCAACCGTGCCTTCGCGCATCAGGCCTGCGTTGTTGACCAGCACATCGAGCCGACCGGCCTGACGGATAACCTCGGGGATGACCTCGGCGCAAGCGCTCTCGTCCATCAGATCCACCGCTATATGGTGCGCCCCGTCCAAAGGGCGACGTTGGGCGGTGAAAACTTCAGCCCCTTCTGAACGAAGCCGCCGTGCAACCGCCGCGCCGATGCCCGACGACGCACCCGTGACCAGTGCAACTTTTCCCTGAAACCTCATCCGACCGGCTTGCCTCCGTTCACTCCCACAAGCGCACCACACATATACCGTGCCTCGTCCGAGGCGAGAAACGCCACCACATCGGCAATATCCTCGGGCTCGGCGATGCGCCCCAGGGGGACCGAGGCGTTCAACGCGTCTATCGCCTTGTCCGCGTCCAGCCCGCGAATTTCAAAGCCTGTTCGGATCATCGGCGTATTGACCTCGTTCGGGCAGACCGCGTTGACGCGAATGCCCTGATGCGCATGGTCCCGCCCGAGGCATTGCGTCAGCGAAGCAATCGCGGCCTTGGACATGATATAGACCGGATGGTCCGGCCCCGGATGCACGCCCCAGCAGCTTGAGGTGTTCACAATCGCCCCACCGCCTGCCCGCGCCATGATCGGGATCGCCGCGCGGCAGAGGCGGAAGGGTGCTTCGACGTTGATCCCCATCGAACGGCGAAAATCCTCGTCCGTAGCCTCAGTGATCTTGCCGCGGGTGATGATCCCTGCATTGTTTATCAGGATGTCGAGACCATCCATGCGCTCGGCTGCCAGTGCCGGCAGGCCGTCGCAAAACGCTGCATCCAGAAGATCGCCGTTGATGTCCGCGTCGTCGCGGTCGGTGGTCAGCACGGTTGCGCCTTCGGCCCTGAGGCGGGCGACAATGGCTTGCCCGATGCCTCCGTTTGCGCCGGTGACGAGTGCTTTTTTGTTGGTGAATCTATTCATATTTTTCCACTGTTTTTTCTCAGAAATCGAATGAAATCCGTCACATCTCCCGGACCAGCAGACACTGAAAAATCTAGTGGCTTGGAATTCCAATACGGAGCGCAAAAGTCGCAAAAACTCTGTAGATCGTCCCAAAAATCCGCCCAATCAGATTCCGTAGTTCTGCCATACTTAGTGTTGTTCATTGCTGTGGCGAGGTCGCTATGAACGATTATTGTGTTGCGCGCTTTGCGAAGCCGCTCACCGTGTTCGTTCAGCGAAGATGCTAGCAGGACCACTTTGTCACGCTCAGCACTCGATCTCATAGCCTTTTCAGCGATGCGCTCGATGGACAAGTTCGAATTGCTTCCTTGTTTCTTTGCATCAGTCAAAGCGCACACCTCGATAAACAATAATCTAATCAGCCATCCTTGCAGGTCACTAAAGAAGGTTGGTGCGATGGTCGTCAGAATTTCAATCGTGGGTCGCTCTTCAAATAATTCCTGATGGGTGTTCCAGAGAATTCGGGCATCAATGCAACGGTCACGGAATGCTTCAAAAATTTCCTTGTCCGTCATTGAACCACCCCCTCAATACTCCTGATTCAAAGCATCCGCTGCCGGAATTTCAAACTCGCGCCGCGCGATATAGTCGAGAAGCGCTTCGTTTACACCTTCGTCCAGCTTGGGTTCCTCGTATTCCCGCAGCATTTTTCTCGCCACGCCCAGCGCCCGTTCGGTGATCTCGACCGAGCCTTCGGCGATCCATTGCTCGATCGAGTTGTTGTCAAAGAGTTCGGGCATAAAGAACGCCCGTTGGAAATTTTCCTGCGTGTGCTCGTGGCCCAGATAATGCCCTCCGGGGCCGACGTCGCGCACCGCCGACAAAGCCTCGTCAAAGTCGTCCCAACGCGGGCCCTCGGCCATGCGGTAAGCCATGGCGCATTGCTCGGCATCGACGATAAACTTGGCGACCGAGCAGTGCATCCCCGCCTCGTTCCAGCCCGCCGAGTGCCAGATATAGTTGGCCCCTGCGTGCATCACCGACGACAGAGTCGTGGCGCTTTCATAGCCTGCTTGCGCGTCAAAGGTCTTGGCCCCGCCCAGCGTGTTCGAGGTCCGCCACGGCACGCCATAGAACCGCGCCATTTGGCCGATCATGAAGTTCATCAGGCTGATCTCGGGCGTGCCGGCCATCGGTGCGCCGGACTTCATCGACACGGTGGACAGGTAATGGCCATAGATCGCCGGTGCCCCTTTTCGGATGACTTGGGTATAGGCCAGCGCCGACAGCGCCTCGGCGTTCAGTTGCGCGACCGAGGGCACCATCGAGGCGGGGGTATTTGCCCCGCCCAACACAAAGGGCGAACACAGCACCGGCTGGTTCTTGCGCGAAAACGCCCGCAAGGCCCCCAGCATGGTTTCATCCCAGACCAGTGGCGAGTTGCCGTTGATGTTGCCGGTGACCACCGCGTGATCCTCAAGGAACCCTGCGCCAAAGAGGATATCGCACATGTCCAAGACATCCTCGGCGTTCTTGGGGCTGGTGGTCATCCCCATAAAGGTTTTGTCCGAGTATTTCATCGAACTATAGGTGATCCGCAAATGCCTCTGGCTGATCGGGTGATCGTAGGGCTCGACAATATGGTGCGCCGAGCTTTGCAGTGCAGGCGACATGTGGCTGAGTTTGTGGAACATCGCCAGATCGTCCAGCGTCGGGTTGCGCCGCACATCGTCGAGGTCGCGCAGGAAAGGCGCGCCGGTCATCGGAATGAACATCGACTTGCGCCCGCCAAACGGCAGGTTATTGGCCGGATTGCGGGCGTGGTAGGTGAAATCCGACGGGATGGTCGCGATCAGCTCGCGCACCATTTCGCGGTCAAGATAGACCGTTTCGCCGACAACCTTGGCCCCCGCATTGCGCCAGTCCTCAAGCGCGATGTCGTCGCGGAAGACAACGCCCACCTCTTCCAAAATCGACATCGAGGCATCGTCCAAACGGTGGACCTGTTCCTCGTCCATCACCTCGCAGCGTGGCAGCTTGTTGACCAAACCCGGCAGCATTTTGTGGTTCGGCGCGGACCGTATCGCCTGACGGGCAGCACGGCCTCCGCCGCGGGCGCGACGGGGGGCGGTAAGGGTTGTCATTGGACACCTCGTTTCAACTTGAACTGCATACAGTTTGCATGAATCGGCGGGCCGCCCGCACCCTGCCTGCGAAATATTCTGACAGTTTCCGACCTGCGCGGTTACACGATCAATCAGCCAGTTTTTGCAGGATGAAATCGCTCTTCAAGTGTTTCGAAACATCAAATGGATCACAACGCCCGTTCGGATCGAAATCAATAGGGCCTATGGCCTGCGCGACCTTCAGCGCCGCCTTATTCAGCGCCCTTGTGCGCTTGCCCATACCCATCAGGGCCGTGGCCATGCTCATCAAAACGTTTATCGACTGGGCGGAATGAGTGCTGTCGATCAGTGCAATGTGATCGAGGAAATACGCCTCGTCGGGTGCGGATTTCTTTTTGCTCTTGGAAATTTCGTAGAGCAGACCATACCCGCAGCATTTCCGCACGGTGTCACCGCTTGCGATCCACTTGTCCGCCAGTTCCACGACGAAAGGCGTTTTTGCCAGCGTCGCGTCACAGGACGAAAACACATGCGCCAGATAGCCGCCGTGAAGCTGCTCAACCTGAGACTCGGCCTGCTCGATCGACATGGATTTCGGGTCGTCGATCAATAACGAGAGGATCTTCATCTCGTAGATATCCGACTCCCACAACGCGTTCGCCAGTGTCGCGTCGCGACCCACGGACTTGGCGAATTTGCGCAGCTTGGTCAAGCCGATCCCATAGCTTTTCAGGCCACCGGATTTCTCGGCGTGCTTTTCCCAATGGGCGATGCCGCGAGGATCCTGATTGGCAATCAAGTGGTCGAGAATCTCGGATTTGTTCATGGTTCCCCCCTGCTCGGAAGGATGGCCGCAACCGTCCAGATAATCAAGGATACCACGTTGGGGCGCTATTCCGCCCCTGCCCGCAATTCCGCGCGCCCGTCACCCAACTTGCGAAATATCCCGACATTTTGCGACCTATGCCGAAATCGCCTCGTATCAGTCGGTTTTCGCCTTGGCAGTTACACTTTCAAATGTCAGCTTGGCCCCATGAAAACACCTGTCATCGATAACCTGCAATACGCCAACTGGTCCGAAAAAATCTTTCGCGAAATGCGTCAAGGTGGGGTGGATGCGGTTCACGTCACAATCGCCTATCACGAGACGTTTCGCGAAATGGTTTTGAACCTCGAACAGTGGAACCGCTGGTTCGAAATGTACCCCGATCTGATTATGAAGGGGACAAGCCACACGGACGTTCGGATTGCACAGGAAACCGGCCGAACGGCGATCTTTTTCGGCTTTCAGAACCCCAGCCCGATTGAAGACGATATTGGCCTGATCGAAATCTGCCACCAGCTCGGCGTGCGCTTCATGCAGTTGACCTATAACAACCAATCGCTGCTGGCGACGGGCTGCTATGAAGACGACGACACCGGCCTGACCCGCTTTGGCAAGCAAGCTGTGGCCGAGATGAACCGAGTGGGCCTCGTCGTTGACATGAGCCATTCGGCCGACCGCTCAACCCTTGAGGCGATCCAGCATTCGACCCGCCCGATAGCCATCACCCACGCAAATCCCGGCTGGTGGTTCCCGGCCCTGCGCAACAAATCGCACGAGGTTCTGAGCGAACTGACGTCGGCGGGCGGGATGCTCGGGTTTTCAGTCTATCCGCACCACCTCAAGGGCAAATCCGCCTGCACGCTGACCGAGTTTTGCGAAATGGTGGCCGAGGCCGCCAGTCGCTACGGGGCAGACAAGCTGGGGATCGGCACGGACTTGTGCCAGGATCAACCGGACAGCATCGTCGAATGGATGCGCGTCGGTCGCTGGTCCAAACAGATCGACTATGGCGAAGGCAGTGCAGACAACCCCGGGTTTCCCGACATGCCCGACTGGTTTCGCGACAATCGCGATTTCCCCAACATCCGCAGCGGCCTGTTGGCGGTCGGCTTCTCCGCCCCCGAGGCAGACGGCCTTATGGGCGGCAATTGGATGCAGTTTTATCAGGACAACTTCGGAGCCGCCCAATGACCCTTGCGCTGCGCGATCCCAACGACGTGATGCGCTTGACGCGGCTTGGCAGTTCCTTTCCGACCCGCCTGTCGTTTCAGCGCGTCTTGCTGAGGCGTCTCGCCCAAGACGGCAGCCGTGTCACCCGACCGGTCTGGGAGATCGATGCCGATGGCTATGGCCGCGCGGTCTATTGCGTCGATCTCGGGGGATATACCTATTCGCTGGTGGCGTTCTCGACACCGCTGGACGACGCCAACCGCACCGACCGCGTGATCGCCACCGCATGGGACACGACCTATGTGCTGTTCGACGGCGTGCCGACCACCGCCGACCTTGACCGGCTGGAACAAAACGCCCCCAAGCAAGAAGCCGGACGCTTTGAGCCGACCGAAATCGTGCTCTGCCGCGCCAACAAATCGGTGCGACTGTTCGCCCATGTGGTCGATGCCCTAAAGGCAGGCACCCAGCCTGACGCCGACCTTGTGACCAAGGCCGGCTATCTGATGCGCACAACAGCCGTTTACGGCAACGGCAAATTCGGCATCGCCGATCGTGCGCGCATTGCCGAGCGGCCCGGATTGGGCGGCCCCTTTATGGCCGAAATGCTCGCCGTTTGGCTGGTGCGCGGGTTCACCCATGACTTGGCCGAACATATCGGTGGCGCGCGCCTTGGTCGCGATCTCAAACGCCGCTTGGGGATCGGCAATTCAACCGGTCTTGGCATGGCGCCGTTTCTCGTCAGTCATCCGGTGCTTTTGCATCACTGGTTTGAAACCCGCGAAAAAGCCCTCGCGCGGGTCGTGGACATTATGCAACTGCCCAAGGATGTCGCACAAACCTACACCAACCTCTGTGATCGTGCACTCAGGCACTTGCGCCAATGGCATGTCCCCGACCCCACGCATCAGGCGCGCAATGAACAACTCGCGGCGGACTGGGCCGAGCTGATCCGCGATTGGGACGAAGACGTTTGGCGACTGCCGTTTTCGCCACTCCAGTTTCTCGAGGCAAGCCGCGATTACAGCGAAGACGTCCAGGAACTGGCGGTCGCCCTGTTGCTCGAGCCGATGGGCGATCTGATCGACGATCTGGCGGCGGATCTGGCCAGCGATACCCCTTTGACCTTTGACGCATCGATGGAGGTCGCTGAATTGCGCGGCCTGATTGACACCCACGCCGCATGGGCGCTGGACATCGATTTCAACGCCCCCGCCGAAACCGCGCAATTCTGGTACGTCTCCGAAGAAAAGCTGGAACCCCGCCTTGGCAATCGCACTGTCGAAGACGGGGCGGATCGCGAATCCCCGCTCGACATCGCCCGCCGGATCAAGGGTCTTTACGATGACCTGCACGGGGCAACCGGCACCGTCGCAGGTTTCCTGATGCGCCACCCCGAGCACCGTTTCGCCCTGCGCCGCGTGCAGACCCTGGCGGCGAACGCGTTTTCAGAGCTGCGCGACAACCTGATATCCGAGCGCTGCTTGCCCATCGATATGCTGCGCGCAAAACTCGCCTGTTTCGGGGCCTCGAAGTTTGACCCCAAGTCCGACCGCTGGACACGCATCAACCTGTGTCAGGGGGCCCCTTTGTTTGACGAATTGGACAATGCCGACGACTGGTGGTTGCCGGTGTTTGAGGAGACCGCCTGATGCTCTCGGTCAACGAACTTCAGGGCGCATTGCTCAAAGCTGGACGCGGCGCGGGGCTGCCGCTCGGGCTGGCCGAGGATCTGGCCTTTTGCGCGCCCGACATCGCGCTTGGCGACACAGATACCATCCTCTCCGAGGTCTTGACCTGTCTGGCGCAACCCTTTGACCCGGCGACCGCAGATCTGTCGGGCCAAGGCACGGTCATGGGAACGGGCAATCCGCTGATGACACTGCCGTCGGCCTTGGATCTGCTGTCGGCAGGCAATGGCCCTATCATGCTGAACGACGTCCCCAACGCGCTTGCAAACGCGCTGATCGCAGGGCGTCAACGCATTGAGCGCAGAGCCCTGTGGGCCGACTGGATTGAACCCGGCAAACTCATTCTGCACGGATGGAAGTCCGGCCACTTCAGCGCCCCAAGCCAGCCCGAGCGGGTCTCGGTCGCTCCCGCGCTCTTGACCGGTTTGCAAGATTTCGCCGCCAACACCTATGTCCCCGAAAGCGAGGCATCGCGCCTCGCCGGTGCGGGTGCTGGCCTGACCGACAACGATTGACGCCCGACTGTTTCACCTTTTTACAAATACTTCGGGGGTGAATTGAGCCAACGGCTCAAGAGGGGGCAGAGCCCCCTTCCACATCGACCGCGCAGCGGGCGAAACCTTTATTCCGCCCCCGCCCGCCATTCTTTCCAGCGTAGATAGGCGTTGGCCCCGAGGGTCGAAAACGGCCTTGGCGGCAGTTTGCTTGGCGCATCCTCGGCGGTGAAATGGCGGGTGATGTCGCTTTGCACCCCCATCGCCAGCTCGGCCGCCCCGATGCCGGTCAGCGTTCCCCGCGCTGTGCCCAGCCCGTTTTGAACACAGGCCGAGAAAACGCCGTGCTCAAGCTCTTGCAGAACCGAGACCCCGTTCCGCGCCAGACAAAGATGCCCCGCCCAACTGAATTCTGCCTTTAGGCCTGCAAGCTGA
>JBELFK010000130.1:0-8168 GCA_042092935.1 Paracoccaceae bacterium | reverse complement strand
CATGCACAATTGCACCAACACGTCTGGCTCAAGAACCCCGTCAGCCACCAACTGCTTGGCATACCAAAGATGCCCCGTATCAAACGCCTCAACCTCGGGCTTCACACCGGATTCGGTCATCATCCGCCCCATCGCCTGCAACATGCCCGGCGTGTTGGTCATCACATAATCCGCTTCGGCGAAATTCATCGTCCCGCAATCCAGCGTGCAAATCTCGGGGCGACATTCCAACACATGCGCAACGCGTTCTTCCGCGCCGATCATATCGGTGCCTTCAGCGACGGGAAACGGCTTGTCCGCGCCGCCGAAAATGATGTCGCCGCCCATCCCGGCGGTCAGATTCAGCACCACATCAACGTCCGCATCCCGCACCCGATCCGTCACCTCGCGGTAATACGCGAGCTTGCGTGAAGGCGCGCCGGTTTCAGGGTCGCGCACATGGCAATGCACAATCGCCGCCCCCGCTTTGGCCGCCGCAATCGCGCTGTCGGCAATCTCTTTGGGCGAGCGCGGCACCTTGGGGCTGCGGTCCTGCGTCCCCCCCGATCCAGTGACGGCACAGGTAATGAAAACGTCTCGGTTCATAGCAAGTGGCATGAGAATCTCCTTGTTCATTGCCCCAAGTCTGAGGCAATTGATTTTCATTACTTGATGTTTTACGAACTATATTTGATGAATAGCGAAAATTTCCTCTTTAAACCGCAGGGAAAACCCCTCTCGGTGCTGATCCTCGTCTTTGACGAGACCAACGCCCTGTCGCTGTCCTCTGTCGTGGATCCGATGCGCGCCGCCAACCGACGGGCGGGCAAAAAGCTGTTTGACTGGACCTTCGCGACGCCCACGGGATCGCTTTCAAAGCTAACAGCAGGGATCACCATCAATGCGCCTGCGCTGTTTCGATCCCAAGCCGCCGACCTGTTGATTTCCGTCGCCAGCTTCAACGTCCAGCCACAGATTTCGCCGCGTCTCATCACAAACCTGCGCGCCCTTGCCCACCGCGCCCAGGGCATCGCGGCTGTTGACGGCGGCGTCTGGCCTCTGGCCCACGCCGGCCTGCTCGACAACCACGCCGCGACCTCGCATTGGGAGGACCACGAGGCCTTCTCAGCCGCTTTTCCGCAGATTGACACGAAGCGCTCGCGCTACGTCATCGACCGCAACCGGTTGACCACCGGCGGCGCGGCCCCTTGCCTTGACATGATGCTGGCCCTCATTGCGCGGCGTCACGGCAAGCCGCTGGCAGATCGCGTCGCCAGTGCCTTTATCTATGATCCCATAAGTGACGGGGCCGTGCCCCAAACCCAGCTTCCCGTCGGAGCGCTCGCGAAAAAGCATCCCGAGATCACAAAAGCCCTGCGCCTCATGAACGAAACGCTGGATGACCCCATGAGCATCGCCGCCATCGCCAAAACGCTCGGATTATCGCCGCGAACGCTTGAATTGCGTTTCCAAAAGACGCTGGGAACCTCGCCCAAAGCCTATTCGCTCAGCCTGCGCCTCTCCGAAGCCCAGCGCCTCGCAACCGATACGACAGCCCGCGTGCAAGAAATCGCACTGGCAACCGGTTTCACATCCCAAGCCGCCTTTGCCCGTGCCTTCAAGGCCAACTTCGGCCAATCCGTCAGGGACCTGCGACGCGCCTTGGCCTAGCGAACAAGGCTAGTTGCCCGCGACCATTGCCCGCGCAACCGGCAGAATTTCCCGCGCGATCAGATCATACCCCACCGCCGTCGGATGCGAATCATACACCGGAAACAGGTTCTGTGTTTCAAGCGCTTGGGTGAAGACCGGCCTTAGATTGGTGAATGCCACACCCTTTTCATCCAGAAATCCTTCGAGGTCTTTTTCAATCTTTTCAAGGTTTTGCGCCAAATATTGCATCTCGGCATCGTCTCTAAAGTCTCCCTTGATCGAGGACGACATAAAGACATGTTCGCGCACGGGCATAATCATGACGTGCAGCGGAATTTCTCGTTCGGACAGATAATCTGCAATCTCGCCCAGCGCGCGTTTTGTTATCCTCAGGCCTTCATTGATCCGCGGCCTCTCAAGATCGGTCAGGAACATCCAGCGTTTGGACCTTAAGATCGAGGTCGCACCCGCGTGATCCACCGTAAACACATCCGTTGCGCCCCCAGCTTCCGAGCGTCGCACCACATCAAAGACCGGGCTTTGCGTCACCACGCGATAGATGATCGAGTTTCCGGCCAGCCAAGACCGAAGCCTTTTCACCTTCGAGGGCTGGGGAATATCTTGCGGCTCGACCACCGGCGCCGCCAATTGTGGCTGGTCGGATTGCCGCCAACTGGCCCAATACTCTTTATTATAGGCGATATTATAGGCGTCAAACAGATCGTTCCCGGGAAACACCATCAGCACGACCCCCTTGGGGGCAATGTCGTCAAACCGCGTTTTCAGCACCGTAAGATACTGAAGCGGCCCGTACCCACCAAGCCCGGCGTTATACACCTTTAGTCCCGCCAAATCGCCCAGTTGCATCGGCCAGGCATCGCCCCCGCGCACGCCATAGCCATAGGTCATCGAATCGCCGATGGCCAATATGTCAGAGACTTCCGGCCCATTCGCAGACCGCCGCCCCCAGGCATCATGGCCATTGTCGCCAGCCCGTATACGGTGCCCAAGTATCGGGTCTGAAACCGTCGTCACCTCAAGATAGTCAACCGGAGGAAAGATCAACCGGGCAAGCGCTTCGGAAACACCAACCGACACGGCCAGAAGCAGAAAAACGAGGGCAATTCTTTTTAACACACTCTTAACTCTCGCGATTCACCGTCGCCTGACTGCGGCAACCGGCCCTTATTAGAACGGGAAATGTCGATAATTGACAGAAAATTGTGCCCGCATCGCGCGAACCGACGCCCGACCCGCAGCGCCGTAAGCGCCCTCTTGCGCAATCGGCCCACGCTGCGAAACCTAAATATTGCACATATTGACACAACTCATAAAAAAATCGATATTATCCACATAATCATAAAAACCAACATGGAGACGAACAAATGTCCTTGAAGCGCAACGTAGTGAGCGGGCTTCTCGCCTTGGCAATTGCCAGCCCGGCAGCCGCTCAGATGGTCGACGGACCGTCGGTATTCTGGAAAATTTCGATGTGGGGCAACCCGCGCGCCCTCTCCGCAGGGATGGAGGCCATGGCCGACCAGGTGCGTGAAGACACCGGAGGCAAGTTTGACATCAAGATCTTCTACGGTGCGCAGCTTTCGGGCAGCCGTGAAAACCTCGATGGCTTGAAACTGAACGCCTTTGAAGGGGCCGCGATCTGTAACTTCTATCACCCCGGCAAAAACCCGGCGTGGATGGTGTTCTCACTGCCGTTCCTGCCTCTTGGTGATCCACAGGTCGACAAATACGTCCGTACCAAAATGTTCGATCACCCGGCAATCGTTGCGGATATGGAAAAGTGGAACGCCATTCCTTACGCATCCGGCTTGCTTCCGCAGTATGAAATCCTCGGCAAGGGTGACGCACCCGTCAATCTTGAGGACTGGTCAGGCCTGCGCGTTCGTGCCGGTGGCGGCCTTGGGTCCGCGATGGAAAAACTGGGCGCTGTGAAGCAAACGCTTCCCGCTGGCGAAACGTCAACCGCGTTCCAGCGTGGCGCACTTGATGCCGCCGCCTTCCCTTACACCTACGCCCACGTATCGTTCAAAATCAGCGAAGAGGCCGATTGGTTCACTTCAAACCTGGCACCGGGCACCTCTGAATGCGGTTGGGTCTTCAACAAGACGGCCTATGATGGTCTTCCAGACCAGTATAAAGAGCTTCTCGCCAAGTACCGCGACCTTGTTCTGGACACCGAGCTTGCCGCCTATGCGTCAGCCGATGCCAAGAACCTGCCCGTGTTTGAGGAAACGATGACCAAGATCACCTACTCGGACGAGCAATTGGCACAATTCCGCGAAGTCGCCGGTCAGCCGGTTTGGGACGCTTGGATTGCCGACAATCAAGACGCCTTTGACGCGCAGGGCGTGTTCGATGCGATCTTTGAATATGCTGAGGAAGCAAAAGCATCAATGAACTGATCGCTTGCATGATAGGTTCAGGGGTGGTCATCTGCCCCTGAACACCCAACTTCGTCATTCCTCAGGAGACTTATATGTCTGACAACAATGGTCTTTTGGCCAAATCCGACCGGTTGTTGATGCCTGTTGAAGACCTTGCGAACCTTTTGGCTGCCTTCGCAATTTTTGCCCTGATGTGTCTGGGGGTCGCCCAGATCGTCATGCGCTCGTTATTCAATGCCCCGCTGAACGGCTACATCGATCTCGTCGAATTATCGATGGCCTCGATGGCGTTTCTCGGGGCGGCTTATTGCCAACGTCTTGGTGCGCACATCCGCATGGAATTGCTGATCGGACGCCTGCGCGGCCGCGTTCTTTGGATCGCCGAGAGCTTCGGCATTTTTGTCGCTTTGTTTATCATCGGTGTCCTCGTCTGGTTTGGCTGGGGGCATTTCGTGCGCTCCTACACGCTGGGCGACACCACGATTGACGCAGAATTCCCCGTTTGGCCCTCGAAACTTCTGGTCCCCATCGCCTTTGGAATATGGTGGCTCAGGCTGTCCATCCAATTCCTCGGCTCCCTCCGCCTTGTTCTTGACCCGTCAAAAGCGCCCACCGGCGTTGTGTTGATGAAAGAGGTCGCCGAACAGGCCCAAGACGAGATTCACGAAATCATGGGCGACGACGCCACACCCCCTGAAAACGAGGAAAAATCATGATCCTCGGTATTGGATTTGCCAACCCGTTTCTTGTCGGCATCATCGCGCTTGTCTGCCTGCTGGGCCTCATCTTTGTGGGCGTTCGCGTTGTATTCGCCGCCGCCATTGTCGGTCTGTTCGGACTGGTTGAGCTGCTCGGCTGGGGCCCCGCCGCTGGCATCGTCGGCACGATTCCGCATTCAAAATCATCGACTTACGCGCTCAGCGTGCTGCCGATGTTCATCTTCATCGGCTTTCTCGCCTATCACGCAGGCATGACGAGTTCGCTCTTTGACGCCGCGCGCAAATGGATCGGCTGGGTGCCCGGAGGTCTGGCCGTAGCGACCGTCTTTGCCACCGCCGGTTTTGCCGCCGTGTCCGGCGCTTCAACCGCGACGTCGGCGGTGTTCAGCCGTGTCGCAATCCCCGAGATGCTCAAATACGGCTACAACCGCCGTCTCGCCGCAGGTGTGGTCGCAGCCGGGGGCACCTTGGCAACCCTCATTCCCCCGTCCGCCATTATCGTGATCTACGCCATCATCGTCGAGGAATCGGTGGGCAAACTGCTTCTTGCGGGCTTCCTACCGGGCCTTGTGTCGGCGGCGATCTATGCGGGCATCATCATCGTTTGGGCCATGGCACGCCCCGATGATGCACCCTCGGTTGGCGGCTTCACATGGGGCGAGCGGGTGAAATCCCTGCCCGGCGTTCTGCCAATCTTCGTTGTGGTTTTCATAATCATCTCAGCCATTTACGGCGGCTGGGCAACCCCGACCGAGGCCGGTGCCCTTGGCGCGGCGGTGGTCTTTGGCCTTGCCGTCATGCGCGGAACAAAAATGAAGGACATCCAAAGCTCGCTCATGGAAGCGGCCAAGCTGACAGTGATGATCTTTTCGCTGATCTGGGGCGTGCTGATCTTTGTGCGTTTCTTAGGCTTCTCGGGCCTGCCCGAGGCCTTTACCGTCTGGATCGTCGGTCTCGATGTGCCGCCCATGGTCATCATGATCTGCATTCTCTTGGCCTATGCGGTTCTGGGCATGTTCATGGACGCCATCGGAATGCTGTTGCTGACGCTTCCGGTCGTCTATCCGGCGGTCATCGCCCTGGGCTTTGATTCGATCTGGTTCGGCATCATCGTCGTCAAAATGGCCGAGGTCTGTCTGATTACCCCGCCCATTGGCCTGAATTGCTTTGTCGTGAACGGCGTTCGCCCAGACATCCCACTGACCGACGTGTTCCGCGGCATCGCCTTGTTTTTCATCGCCGATGTCCTCACCATCGCAGCCCTTCTGGCTTTCCCAGAGATCGTGACCTGGCTGCCCAATTTTGTCGGGTAGCCTATGCGACTGCACTGTTCACTGCCGCTGGAAAAGGCCAACGCCATCGTCACCAAGGCCCTGGCCCTGGGGCGCGCGGCCGATCTTTTGCCCCTGACGGTCGTCGTGCTGGATGCGGGCGGCAAGCTGGTGGCGATGCAATCCGAAGACGGCTCGGGCATCGTGCGTTTTGAGATCGCCTTTGGCAAAGCCTACGGCGCTTTGGGCATGGGCATTTCCAGCCGGTTGATCCGTGATCGGCTCTCCAACCGACCAGCGTTTCAAAACGCCATCGCGGCGGCCTCGGGCGGGCAGTTTATTCCGGTGCCGGGCGGCGTTCTTGTCGAAGACGCACAGGGCGTCACCCTGGGGGCCGTCGGCATCAGCGGCGACACCTCGGACAAGGACGAATACTGCGCGATCGAGGCGATCCGCTCAGCCGATTTCCACCCCGAACCCGCCGAGGCCAATCCCGAATGGCGCACCTCGTCGCTGTCAGACCATTACCCCGCATCAAAGTGATCGAGAATGCGATCCACGTGACGATGTGTCGTTTGTCGCTTTGGTCGCTCGGCATCACGCGGATCAAGGATGCTGATCGTCGGACGCCCTTGGAAGTGCGGCGGCAGGATCATACAGCGCACGAAACGGGTTTCCGGCTCGGACGCAGTGGCCGTGGCCCGCACAGGCGAATTTGCCGCTTCAAACCACGTGTCCCCAACCTTGGCATCAAAGCTGTGATCGTCGGCCTCCAGCCGCAACTGTCCGCGCAAAAGATGGCGAAACCCGGGTCCCGGATGCACATGGCGATAGGCTTGCGCCCCCGGTGGAAAGGCAACCTCGTCAAGACGCAGCAAAAACGGCTCTGGCACCTCAACCACCTGACTTTCAAGACAATTTTCGCCCGTCCCTTGGGTTTTGGTCAGCATGAAACACAGCACAACCGCCTGTGTGATCGCCGTCGGCCGGGGCGTGCCTTGGCCTATGAAGATGTGATCTCCGCTCGCAAGCGTCCCCTCCGCCACCAAGGCCGCACCAATCCCTTCGGGCCAGCTTTTGGTCTCTCCGGCGGCAAAGTCCAGACGGTACAAAGACAGATAGGCGTGCATGGCGGCGTCCCCCTTGGTCGGTGTTTGCCATGCTAAAGACGATCCGCCAAAGCACAAGTGGCGCACAGGCGCTTTTGACCCTGCTCTTGGTCCTGTTGGCCACCGAGATCGCGTGGATCCTGACCGAGGCACCCATGTTTGCCTATGCCTCGCGCACGGTTTTATGCGTGCTCTGCCTGCTCGGGGCACCGTTCTTCACGATCCGAGAGGTCTCACTCGTGGCCTTTGCCTTGGTTTCAACGGCGCTGGCTTACACGCTCAGCGGCGATCAGGCGGCCATTCTCGACGCCTTGGATCTGGCAACTTTCTTTGCGGCGTTCATCTGGACCTTGACGGCCATGCGCGATGTTGCCGCGCGCTCGGGATCGATCCTTGCGGTCGGGCGCTATCTCATCTTGCAGCCCCCCGGTCGCCGGTTTTTCGCCATAGCTTTGGGCGGGCATTTCATGGGCGTGTTCCTCAACTTCGGAGCCGTCAGCCTGATGGCCCCGATGATCCAAAGCACCAACCCCGGCCCCGCGCTAGAGCGTCGGCAAATCTCGGCCCTTATTCGCGGGTTTAGCTGGGTGATCCTCTGGGCGCCAACGACGCTGACCCAAGCGGTTCTGCTGACGATTTTCACCGACATCACATGGCCCGAAGCCGCGATCATGGGGCTTGGCACCGCCGCGCTGTTTATCCTGGTCGGGCGTCTCTATGACCGGTGGGAATGGCGTCACGAGCCCCCGCACAGCGGCGGTCAAACCCTGCCCCTGCCGCGTCGGGCCGTTCTCGTCGTCAGCGGAATTTGCACCGCCATGATCGGGGCCACGATCATCGGCAACATCGCCTTTGACTTCTCCATCGCCCAGGCCCTGCTGTTTATCGCCCCCACGACGACCTGGGCGTGGTTTCTTGCGCAAAAGCCACCCGGCCTCGGCACGATTGGCCACCGCACATCCGCGCTGTTCACCACGTTGACGCCCTCTGCCGTCGCCCTCGCACGCTCGGCTGTGGCCTTGGGGGTCGCGG
>JBELFK010000129.1:0-8122 GCA_042092935.1 Paracoccaceae bacterium | reverse complement strand
TCCTACGAACAGGTCGGACGCGGGCTATACGGCCCTCTAATCATCGATGAGGACGAGGCACCGGATGTCGATCGCGACGAAGTGTTGATAATCGACGACTGGCGTTTGGATGGCGAGACCGCCGCGCTTATCGACTCGTTTGAGAACGCACACGACCGCAGCCACGCAGGCCGCGAAGGCAACTATTTTACAACAAACTCACGCCCCGACTACGCGTTGAATGTCAAACAGGGCGAGCGTCTGAGATTGCGGGTGATTAACGCCGCCAATGGGCGGATTTTCAGTCTTGTCACGGCAGGGCTTGATGGCTGGATCATGGCCTACGATGGGATGCCACTTGAGACGCCGGAAAAGCTGGATGGCGTTTTTCTTTTGGCACCGGGTCAACGGGTCGATCTATTCGTCGATGTGATCGCCGAGCAGGGCGAAAACGCCTATCTCGCGCGGGTCGAGGACGATCAGGGTTTCGCGCTGGCGGCTTTGGGCGTCACCGCCGCAAGCGACGCAGAGCCACGCGGTGCCCCCGCCCCGCTTCCGCCAAATCCAATGATGGACATTCCTGATCTCGCCGACGCGACGCCGGTGACGCTCAATATGGCGGGTGGCGCCATGGGCAACCTGCAATCCGCTGTTCTTGACGGCACCGAGATGAGTGCCCAGGAACTGTCAGACGCCAACATGTTTTGGTCCTTCAATGGCGTCGTTGGCTTGACCGATACGCCTCTGGCGCGGTTGTCGTTGAACGAAGTCGTCCGCCTGAAGATCGTTAATGACACGGCTTTCGCCCATGCGATGCATTTGCACGGCATGCATTTTCGAGAGGTTCTTGAGGATGGGGTGTTCGGCCCGATGCGCGATACGCTGCTTGTTTTCCGAGGCGAAACACGAGAGATTGCCTTTGTCGCGCACAACCCCGGAAAATGGCTGTTCCATTGCCACATGCTGGCGCACGCGGCGGCTGGTATGATAACTTGGTTGGAAATCACATGATGACGAGATTACTTCTTGGAATTGGTGTTCTGATCGCTGCAATCGCCGGCGGCGCCTACTTCTTGTCAAACAGAGAAGCGCCCGAGGCGACCCTATTGTTTGACCCTGTCGCTGTCGAAGCGGGCCAAGCGCTCTATGCGCAAAACTGTGCGTCCTGCCATGGTGCGAACCTTGAAGGGCAGCCAGACTGGCGCTCACAGAATGAAGACGGAATGCTGCCAGCCCCGCCGCATGACAGCAGCGGCCACACATGGCATCACAGCGACAGCGCCTTGTTCGACTACACCAAACTTGGCGGTGCAGTCGTCATGGAGCAACTCGGCATTGAGTTTGCAAGCGGTATGCCCAGCTTTGAGGGCATTTTGACCGACGAAGACATCAACAACATTCTAACATTCATAAAGTCCACATGGCCCGAAAAAGAACGCGTCGTTCAGGCCGAACGGACAAAATCAGAACAACAGTGAGGACAGGAATATGAAGATACTAAAGTCAATCGTCACGGCGTTGATCGTTGGGATGACCCCGATGGCCAGCTTTGCCGACGATATAAGTGAGGCGCGGATAAAGGAATTGGTCCTTGAGGCGATCCGTGAGAACCCTCAGATCGTTCTCGAAGCTGTCGAAATTCTGCGCCTGCAAGACGCCGAGGCGCAGGCACAGGCTCAGGTCAACATCCTGACGGACCAGCGCGATCTGATTGAAAACGATCCGAATGCGCCGGTTCTGGGCAATCCTGACGGCGACGTCACCGTTGTCGAATTTTTCGATTACAACTGCCCCTATTGCCGCCGCGCGATGCCGGTTGTGCAGGAATTGCTCGAGTTGGATCCAAATGTCCGTCTTGTGTATCGCGAATGGCCGATCCTCGGCGAGGGGTCGGTTTTCGCCGCCCGCGCGGCATTGGCGTCTCGCAATCAGGGCAAATACGAAGAGTTCCACTGGGCCATGATGGGCATGAACGGTCGTGCCGAGGAAGCCAGCGTGCTGCGGATCGCGCGGGAAATCGGGCTTGATATCGATCAGTTGAAGGCCGACATGGATGCGCCCGAGGTTGACGAACATATCGAAACCACGATGCGTCTGACACAAGCCCTTGGCTTCAGCGGCACCCCGTCGTTTGTAATCGGCGAAAACCTTGTCCCCGGACTGGTTGGGGTCGGCGAATTGTTGGATCTTGTTGAAGAAACCCGCGAGTCGAACCAGTAAACGCGGCCTTTGAAGTCAGCAAGCCCCAGAAACAATCTGGGGCTTGCTTTCTATTTGCCGCCGCTAGCGCGGCGCATTCGCTGATTTACGGATCGCTATTTACGTGATGACATCCGGTTTTTCGCGCCCAAGGCTTTCTATACCCGACAGCGCATGTGCAGCCGCGATGACCCCGGAAAGCGCCACCTGGGCGTCTTGATTCAGCTTACTTGAATCCGTCTCGAGGTGCTCGACATAGAGCCGCAACGTCGCCCCTTCGGTGCCCGTCCCAGACAGACGGAAAATCGCCCGTGCGCCTCCTTCAAACCGAATGCGCAAACCTTGATTGAGGCTGACCGAGCGATCAATTGGATCATCATAGCTGAAATTATCTGCGGCGGTCACCGTCAATCCCGCGATGCTTTTGCTCGGCAAATCGGCCAGTTGATCTTTGATCCTCGCCATCAGCGCCTCGGCGTCGGAAATCGGCAAGGCTTCGAAATCATGGCGGGAGTAGTAGTTGCGACCGAAGCGTTGCCAATGGTCCTGCAACAAATCCGCGACCGAAGTTTTCTTCACCGCAAGGATATTCAGCCAAAGCAAAACCGCCCAAAGGCCATCCTTTTCGCGGACGTGATCCGAGCCGGTGCCAAAACTTTCCTCGCCGCAAAGCGTTGCGCGCCCTGAATCCAGCAGGTTGCCAAAGAACTTCCAGCCCGTGGGCGTTTCAAAGCACTCGATGCCCATGTCCTCTGCAACGCGGTCCACGGCACAGCTTGTTGGCATAGAGCGGGCAACCCCCGCGAGGCCTTTGGCATAGCCCGGCGCAAGATGCGCATTGGCCGTCAAAACCGCGAGGCTATCCGAGGGCGAGACATAGGCATTTCGGCCCAGCACCATATTGCGATCTCCGTCGCCGTCAGACGCCGCGCCAAAATCCGGTCCATCCTCCGACATCAGCGCGTCCATTAGTTCCTTCGCCCATGTTGGGTTCGGATCGGGATGGCCCCCGCCAAAGTCCACCTGAGGGATCGCGTTCATCACCGTGCCTTTGGGCGCACCCAAGGCGCCCTCTAATATAGCTGTTGCATAGGGGCCGGTGATTGCGTGCATCGCATCAAACCGCATTGTGAAACCCGATGCAAAAAGCGCGCGAATGGCGTCGAAGTCAAACAACGTCGCCATCAGGTCTTGGTAGTCCGCAACTGGGTCCACGACGGTGACGGACATGCCTGCAAGCTGGGTGTCTCCGATTGCGCCAAGATCAATGTCGTCTGTTTCGACCGTCAAATAATGCGAGATGCTTTGAGTGTTTTCGATAATCGCATCTGTAACAGACTCGGGGGCCGGTCCGCCGTTGGGGATGTTGAACTTCAGCCCGAAATCTTCGTCGATGCCCCCCGGATTGTGGCTGGCCGACAGGATCAACCCGCCGTCGGTTTTGTTCATTCGGATCAAATGCGAGGCCGCGGGCGTTGACAGCAAGCCACCCTGCCCGACGATGCATTGTTTGGCCCCATTGGCCGCCGCCATGCGCAGAATGGTCTGGATCGCCTCAGCGTTAAAATATCGCCCGTCGCCACCGACAACAAAGCGCTTGTCCTTGGCACCACCGATCGCGTCAAAGATCGCCTGAACAAAATTCTCGAGGTAATGTTCGCCCATGAAAACGCGGGTTTTCTTTCGCAGACCCGATGTCCCGGGTTTTTGTCCGTCAATGGGGGCCGTTTGAACTGTTTTAATCGTCATATCAGGTGTTCCCTTCGAAATTGCAGGCAGCGCGGCCAGCGTCGCGCATGAGGTCCGTCAAATGGGTAAGAGCCGGAGTTTGGGCCAAATCTTCGACAGCGACGTCGTAGATGCGGCTCCAGTTTGGGTGTTCATCAATGGTGCCGGGCAGGTTTTGCGCCTCAACCTCGCCCAGAACGTCGTCCAGTTGCACGGCCGCCATCGCGACGGGCGACTGCGCCAGTCGCCCGTGTATGGCCTGATCCGACGCTTCACCGGCAGGCACAAGGGCCGCGACTTCGGCTTTGCGCTCACCGCTTAGCCAGTCCGCCTTGGGTTGGTCGATCCACCCCAACTTCTGCCACCACTCAATGTCGCGCCCCGCGCAGTAGCCTTGCAGGGTCGGCGTGTCATGGGTCGCGAAACAGGCAAGGCTTTGTTGTCGCAATTGCGCAGGATCGCGAAACGTGCCGTTGCCGTCTTTTTCGTATTGCAGAACCGAATAGCTATAGAGCCCGCGATGGGCCAACGTCTCGCGGAACCCATCCGGCACCAGCCCAAGGTCTTCGCCGACCACGATGCAGTTGGCTTTCTGCGCTTCGATGGCTGTCAACGCCAGCAACGTCTCGAACGGCTGTCGGATGTAGGCACCGGGGCTGCCATCGTCGGGTATCCAGAAACTGCGATTCAGGCCAAGCACGTGATCGATGCGCAGCACTCCTGCCGGTTGCATCGCATGGCGCAGAACGCTGCGGAAGTCGTGGTATTGGTTCGCGCTGGAAAGCCCATGCGCAAAGGCTGTGAGTTGCCAGTTCTGCCCCTCGGGACTGAGATGATCCGGCGGTGCGCCAAGTGCAACACCTTTGGCGACGCTTTCCTGTCCCATCCAGGCCTCGGCACCGTCACGTCGCGCCCCAACCGCAAGATCGAGATAAAGCCCGAGCGGCATCGCACTGGCCGAGGTCACCATTTGCAACTGCTCAAAGGCGATCCATTGCAGCCAGATATGGAATGCAAGCGCATTCGGGTTGTAAGAACCGCTTGGGATCGTCGTGTGATCTTGCAGATGCGCGGGCCAGTCAAGCCAACTGCTGCCATGCGTTTCGGACAGGGCCTCGAATATCGCGAAACTGCGCAATTCCTCACCGCCCGAATGGGTAAATGTCGCAAGCCGTTCTTTGGCGGGTCCACTGGCTGCCACGTTGAACAGGGCAAACAATTCCCTGAGCAGCGGCGCTTGCCTTTTCGCGTGACCGGCATAGTCAACTTGCGCCGTTGTACGGTCGATTTTCGATTGCAAACGCGCGACAAGGGCTTGCGCGTCGGCGGTATTTTCAAGCCCCGGAATGGCGTCTGGGGCAATGTGGATCGTGTTCAGGAAGCCACGGTGCGAAGGCGAATACGGGCTGGCAATCGCCGGGCTTTCCCAGCCCCAGTTGTGCACCGGATTGATGCCGAGAAAGCTCGCGCCTGCGTCGCCCAAAGTTTTTGCCAGCACCCCCAGATCGGCATAGTCGCCGATGCCGAGGTTGCGCTTTGAGCGCAATCCATAGAGAGCTGCCGTAACGCCCCAAACGCGCTCTTGCCCCATGCACGTCGGCAATGTGGGCACTTGCGCGGGGGCGGCGGGGACCAGACAGGTCTGAACCAGATCACCGCAAGACACCCGCATTGTATAGACGCCTGCTTCAAGCGGCGGCAGATCAATATGATGCTCTGCGCGTCCGTCGCAGATGGCGGTTTGATCTTCGGATAACAAAATCCAATCACATGCCCGTTTGACCGGAATGGCGGCACCTTGACCCGCGGTCACAACATACTCGGGCGGCGCAATTTCGCGTGCTTTCTCGGCCCAATGCGCCTCAAGCGACTTGCGTGCCTCGGCTTCCGTCTCTGCCGCCACGCCAATCGCCCGCAGCAGCGCACGGCGCGTGTCGTCACCGGTCCAATGCGCCTGTCCGCCAAGGTCATGAAACACCGGCAGAATGCCTTTTTCCTCGGCCAACGTGTAAAGCGGATTGTCGGTCATCCAACAGCCCTCGCAGGTTCAAGCGACAGCAGCAGGATCGAGTGATCCTCGACCGTCAGGCCAGACGGCGGCACGGGTTTTCGCGCGGTCGGTGTATCTGAGGCGGTGTCCAGTTCAAGCACCCAGCGGTGGGTCGCGGGGGTCTCTGGTAAGGTCACGTCAAGACGCTCGCTATCGCGGTGGAAGACCAGAAACACTGTATCATCACAGGGCGCAATCGGTGCGCTTTCCGCAGACTCTCGCAGGATCAGCCCAAAGGACGAGAGGCCGGGATCACGCCAGTCCAGATGCGCGCCTTGAAGATCAACCCAATCAACGTCCGGCAAACCGTCAATCTGACGGGCGGCCCCATGCAAAAAGCGTGACTGCCGCAGACTTGGGTGGGCATTCCTGAGCGCCGACAGGCCCGCGACAAAGTCCACGAGCGTGTCATCGGTCTGCGCCCAATTGATCCAGCCAATACTGTTGTCCTGACAATAGGCGTTGTTGTTGCCGTTCTGACTATTGCCGATCTCGTCTCCTGCCAACAGCATCGGTGTGCCCTGCGAAAAGAACAACGTGGCAAGCAAATTGCGTTTGCGACGGGTTCGTTTTGCAAGGATTTCTGCATTGTCCGTCTCGCCCTCGACGCCGCAGTTGTCGCTGAAGTTTGCGTGATGGCCATCACGACCGTCTTCAAGGTTTGGCAAGTTCTGGCGCTGATTGTATCGCGTCACGTCTTCCAGCGTGAACCCGTCATGCGAGGTGATGAAGTTCAGCGACGACCAAGCGCGCCGCCCTGCCCGGTCAAACTGCGTTGCCGATCCAAGCAAACAGGCCGCCAAGTCCTGCGCACTATGATTGTCGCCGCGCCAATATCGGCGGCTGGCATCGCGGAACCGGTCGTTCCATTCGCGAAATTCGGGTGGGAAATGGCCAAGCTGATAGCCGCCCGGACCAATGTCCCAAGGCTCGGCGATCAATCGAACATTCGAAAGCACGGGATCCTGACGCAGAGCGTCCAGAAAACCCCCGTTTTGGTCAAACCCGTCGTCCTCACGGGCAAGGGTAGTGGCAAGGTCAAAGCGGAACCCGTCGACGCCCATGACCTCGACCCAGTATCGCAGGCTATCGAGGATCATGCGCAGCACAAAGGGGTGGGACGCGTTGATCGTGTTACCGCAGCCAGTGTCATTCGCGTAATACCGCGGCTGGCCGTGGATGAGGCGATAGTACGACGCGTTATCGATCCCACGAAAGCTGAGCGTTGGGCCACGCTGATCGCCCTCGGCGGTGTGGTTGTAGACGACGTCGAGAATGACTTCGATTCCCGCCGCATGAAATTTGCGCACCATCGCGCGAAATCCTTCGCGCCCTGCCGGGCCATGGTAGTGTGGTTCGGGCACGAAAAAACCAATGGAATTGTAGCCCCAATAGTTTCGTAAACCCTTTTTGAGCAGAAAACTGTCATCAACAAACGACTGCACCGGCAGAAGTTCAATCGAGGTGGCGCCCAGCTTGTGCAGATGCGCGATAATCGCGTCCGAGGCCAAGCCTTCATAGGTGCCGCGCAGGTGTTCCGCGACGCCCATATGCTCTTTCGTCAGGCCCTTGACGTGTGCCTCGTAAATCAGCGTTTCATCCAAAGACCGATTGGGCCGTTCTGCGGCGGGCACCAAAGCCTCAGGCCCTACGACCACGGATTTCGGAACAAATGGGGCGCTGTCCAAAGTGCTAAAGGACAGATCTTCGCGGGGATCCTTTGCGTCGTATCCGAGCAGCGCGTCGTGGGTATGAAACGATCCGCTGAATTGGCGCGCGTATGGGTCGAGCAGCAGCTTACGCGGGTTAAACCGATGCCCCTGTTCGGGGGAATAGGGGCCATAAACACGATAGCCGTACTGCGTGCCAGGCATAGCTTTGGGCAAATACCCGTGCCAAACCGATCCGCTGCGCTCGGGCAATATCAACCGAGAGATTTCTTTGCCATTGCTTTGCGAGAAGAGGCAAAGCTCAACCTTGTCGGCATTGTCCGAAAACAGCGCGAAGTTTGTGCCTTCTCCGTCGAAATGCGCGCCAAGTTTGTTGGGGCTGCCCGCTTCAAGCTGGTTGGTCATCGCGCAAGCAAACCGTCAAAGAGTGCTTGATAAGATTTCGCCGGATCATCCCATCCAACCGGATGGCGCATAGCGTTGCGCATGACCGAGG
>JBELFK010000128.1:0-8346 GCA_042092935.1 Paracoccaceae bacterium | reverse complement strand
ATATCACCTTGGGAAAACACGTGCTGGGGTTTCAGATCAGACTGACAGGCGAGGCTCCGCGGGCCGCTGGATTTGCCGGTGTCAGGACCGCCCGACTTGTTTTGATTTGTCTTGGTCTGTCTGGCGCTTTGGCAGGGCTGGCGGGCATGTTCGAAGTGGCGGGCCCCGCAGGGCAGGTCAGCATCGACTTTAACGTCGGCTACGGGTTCACCGCGATCATCGTGGCCTTTCTGGGCCGGTTGAACCCACTGGGTATTCTGCTTGCTGGGTTGCTTTTGGCGCTTACCTATATCGGCGGTGAGTTGGCTCAGTTGACGCTTGGGCTTCCGTCTGCCGCCATTCAAGTGTTTCAGGGTATGCTATTATTCTTCCTGCTTGCGGTCGATTTGTTGACGAATTTCCGCATTCGTCTTGGAAAAATGGAGGCCGTGTGATGGATCTTACAGCTATCAATCCGGTGCTGCTGATTGCCTCGCTTATGGTGGCGGCGACGCCGATCATGCTTGCCGCCGTTGGCGAGTTGGTCGTCGAGAAAGCCGGTGTCCTGAACCTTGGGGTTGAGGGGATGATGATTGTCGGGGCGATCGCCGGATTTGCAACCGCCGTAGGAACCGAGTCGCCGGTTCTTGGGTTTGTCGTTGCCGCGTTGGCGGGGGCGGTACTTTCGTTTCTATTCGTGATTTTGACCCAATATGCTTTGGCCAATCAGGTTGCCTCGGGTCTTGCGTTGACATTGTTCGGGCTGGGTCTGTCGTCGCTGATGGGACAAAGCTACGTTGGCATCAAGCCGCCTTCGACACCGAAACTGGATATGGGGTTTCTCAGTGACTTGCCCGTGGTTGGCCCCATCCTGTTTTCCCATGACTTCATGGTCTACGTCGGTTTGTTCATCATCACCGGCACTTGGGCCGTTCTCAAATATACCCGCGTCGGGTTGATCCTGCGCGCGGTCGGAGAGAACCACGATGCCGCCCATGCCTTGGGATACAAGGTCGTGCGTGTGCGTGTGCTGGCCATCTTGTTCGGCGGCGCGTGCTCGGGGTTGGGTGGGGCCTACATCAGCCTGATCCGCGTCCCACAATGGACCGAAGGCATGACAGCGGGCGCGGGCTGGATCGCCTTGGCGCTGGTGGTTTTTGCAAGTTGGAAACCGTGGCGACTTTTGATCGGTGCCTATCTTTATGGCGGAATCACTGTGCTTCAATTAAACGCACAGGCTGCGGGGGCAAGAATTCCCGTCGAATACTTGTCCATGTCGCCATATCTGATAACCATTCTCGTGCTTGTATTCATGTCCGCTGATCGCAGCCGTGCTCCGGCGTCGCTTGGTCGGATATTCCATGCTTCGAATTAGAGGCCAATATTTAACCTGGGGAGTGTAAAACTCATGAAATTCACGAAACTAATGACAACCGCCACAGTGGCGTTGGGTCTGGCAATGCCAGCCTTTGCAGATGAAACGACGAAGGTCGGCTTCGTCTATGTTGGTCCCGTCGGTGACGGTGGCTGGACCTATGAACACGACCAGGGCCGTTTGGCCGTGGAAGAGGCCTTTGGCGACGAAGTTGAGACGGTATACGTTGAAAATGTTCCCGAAGGCCCCGACGCCGAGCGCGTGATGACTCAGATGGCGCTTCAGGGTGCCGACCTGATCTTTACGACGTCGTTTGGATATATGGATCCGACAATCAACGTTGCGGCCAAGTTCCCGAATGTGAAGTTCGAGCACGCCACTGGCTATAAACGCGCGGACAACGTGTCGACCTATTCAGCACGTTTCTATGAAGGTCGCGCCGTCCAAGGCACAATCGCGGGTCAGATGACCAAATCGAACGTGGTTGGCTACATCGGCTCATACCCGATTCCTGAAGTTATTCGCGGCATCAACTCGGCTTACATTCACGCCAAGAAAGTGAACCCGGACGTAGAATTCAAAATCATCTGGGCCTTCACATGGTTTGATCCTGCCAAGGAAGCCGAGGCCGCTCAGGTTCTGATCGACCAAGGCGCTGACGTGATCTTGCAGCACACAGACTCGACCGCACCACAGGCAG
Organism: Paracoccaceae bacterium; assembly: GCA_042092935.1. Lineage (GTDB taxonomy): Bacteria > Pseudomonadota > Alphaproteobacteria > Rhodobacterales > Rhodobacteraceae > JASMHC01. Next base: position 6,292 of record JBELFK010000128.1, on the reverse strand, counting down.
TTGCAGCCGAAGCTGGCAATGTTGTCACATTCGGTCAGGCCTCGGACATGAGCGAGTACGCACCGTTCCCACGGGTCAGCTCGATCATTGACGACTGGGCACCATACTACATTGCGCGCACCAAGGCCGTCATGGACGGCACATGGACCAGCATGGATACATGGGACGGTATTGGCGCTGGCATGGTTGGCATCGGTGAGATCTCGGATGCGGTTCCCGCCGACGTCAAAGCCTCGGCTGTCGCAATTCGCGACGCGCTGGCGGATGGGTCCTACCATGCGTTCACCGGTCCGTTGAACAAGCAGGACGGCTCTGCCTGGTTGGCTGAAGGTGAAACGGCCGACGATGGCACGTTGGCTGGCATGAACTTCTATGTCGAAGGCATTGAGGGCACGATCCCACAGTAAGTCGACACGACGATCACAACGATGGGCGGTCCTAGCGGGCCGCCCATTTGCGTTTCGCAACCTATGATGAACATTCAAACCGCGAGGTAAGGGAAGCCATACTGCACGCGCGGCGTTCACATCTTGAGTACCCCGCAAAGCCGTGGCACGGTCCGCTGATGGAAACGAGATTTACAAGTTCTGACGGTACGCACTCGAGCAAATTGATTTTTGGTGCAATGCAGTTTGGCGGCGCGGCTGACATCGACGCGGCCAGCGAGATGTTTGATGCCTGTATTGAGGCGGGGATCAATCATTTCGATACCGCGCATGTCTACAATGCCGGCAAGTCTGAAGAGATCTTGCGCAAATTGGCGGCACGGGAACGCGACAGGCTCATCATTGCCAGCAAGATCGGCTACAGCGGTGGCTCCGGGTCCTCAAATCTGTTGGCGCAGTTTGGCGACACCCGCCGACGGCTGGGCACAGAGGCGATCGATGTGCTTTATCTTCATCGCTTTGATCCGGAAACGCCTCTGAACGAGACGTTCAAAACTTTGGCGTCTTTTCAGTCAAAGGGCCAAATCCGTTACATCGGCGTCTCGAATTTCGCGGCATGGCAAGTCATGAAGGCCCAACGGGCAGCCCAGGAACAGGGCACCCGTATCGACATCGTACAGCCGATGTTTTCGCTTGTGAAACGCCAAGCCGAGGTCGAAATCCTGCCCATGTGCGCGGATCAGGGCATCGTAGTCGCAGCCTATTCGCCGCTCGGGGGCGGACTGCTGACCGGCAAATATGCCAACGCCAGCCCGACAGGGCGTTTGGCGTCGGATCAGCGTTACGCTGCACGATATGCGCAAGCCTGGATGCATGAAACCGCCAAAGAGCTTAAGACCTTGGCCAAAGAATGCGGGACATCCCCCGCGACACTCGCGGTCGCATGGGTGATGTCTCATCCTTTTGCCCCGCACCCGATCATTTCAGCGCGCAACGTCCAACAATTGCGACCCTCTCTCGCGGCTTTAGACTTTGACATGACGCCGGACTTGAGAAGCCGCATTTCCGCACTCGCCCGCACGCCCCCTCCGGCAACGGACCGGATCGAGGAAGCATGACAGATATCCTCATCATAGGTGGCGGGATTGCTGGCACATCCGTCGGCGCGCGTCTTGCCCCACATGCCAAGATCACGCTGCTCGAGGCCGAAAGCGCCCTCGCCTATCATGCCTCGGGTCGCTCAATGGCGCTTTACGAAGCGAATTACGGCATGGACTCGACCATCGCCCTTGCGCGGGCAAGCGGGGACTATTTTCGCCATCAGAGCGCTTACCTGTCGGCGCGCGGGATTATGGTCGTCGGCAAGGCAGGCGAGGACGCGGCGCTTGCTGCGGACGCGGTCAAAATGAACCTTGAACACATATCAGTCGCCGAGGCGATTGCCAAAGTTCCCGTGCTTAACCCAGACGTTGTAAAAACCGCAGCCTATCACGCGGACGCATGGGACATCGATACCGACCGCTTGATCCAAGACCACGCCAAAGCCATTCGCGCCCATGGGGGGCGTCTTGCGTTCAACGCCCGCGTCACCGCAATCAGACACGGCGACCACTGGATTGTCGAAACAGGCACTGAAACCTACGAAGCAGACGTGCTGATAAACGCCTCGGGCGCATGGGCCGACGAGGTGGCCAGACTGGCTGGCATCCAACCCATCGGCTTTGTCCCCTGCCGCCGCTCGGTCGCCCGCATTCCGGCACCGGGTGGGCATGACACAAGTGCTTGGCCGATGTTTTTTGGCATCAACGAAAGCTGGTACGCCAAACCCGACGCCGGGTCACTGTGCGTTTCGCCAGCAGAAGAAGACCCGACCACGCCGCATGACGCATGGGCCGACGATATGGTTCTGGCCGAAGGCATCGCAGAGTATCAAGCCGTGGTCACAGAAGAGGTCACGCGCGTTCAATCCAACTGGGCCGGCCTTCGGACCTTTTCACCCGACCGCCACCTTGTGATCGGTCACGCACCGGAAAACCCCAACTTTTTCTGGATGGCTGGACAGGGCGGCTACGGGTTTTTGACCTCGCCTGCCGCAAGCCAACTCGGGGCGGATTTGATCCTTGGGCAAACGCCGGGGCTGGATGCGGCGGTTGTCGCCCAGCTTTCGCCGGCGAGGTTCGATCGATGACAGGGCGATCAGTGCCAGAAACGGCGAGCAATGCGAGCACCGGCAAAGACGGGCGCCAATTTGCGCCCTCAACGCCGCGCAACAAGGACGCAATACTGGCGCTTCTGAAAGCCAGATTGGGGGATGCTGGGCGGTTATTGGAAATCGCCTCGGGCACAGGCGAGCATGTGGTTCACTTTGCGCAAGCCCTGCCGAATTGGCAGTTTCAACCCAGTGAGATCGACCCCGAGCGTCTCGCGTCTATCCGTGCATGGATCGGGCATACAAAAACCGACAACGTCGCCAGCCCGATCACGCTCGACGCTGCGCAAACCGGCTGGGGTCGCGGGGTCGAGGTAGATGCAATCAGTATGTGCAACCTCTTCCATCTCATCTCGAAAGAACAAGCGCGCATCATTCTATCGGAATGTTCGCAGGCTCTGACGCCCAACGGGCTGCTGATGATTTACGGCCCCTTCAAACGCGACGGGGCGTTGACAAGCGACGGCGACAGCCGCTTTCACGCAAGCATCAAGGCGCACAACCCAGACCTTGGCTACAAGAACGATCAGGAAATCCGCGATTGGATCGAGGCACTCGGTTTCTCAATTGAAGACGTCGTCGAGATGCCTGCCAACAATCTCTCATTTGTTGCGCGAAAGACTTCGCGATAGGTGTCTCTTTTTGAGGCACGCTTGGCGCAGATGAGTATTTGGACAAAGAAAAAGTCTCATCAGTCGAAAAACTGCCACGTGTCTGCCCCGTCGAAATGACGGATCCGAATGCCCTTGGTCTGGTCGGGCGGGCAAAGTCGGCAGTTCACCGCGATTTTATCGTCTGTCAAGCTGGCCCAATGGGTCGTGCAGCCGCAAGTTTTGCAGGAGTGAAACGCCAGCATTTTGTCGCCCCATCTATAAGCAATTGTGCCTCCCACGGGCGCGTTCAGGCGAATAGGAACCTTGTCCGAATAGGCCCAATGCGTCGCCAGCGGCCGACAAATCGAACAGTTGCATTCTAAAAGAAACTCTGGCGCACGCTCGATCTCAAACGATACCGCGCCACAATGGCATTCACCCCTCAGCAACCCATTCTCCCTTTATCTTGCCCAAAATACCTCGGGGAGCGCGAGGGGCTGGCCCCTCGCCCTGGTCGGATTGCTGAAAGCAATTCGAACCTTAACTACGCGCGTGCCGCGCGGATCAGTTTCAGAATATCCTGCGCCGCGTCCGGGATATTTGTTCCAGGTCCAAATATCGCCTTCACACCGGCGTTCTGCAAGAACTCATAATCCTGCTGTGGAATAACGCCGCCGCAAATCACAAGGATTTCACTCGCATCTTTGTCCTTCAAGGCTTCGATCAACTGAGGTGCCAAGGTCTTGTGACCCGCCGCCTGAGATGAGATGCCAACCACATGCACGTCGTTGTCTACCGCATCCTGCGCGGCTTCCTCGGGGGTTTGGAACAAAGGTCCAACGTCCACGTCAAAACCAATGTCAGCGAAGGCCGTGGCAATCACTTTCGCGCCACGGTCATGCCCGTCCTGCCCCATCTTGACGACCAGCATGCGGGGGCGACGCCCCTCCTCCTCGGCGAAGTCGTCAACGGATTTCTGGATCGCGGCAAAGCCTTCGTCGCCTTCGTAGGCCTTGCCATAGACCCCCGCCAGAGTTTTCACCTCGGCCCTGTGACGGCCGAATTCCTTTTCCATCGCCATGCTGATTTCCCCTACAGATGCCCGCGCCCGCGCCGCCTCAACAGCCGCCGCCAACAGATTGCCACCCTCTTTCGCCGTGCGGGTTAACGTGTCCAAGGCCGCCTGACAGGCCGCCTCGTCACGCGTTGCGCGGATTTGCTTCAGCCGCGCCACCTGAGACTCGCGCACGGCGACATTGTCCACATCAAGGATATCAATCGGGTCTTCGTTATCCTTGCGATATTTGTTGACCCCAACGATCACCTCGTCGCCACGGTCAATCATCGCCTGCCGCTTGGCGGCGCTTTCCTCAATCCGCAGTTTCGGCATCCCCGAGGCAACGGCCTTGGTCATGCCGCCCATTTCTTCGACCTCTTCCATCAAGGCCCAAGCCTTTTCTGCCAGCTCGGCTGTCAGACTCTCGACGTAGTACGACCCCGCCAGAGGATCGACCACATTGGTCACGCCGGTTTCCTCTTGCAGGATGATCTGCGTGTTCCGCGCAATCCGCGCCGAAAATTCCGTCGGCAAGGCAATCGCCTCGTCCAGCGCGTTTGTGTGCAACGACTGGGTGCCGCCGAGAACTGCGCTCATCGCCTCGTAAGCCGTACGGATGACGTTGTTGTAGGGGTCTTGTTCCTGCAAGCTGACGCCCGAGGTCTGGCAGTGCGTGCGCAGCATCTTCGACCTCTCGTTCTGCGCCCCGAATTCGGTCATCACCCGATGCCAGAGCAAACGCGCCGCGCGCAGCTTGGCCGCTTCCATGAAGAAATTCATGCCGATAGCAAAGAAGAACGACAGACGGCCCGCGAATTTGTCCACGTCCATTCCAGCCTCAATCGCCGCGCGGACGTATTCGCGCCCGTCGGCCAGCGTGTAGGCCAATTCCTGCACAAGGTTCGCGCCCGCTTCCTGCATGTGATAGCCGGAAATCGAGATCGAGTTGAACTTGGGCATCTCGTTGCTAGTATATTCGATGATGTCCGAGATGATCCGCATCGAAGGTTCAGGCGGATAGATATAGGTGTTGCGGACCATGAACTCTTTCAGAATATCGTTCTGAATGGTGCCCGCCAGTAGCGCCTTGTCATGGCCCTGCTCCTGCCCCGCAACGATAAAGCTGGCAAGGATCGGGATCACTGCACCATTCATCGTCATCGAGACCGAGACTTTGTCGAGCGGGATACCGTCAAAGAGGATCTTCATATCCTCAACGCTGTCAATCGCCACACCGGCCTTGCCCACGTCGCCGACCACGCGCGGGTGATCGCTGTCATAACCTCGGTGCGTCGCCAGATCGAAAGCGACCGAGACCCCTTGCTGACCAGCGGCGAGGTTCTTGCGGTAAAAGGCGTTGGATTCTTCAGCCGTCGAAAAGCCCGCATATTGACGGATCGTCCAAGGACGACCGGCATACATTGTGGCCTTTACGCCGCGCGCAAACGGGCCGAAACCGGGCAGTGAGCCCATGTGATCCAAGCCATCGGTATCTTCAGCCGTATAGAGCGGGGCAACATCGATACCTTCCAGAGTGTTCCATGTCAGATCCTCAAGCGGCTTTCCGCGAAGTTCCTTTTCCGCCAAGGCGGACCAATCTGCTTTGGTCTTGGTCATTTCAATTCCTTCCTTTGCAACATCTCGCAAGTCAGATGTTCAAAAATCGTTCAACAAACGCCACGGCAGGCATTCGCAATTCCGTTTCCCGTGCCTATATTCAACAGAACAGGAGATGTTATGAGAGCTTTTACCGCCCTAGTTTTATCCGCCGCGCTGGCAATCCCCGCATTCGCGCAGGAAACCGAGAGCGAGGTGCCAACGCTTGAAATCGTTGCCGCATCCGATGTCGACTTGTTCCAATATGCGTGGACCCATCGCCCCATTTTTGTCTTTGCCGACAGCCCGTTTGATCCCCGTTTTGAGGAACAAATATCGTTGCTTATGGACGATGCCGAAGAACTCATCATTCGTGACGTCGTTGTCATCACGGATACCGATCCTGCGAATATGTCAGCGCTTCGAAAAGACCTTCGCCCGCGCGGTTTTG
>JBELFK010000127.1:0-8359 GCA_042092935.1 Paracoccaceae bacterium | reverse complement strand
GAAACTTCGGCGCACGGGTGGACAGAACCGCCGTTGGCTCAAACCCCTCGCGGGTCGCAAGCCAGCGGTAAAAGGTTTTGACCGCCGACAGGCTGCGCGCCAATGATCTGGCGGCCGTTCCGCGCCCACGTTCCTGCGCCATCCAGGCGCGCATGTCGGACACGGTGATTTTCGCCAAAGGCGTCAGGCCCCGACGCTCGCCCTTGTGCAAGGTCATGAAGCCAACGAAACCGAGAACGTCTTGCTGATAGGCTTTGAGCGTGTTGTCCGAGGCCCCCTTCAGCGCTTTTTCCGACGCAAGCCAAGCCTGCATCCGATCCTGCGCCGCAGGAGAGATCAGGCTCATGACAACCAGCGGCGCATCAATTTTTCAAACGCAGCCGCGTAGAACCCCAGCAGATCGGTGCCTTGCTGGGGATTGAACTGATGCGGGTCTTCCGCCCCCATGGCCAGCAATCCGGGCAAGCGGCCCTCGCCGAGGTTCAGCTTGATGCAGGCCTCAGAGCGAATATGCGCAGCCGCCTTGCCGTAGACTCGTTCCGGTCCAGAACTGATCTGGCGAAGCGTGACCTGGCGAATTGTTGTGTTGCGCCCACGCGACAGATATTCATCGACGAAACCAGGGTCGGCCACGCTGAGCACATCGCCCATTTTTTCGATCGCGGCACTGGTTTCAGCCTGAGGGGTCTCAAGCACCAAGCGCATGGCATCGACACGCAGAATGTCCGCGACTTCTGTGCCAAGGTCCGACAGAAAGGTTTCGAAATCCGTTGGGTCCAACAAGCGCAAAATCGCGCGGTGGATTTGGTTGGTGCCAGCCAGATTTTCGTAAGCAGCGGCAATCACACTGCGGTGCGTGCTTTCCAGCTTGCCCAGTCGAGACTCAAGCCGGTTCATGGCAATGCCACGAAGATCGACAATGTTCTCGCCCATGACCTTTTCATTCGCCCGCACTAGGGCACTCATGACATCATGATCGTCTAGAATAGTATTGGGCTCCGCGAGAATTTTCTCACGTAGAACCTCTTCGAGTTCTGCGGTGCTGCTCATTCCTGCCTCGGAATTATGTTTTCGTTTTTCTTTTCTTATAACACGCAGATGACGTGTTTTCGCAATGATTATTGTTCGATACGCGGGTTTTCACTCCGGCCTGCCAAAATCTGCCAAGATGAGTGATACGATCTATCATTGCCAGTTTGCCCGCAAGGATCGTAACCTGCCGCGTAAATCACGCCGCAAAAATCAATCAAACAGAAGCGGTATGAACAAAGGGATCGCGAAAATGAACGACATAATCACACGCCCGACCGGATGGAGACCCATACCGCTCGCGCTAAAAATACTTGCTGTTGTCATGTTGCTCTGGGCGGTCGGGGCGGTCATGAATGCACCGAACCTGATGACCAACGGTCTGCCGCTCTTTGGTGTGTTCGTCCAAGGTCCGGCCGCATTTGCGGTGGTTCTTGTGCTGGACATCATCGGCCCGCTGCTTTTTCTCTACGCCCTTTGGACGCGGAAATCATGGGGGCCAAAATGGGCCTCCGTTTATATGGGGGTGTTCATCCTCAATAGCATCGTGGCTTTTTTCACGGTGCGCGCTGACCTTGGGTTGCCGCAAATTTTGACGCCGACAGTGGCAACGCTGGTATTCCTGTCGGTCATCCGCTCAAAAAGCGACTATTTTAACTAGGGCTTGTTGACGTTCATCGTGTCTGAATGACGGTGGCCGCGAGGGAGATAAAGGCGCTGAAACTTTGGTCGGTTTTGCACGACCGCATCGCTATACCTCTGTTTTCCTTGAGCTTTACGAAGTAATTTTCGATCAGGTGCCGCCATTTATAAGTTTCGCGGTCGAATTCCGCGGGAAACCTACGGTTGGATTTTGGCGGGATGACGGGTGTGATTTTCTTCTGCCCTAGACTGTCACGCAGCCAATCCGCATCAAATGCCCGATCCGCTAGCAAGTGACCGCCGCGCAAGCCCAGCACCAATTCAGGCGTGGCTTTGAGGTCATGGGCCTGCCCCGGCATCAGGCGAAAGTCGATCAGGTCGCCGAGCGCATCCGTCAGCGCCAGTATCTTGGTGGTTATGCCGCCGCGCGACCGGCCGATGGCCTGGCGCAGAGTCCCCCTTTAGCGCCCTGACCGGAGCGGTGGACTTTGACAATCGTTCCGTCGATCATGGTGTATTCAAAGTCGAAATCTGCGGTCAAGGCTTTGAACATGTTGTAAAAAGCATCGGCTTTTACCCATCTGCGGAAGCGCTTGAACACTGTGTTCCACTTGCCGAATTCATCAGGCAGTTCCCGCCATTGCGCCCCAGTTCTGACAATCCAGAGCACCGCTTCCATGAACAGCCGTGGATCAGGCCCGCTTCGACCCGGGTCGGTTGCCTTGCCAAGGCAATGCGGGGCAATGATCGCCCATTGGGCATCGGTCAATATTCTGCGCGTCAAGGCTGCTCTCCTCTGTTTACAACCTTGAATCAGAAATCAATGCAAATGGGAATCCTGAACGTCAACAATCCCTAGCGCGGCATCCACCGCGCGGTGGGTCAAACGATTTTGATCCCTGCGCTTTCAATATCCGCCAAAAACGTCGCCAAGCCTTTGTCGGTCAAAGGATGCGCGATCAAGGATTTTATCACGGCGGGTGGTGCCGTGATGACGTCGGCCCCGATCCGGGCACAGTCGAGCACATGGTTCACCGAGCGGATGCTCGCGGCCAAAATCTCGGTCTCAAACCCGTAGTTGTCATAGATGGTGCGAATGTCTTCGATCAACTCGATCCCGTCGATGTTGATGTCGTCCAGCCGCCCAATGAAAGGCGAGATGAACGTCGCCCCGGCCTTGGCCGCCAGAAGCGCCTGGTTGGCGGAAAAGCAAAGCGTGACATTGACCATATGACCCTCGGCGGACAGCACCTTGCACGCCTTCAGACCGTCCCAGGTTAACGGAACCTTAACCGCGATGTTGTCGGCGATCCCGGCCAGCTTGCGGCCCTCGGCGATCATCCTGTCTGCATCAACCGCCGTGACCTCTGCCGAGACGGGGCCGTCCACCATGGCACAAATTTCGCCAATCACCTCGAGAATATCGCGTCCCGACTGTTTGATAAGCGAGGGATTGGTGGTCACCCCGTCAACCATGCCTGTTTCGTTCATTTCCGCGATGGCCGCGACGTCAGCGGTATCGACAAAAAATTTCATGGCAGGCATCCTTTGCTATGCTTGGCTTTTGCTTGGCGGTTGCTTACCCCAGATGCAAACGGGCCAAAAGCCCAGACATTGAATGAGAGACATGGATCAGGACTTTTTTGACCAAGGCGCATTGGTGGCCGTCATGACCACCCAGCCGCTGGACCGGACGCTTGACTATAAAGCGCCCGAAGGCGGGTGCTTTTTGGGGGCTTTCGTCGAAGTGCCGCTTGGGCCACGCAAGGTTCTCGGCGTGGTTTGGGGTGCCGGAAAGGGTGATTTTGACCTTGCCAAGATCCGCTCGGTGGTCCGTGTTCTGGACGTCGCCCCCATGCGCGAAGAAATGCGCCTGTTTCTGGAAAAAGCAGCCGCTTACACGCTGACCCCAATGCCTGCGATGCTGCGTCTGGCCACGCGGGCACCGGGCTTGGGCGACCCGCTGTCGATGCGCAAAGTCTACAGGCCCGGGGATCGCCTGCCCGACCGGATGACCGACGCCCGCAAACGGGTGCTGGCCGTGCTAAAGGAATACGGCGGGTTGTCCTTTACCTTACGCGAACTGGCCGAGATGGCGGGCACGTCGGGGTCTGTCATCAAAGGCATGGTGAAACTTGGCGCAGTGGCCGAGGTCGAAACCCCGCGCGACACAGTGTTTCCACCTTTGGAACCGGACTGGGGCGGCAAAGAGCTGACCGACGAACAAACCGCAGCGGCCGAGTATTTGCGCGCTCAGGCGCAGGCCGCAGACTATGGCACGACCTTGCTGCGTGGCGTGACGGGCTCGGGCAAGACCGAGGTCTATCTGGAAGCGGTTGCCGAATGCCTGCGCCAAGGGCGGCAAGCCTTGGTGTTGCTGCCCGAGATCGCGCTGACGGCGGAATTTCTGTCGCGGGTTCAGGCGCGGTTCGGGGCCAAGCCCGCCGAATGGCATTCCGGCGTGACGATGACGGAAAGGCGTCGCACGTGGAAGATGGTCGGGCAGGGCGGCGCGCAGATGGTGATCGGTGCGCGCTCGGCGTTGTTTCTACCCTATCGCGATCTCGGGTTGATTATCGTCGATGAGGAACACGACACCAGCTACAAGCAGGAAGACGGGGTGCTCTATAACGCGCGGGATATGGCGGTGCTGCGGGCCTCGATCTGTGGGGCGCAGGTGGTATTGGCGTCAGCAACGCCGAGCCTTGAGAGCTGGGCCAACGCCGAGGCGGGGAAATACAGCAAGATCGAATTGACCAGCCGATTTGGCGAGGCCGTGATGCCGCGAATGGGCACGATCGACATGCGCACCGAGGCGCTGCCCGCGTCGCGCTGGGTGTCCGACGAATTGCGAAAGCGCGTTCAACGCCGGTTGGATTTGGGCGAGCAATCGTTGTTGTTCATCAACCGGCGCGGCTATGCGCCGATCACCATGTGCCGCGCCTGCGGGCACCAGATCGGCTGCGATAACTGCGACGCCCGATTGGTCGAGCACCGGTTTCAAAAGCGCCTTGTGTGCCATCAATGTGGGGAAAGCAAACCGATCCCGAGCCAGTGCCCCTCGTGTGAGGCCGAAGACCGGTTAGCCCCGATTGGCCCCGGGGTCGAGCGATTGGCCGAAGAAGCGATGGCGCTGTTCCCAGACGCGCGCGTGGCGGTTTTGTCATCGGATCGGTTTGGATCAGCGCGGGCGCTCAAGGCCGAGATCGAAGCGATTGCGGCGGGGGGCTGTGACATCATCATTGGCACGCAATTGGTGGCGAAGGGGCACAACTTTCCGCTGTTGACGCTGGTCGGTGTGATTGACGCCGACCTCGGGTTGCACGGATCAGACCTGAGGGCGGCGGAGCGGACCTTTCAATTGATGCGCCAGGTGTCGGGGCGTGCGGGACGGGCCGAGACCGCGGGCGAGGCCGTCATGCAGACCTATCAGCCCGAACATCCGGTGATCCGCGCGATATTGGCGGGGGATGAGGAAGGCTTTTGGCAAGCCGAGGCCGCACAACGCGAGGCGGCAGGGATGCCCCCCTTCGGGCGCTTGGCCGGCATTGTGTTAAGCGGCTCGGACGCGCATCAGGTCATGGATTTGGGCATGGCGCTTGCCCGCGCCGACGCGCCGGTGCGCCGTGTCGGCGGGCAGGTGTTCGGACCGGCACCGGCCCCTATCGCGCGGGTGCGCGGGCGGCATCGGGTGCGGCTTCTGGTGAAGGCCGGCAAGGGCGTGGCGTTGCAGCGGGCGATTTCGGACTGGGTCGGGCAATTCCAGCCCAAGGGGGATGTGCGTCTGGCGGTCGATATTGATCCGCAGAGTTTTTATTGAGGGTTCTTTCTTGGGATCGTAGCGCTGGCGCGCTCCGACCGGGGCGAGAGGGCGCTGCCCTCTCGCGCTCTCCCGAGGTATTTTAGGCAAGATAATGAGCAGGTCAGGGCGCGATTATAGTGGTGGTTGGATTGCGAAGAGCGGTCGTATTCACCGGTTCATGTCGCGATTTGGCTGTTGCCAAAGGGGCGAAGCGCGTAAGGGGCAGTATGGAAAAGAGTTACCCTTTGGATGAGGCGGAGCGTTTGCCGGTCTGGCGTCGCCCCGTGACATTGCTGTTCGTGATGGCGCTGGCCATGCCGATTGCGTTCAATACGTGGTCCGTGTTGCTGACCAATTTCGTGATCGAGGTCGGAGGCTTTGATGGCTCGGACAATGGCTGGTTGCACACCGTCCGAGAGATCCCCGGATTTCTGGCCGTCGGCGTTATCGCCATCATCATATTTGTGCGCGAACAGGTTTTGGGGCTGGTGTCGCTGATCCTATTGGGCGTCGCGACGATGATGACCGCCTATTTCCCGTCGATGGCGGGGATTTTGACGATCACCATGCTCAGCTCGATCGGGTTTCATTATTACGAGACGGTGAACCAATCCCTGCAACTACAATGGCTGTCCAAGGCGCGGGCACCGCAGGTGTTGGGCTGGTTGATGGCGGCGGGCTCGGGGGCGACTTTGGTGGCGTATCTGTTGATCGTCTTGCTGTGGGAGCCGCTAAATCTGACCTATAACCTCGTTTATATGATAAGCGGCGGGCTGACGGCGGTGATTGCTGTGTTCTGCCTGTTTGCCTATCCCAAGTTTGAATCCTCAACGCCTCAGATCAAGAAAATGGTGCTGCGCAAGCGCTACTGGCTTTATTACGCGCTGCAATTCATGGCTGGAGCGCGGCGGCAGATTTTTATCGTGTTTGCTGCCTTTATGATGGTCGAGAAGTTCGGCTTTAAAGTCCAGGAAGTGACGGCGCTGTTTCTGATTAATCTGGTGATAAACATCGTGGTCGGCCCTCTGGTCGGTAGGGCTGTTGCGACTTTGGGCGAGCGGTTTGCGCTGATTTTCGAATATGTCGGGTTGACGATAGTGTTTCTGATGTACGGCGGGCTTTACTGGTTCGGTTGGGGTGTGCTTTTGGCCAGCATTCTTTACGTCGTGGATCATATCCTTTTCGCCTTGGCGTTGGCGCTTAAGACCTATTTCCAAAAGATCGCCGATCCCCAGGACATCGCCCCCACGGCGGCGGTTGCCTTTACCATCAACCATATTGCGGCGATTTTCCTGCCTGCGGGTCTCGGGTATCTGTGGCTGTATTCGCCAAGCGCGGTGTTCGTTGTTGCGGCGGCGATGGCCATCACTTCGCTTTTGCTGAGTCTCCTTATTCCAAGACATCCTGAAAAGGGTCATGAGACTGTCTTTTTGCACCTGAACGCACGGCTTGGGGCCTAGCATGCCGGACTCGGTCGGGCGTTTCCTTTCCGGCTCGACGATGGGGCACGTGGTGCGCATGACGATGACCGGCGCTGCTGGCATTTCGTTTGTGTTTCTGGTCGATGCGGCAAATCTGTTCTGGATTTCGCAACTGGGTGAGCCGCGTCTGGTGGCGGCGATTGGCTTTGCCTTTGCGATCCAATTCCTGTCGGTGTCCAGCGGCGTCGGTCTGATGATTGCCGCCACGGCTGTGGTGTCGCGCCGGATCGGGGCGGGTGATCCCATGGGGGCACGGGCCGAGGCGACCTCGGCCATGATCCTGACCGTTGCGATCCAAAGCGCCATTGCGCTGGTCGTGGTCGTGTTTCGCTGGGACATGTTGGATCTCGTGGGCGCAACGGGCGAGACCCGACGGCTGGCGGCGCGGTATTTGTTGTTGACGGTTCCGTCGCTGGCGCTGATGGCTGTTGGCTTGATCGCCTCGGCGGCTCTGCGCGCCCAAGGGGATGGCAAGCGGGCGATGCTTGTGACGCTGACCTCGGGGTCGGTGTCGATGGTGGTCGATCCGGCGCTTATCATTTGGGCCGGTCTGGGGTTGGATGGCGCGGCCATTGCGCTGGTGATCTCGCGGGTTGTGCTGTCGGGCATGGCGCTGAAATTCGCGATTGGCACGCACGACCTATTGGCTTGGCCATCGCTGGCCGCCCTTCGCAAAAATACGAAACCGTTTCTGAGGATCGCCTTGCCAGCCATGGTGGCGCAACTCAGCACGCCGTTTGGCAGCTATCTTTTGACCGGTGTCATGGCGCAGTTTGGCGACGCGGCGGTCGCGGCGTGGGCCGTGGCGAACCGGCTCTACGTGATGGCCTTTGGCGGGATCTTTGCGCTGAGCGGTGCGATTGGGGGCATCTTTGGTCAGAACTACGGGGCCGGATTGCATAAGCGCCTTTGGACGACCTATCGCGATGCGCTGATCTTTTGTGTTGTCTACGCGTTGAGCGTTTGGGTGCTGTTGATCCTTGCCACGCCCCTGATCGTTCAGAGCTTCGGGCTTGAGGGCGCAGCCGCCGAGGTTCTGAGGGCCTTCACAATCACCACAGGCGGGGCGCAAGCCTTGATGGGGATGGTCTTTGTGACCAACGCCGCCTTTAACACGCTGGGCCGTCCGGGCCGCTCGATGGTTGTGAACTGGGGTCGCGACGGGTTATTGATGTTGCCGGTCGCCTATTGGGCCGCGAGTATCTGGGGTGCGCCGGGCGTTCTCTATGGGCAGGCCATCGCTGGGTCGGCTGTGGGCCTCATTGGTGCGGTTTGGGCCGGCGTGTTCGTGCGCGCGATCGCCATCGGCACGCTGCCAGAGCTTGACCTGACCCCACGGCGGGGATACCGCGACCTCAACAGATTTCGGAGACGTTAAATGCCCACCTTCACCGCCCTGACCACC
>JBELFK010000126.1:0-8413 GCA_042092935.1 Paracoccaceae bacterium | reverse complement strand
GCCTCGGGCTTGATGAAGCTGACGTCATGGCCGTAGGCGACGGGGCCAATGACCTAGGGATGCTCAAACGCGCTGGGGCGGGGGTTGCCCTGCACGCAAAACCGTCGGTGGCCAAGGAATGCGATATTCGCATCAACCACGGCGACCTTACGGCTCTGCTTTATGTGCAAGGGTACAAGAAGAGCGAATTTATCGGTTAGATTTTATTCACTCTCGGCGAACTGGCGTTCGTTGCTGAGGAAACAAGGCGGTAAGTCTGCGACCTTTTTTTCCATGTGACTGTAAGTCTTCGCAAGAAGTGCTTCGCTTTTTTCGTCTAGCTTTCCAGAAGTGCGTGCCTTTTTGGGTGGCAAGCAGAAGTCCAGTTCGATGAAGTCGCTTATCTGGCTAATATTGTCCCAAAGGCTGTCGAACTTCACGCAGAGTACCGACCCTAATTGTGTGGTCGTCCATGATTCCAACTGTCGTTCAAGACCCAAAATGTCGGAAGTCCAAATTTCGTCTAAAGTACCCCGCGCCTTCAAATGCTTTAGGTGACGATCTGTCCACTTGGCACCCAACAACTCATTCTGTTTTATGACGGAACGCACTGCATCGATCGGACTTCCAAAAACAAAAATCGTTCGAAGGTTGTGCATAGATATGGATTCCGTTGGAAAATCATGAGTCTTATAAACGATTCCACTTGAAAATTTTTCACCCTGAAGATTCCAAGCATTGTCGCAAACAAACTTTTTGTGACGCCCAAATCTTGCCATTGTCATAGATTGGCATACGCTTTTGTACACCATTGTGCTTCCGCTTCTCCCAAAACTTGCGACCAAAACTGGTGGAATGTCCGACTTATAAAACTTTTGACGAAATTTTTTTAACGCCATCGATATTCTATGCTCCCAATATTTTCGTTACTTGGTCAATTCAGAAAGCAAGGAAATCACCGAAAGTCGAGTTTTGCTCACTGTTTGACGACGATTACCTTTTTTTCCTGGTCGCCCAAGCAGGTAACTGATTTGAAATGGCTTCGAAACTTCCCTTGTAGGCTTGGACTTCATAGTGAGTAATTTCTGTTCCTCGAAGTTTTCGTAGAAGACTCGATATGCTTTGATCGTGCCTGTGTTCTTGGAATTTTGAATGATTTACCAAATCTGAGGGTGCATCGTTTGAATAGTGGTAGTTTCTTTCCGTCGCGACGCTGGACCACTCTCGTAGCAAATCAAGATTGCTCTTTGTGTTTTGAAGGATCAGGAATCCGCTGCCAAGTTGGCTTGTTTTCATATGCCGCGAGGAGCTTTCGACTCCGAGGCGCTGCGCACAATCTTGCTTGGTCCAATGAGCCTCAGTATGGGTGTTTTGAAAAGACAGCATTTTATACCTGCTCTCACGAGCAATATCCAGGTACTCTTGAAACCGTTCTAGACCGTTCGGGTTGATTGTAAATCCTGCGTCAAGGTACACGACGCAGTCGCAATTTTCGGCGCCGAGCAACGCTTCGAGAATAACAATAGGCTTCCAAATCCAAAAACCAAATCCCCGACGATTTGACTGCATATATTCGCCGTGCGCAGTGCGAAATGTCTCCGGCAATGAATCGAAATCGTACACGCTGACAGAATCGAAAAAGC
This sequence comes from Paracoccaceae bacterium, assembly GCA_042092935.1. Classification (GTDB taxonomy): domain Bacteria; phylum Pseudomonadota; class Alphaproteobacteria; order Rhodobacterales; family Rhodobacteraceae; genus JASMHC01. The sequence continues at coordinate 6,791 of JBELFK010000126.1, read as the reverse complement.
CGGATTCATATGCTAGATTTCTAAAACTTTGTTTTCGCCGAGCAAAATGACCGTCAGCGAATGAAACAAGATGCGACCTTGCTCTCATTTACCACTCCAAATACCACTAAAGAAAATTCGTCAACGTGCCTTTGATCTTTAACGCCGCCTGCGCCGCCTCGCGACCTTTTTCTACAAAATGCGCGCGGTAAATGGCATTGTGGTGGTCGGTGTCCTGATACTGGTGCGGCGTGAGGGACACCGATAGGACCGGAACACCCGTGTCCAGACTGGCCCGCATGAGGCCGTCAACAACAGCTTGGGCGACGAAATCGTGGCGATATATACCGCCGTCAACGACAAAGGCAGCGGCAGCAACGGCGGCGTATTTGCCCGAGGCTGCCAGATCGCGGGCCAGCAGCGGCATCTCAAACGCACCCGGGACGTCGAAAACGTCAATTTGATCCAAGGGGATCAGATCGGCAAAGCCATCCAAAGCACGATCGACAATATCGGCATGCCAATTGGCCTTGATAAAAGCGTAGCGGGTAAGTGTCATAAGGTATCCTTTCATTTTGACACGTCACCCAGAGCATCAAACGAAAGGACGCCTGCCGCCGGAATGGAAGCAGTGTCACCCTTTGCGCTCTCTTCCATCCGGACTATGACCGTCGGCTCTGGACTCTCACCAGATCTGCTGACCCCCCTCGAAACCAAAGGGGCGCTCGCGGGCTTGCAGATCACTGCTTACCGCCGGTGGGGAATTTCACCCCGCCCTGAGAACAGGCTGTCTATGCCAGCTTGCGCCCAATCCTGACAAGTCAAAACTCTCAGACCAATTCTGGCGAAGGCTTCACGATCCCGGCATCCAGCCCGCGTCGGCTTTTGACGACTGTGTTCATACGGTTGCGCGCCGCGCGGCTATCGGGGTCAAGGACACCCAAACTGCAAAGGATCGCGGTGATCGCACAATTGCTGGCCACGGTGGCGCCGTCGCGAATTTTGAGAGCAATTCCAAAGCCTTGTTTGGGCAATATCGCCGTGAAAACGCCGTCCGCGCCGGTTTTCACCACGGCGCGTCCTGACATTTCGCGCATCAGCTCGGTGCAAGCACGCGTTTCGCCGGCAACCAATTCCGGGTGGGCCATCATCGCTTCGCGCAGCCGCACGGCGGCCGTTTCGCGCGTGGTATTGCCTTCAACAGCGTTTGCAAAAAAGGCCATGGATTTTGCAAGACCGAACAATGTGGTCGCGAAATTCGGGGCCGAGCATCCGTCAATTCCGAATCCGGGGCTTTCAATTCCCGACGTTTCCTCAAGCGCCGCGCGCGCGGCAATCTGCACCGGATGATCTGGATCGATGTAGTCGGCGTCCCCTCCGAGATGTTTGTTCAACGTCAGGAAACCGGCATGTTTGCCCGAGCAATTGTTGTGGATCTGGCACGGTTTCTGATCGGCTTTAATCAATTCGGATCGGGCTGGCAGGTCGTCAGGAAACTGAGGGCCGCATCGCAGGTCACTCTCGCCCAAACCGAGATCACCCAACCACGCCGATACGCGGTCCGTATGGATATGCGCCCCCTGATGGGAGGCACACGCCAAGGCCAAGTGTTCCGTGGTCAGCGCATAGCGGTCGGCGGCGCCGCTTTCGATCAACGGCAGTGCCTGAACCATCTTGCACGCGCTTCTTGGAAGCACCGTCGCATGAGGATTCCCCCACGCCTTAACGATCTGGCCCGACCCGTCAACGATGACCGCCTGGCCGTTATGAACGCACTCTAGAAACTCTCCACGCCATCTTTCGACGAAAGGAACGGTGTCAGACATGCAAAATCCCAACTTTTCAAGCAATTTTCCGCCAAGAGGGCTTTTGCCTCAAGCATTTTTTACGCTATTGTACGCGCATCGAGATGAAAATGATTTGATATTGAATAGCAAGCCGAAAAGGCAGTCAGATCAAATAGTGAGGCACGAACGGCGTGGAGGCTTGTTCAATGAAATTCCCAAAAACCCTTGCGGTCTGCTCGGCTCTTTTGCTGAGTGCGGTCCCCTTGTCGGCGCAACAGGTTAGCACCAACGTCGTCGCCTCCGAAACGGCATGGAGCGTCTTTGAAGAAACCCAAGGCTGCTGGGCAGTTGCCACGGCCAAGGAAAGTGTCAACCGCCGTGACGGTCGGGTCGTCGCGGTGCGACGTGGCGACATCCTTCTCTACGTCACCTATGTTCCGTCTCAAAACGTTTCAGGGCAGGTTTCTTTCACCGGCGGATACCCGTTCAAAGAAGATTCTACGATCACGGTCGATGTTGACGGCACGAAGTTCGAGTTTTTCGTTGAGGGCGAGTGGGCCTGGACAAAGTCCAAAGAAGACGACGCGAAAGTCATCGCCGCAATGAAACGCGGCTCAACCGCAATTGTCAGCGCGCAATCGTCCCGCGGAACGCAAACGGCCGATACATTCTCGTTGCTGGGGTTCACAGCGGCGACCGAAGAAGCGGCAAAGCGCTGCTCGGGATAAGTTAGGTCTCTGCCAGGACCACATGAGTTTCAGTTTTGGGGGAAAGCGGTCTTTGGGCCGCATTCCGCGTTTGGAGTGACCTAGGTGGCAGCCCCGTACCTCTCAGAAATAAAATACCGAGGGAATGCCTCGAGTGATTTTATTGAGGTTGCAGTCGATGCGGGCGCGTCGGTTGCCGGCATACTTGTTCAGGTTTACCACCCAAACGGCGGGCTGCGCTCGACGAACACTTTGCTGAATTTGGTTGGTACGATTTCCGGCAAGGACGTCTACGTCATTAGCACAGGTGTTCACAAGAACGGTGCAATTGCACTGATCGAGAATGGCACCGTGCTGTCATTTGTTTCATTCGATTCCGTCGTGACAGCCAATGCCGGAACCGGGGCTGCCGCGGGTATGACCTCGACGCAGATCGGGTCAACCGGGAACAACCAAAATGCGTCGCTTGTCGACAACGGAAGCGGGTCATATAGCGTTCAAACGCCGCCGGATTCGGGGGTTATCCCGTGCTTTCTGTCTGGGACAAGAATTGCCACGCGCACCGGTCAGGTGTTGGTTGAAGATCTGACGATTGGCGACGAAGTGAATTGCAGCAATGGCCAATTTGCCCGCCTCAGGTGGGTTGGTTCAGTGAAAATGGAGATCACGTCACGGATGTCCAAGCACGCGCCGATCCGCATACCGCGTGGTGCGATGGGGCAGGGGCTGCCAAAACGCGATCTGATTGTGTCTCCCAATCATCGTATCCTGATGAGCTCGCCCGAGAACGAACTCTATTTCTCGGAGCCAGAGGTCTTGATCGCTGCAAAGCACCTCGTTGGGTGGCAAGGCATTCACGTTGACACGTCGATTAGACGGGTGACCTATCATCACCTGTTGTTCGACCAGCATCAGATTATCGTGTCTGAGGGCCTTTTGACCGAGAGTTTCCACCCAGGGGACGCAGCGCTGAACGGCATGGACGAAGACACGATCTGGGAACTGCTGACGCTGTTCCCTGACCTCGCCCGCGAAGTAAACGGCTATGGCGGAACGGCGCGTCCCTGTTTGAAATCGTACGAATCCGAACTCGCCACCAGATTTGCGGGTTAGCGGCCGCAGTTGCCAAAACGCCCTCGGCGGTGCCTGAGAATCGGCGCAAACCTTGACAGGAACGCCTATGCCAGACATGGGAGGCCCTTGAACAAGCGCCAAAATCGCAACGACTGTTTCAGATGTGTAAGGACAATGCCATGACCGCCTCTGCGCCCATTACTCAGGATGTGATGACGATCCCTCGGAAATTGCCCGAGGGCGCGGTCAACCTGGTCGGTCTGACACGTGACAAACTGCGCGAGACATTGATCGAACATGGCACGCCTGAAAAACAGGCAAAGATGCGGGTCAATCAGATCTGGCAGTGGATTTACCAGTGGGGTGTGCGTGATTTTGGAGCGATGACAAATCTCTCCAAGGCCTATCGCGCCGAGTTGGCCGAGAAATTCGTGATCGAAATCCCCGAGGTGGTCAGCCGCCAGATCAGCGCCGATGGCACCCGCAAATACCTCGTGCGTATCGCGGGCGGGCATGAAGTCGAAGTCGTCTATATCCCCGAAACCGATCGCGGCACGCTTTGCGTTTCTTCGCAGGTCGGGTGCACGTTGACCTGCTCGTTCTGCCACACTGGCACGCAAAAGCTGGTGCGCAATCTGACGGCGGGCGAAATCATCGGCCAGATCATGATGGCCCGCGATGACCTCGACGAGTGGCCCGAACCCGGTGTCGGCACGGGCGAGGCTGGGCCTCGGTTGCTTAGCAATGTTGTTCTGATGGGCATGGGCGAGCCGCTTTACAATTTCGACAACGTGCGGGATGCGATGAAAATTGCGATGGACAACGAAGGCATCTCGCTGTCACGCCGCCGCATCACGCTTTCGACCAGTGGTGTCGTTCCCGAGATCGCCAAGACGGCGGAAGAAATCGGATGCATGCTGGCAATCAGCTTCCATGCCACCACGGACGAGGTGCGCGACAAGCTGGTTCCGATCAACAAGCGCTGGAACCTCGAAGAGTTGTTGAAGGCTCTGAAAGACTATCCGAAAGTGTCGAACTCGGAACGCATCACCTTTGAATACGTCATGTTGAAGGATGTGAACGACAGTGACGAAGATGCACGGCGTTTGGTGAAGCTGATTGATGGCATCCCGGCCAAAATCAACCTGATCCCCTTCAACGAATGGCCCGGATCGCCCTATGAGCGGTCTGACTGGTCGCGGATCAAGGCGTTCGCTGACATCATTTATAAGGCTGGTTATGCCTCGCCCATACGCAAGCCGCGTGGCGAGGACATCATGGCAGCCTGCGGTCAACTTAAATCCGCCACCGAGCGCGCGCGTAAATCGCGCAAGCAGATCGAATCAGAGGCCGGGCTGTAGCCGGATACGTCTCGGCCTTCGGGCGTAATTGCTGCTGAAAACTGCCTTTCCACCCAAAGGTTGAGACGATTTGCGCATCCCCTCGGGGGTGGAAAACGCTTGCAGATATTCGAATATTTCCCCAAAATTGACCCCAGAACCTACACCTCTGGGACGAATGCGCACGGATGTACCCTGTCGCCGATAGAGGGCGGACCTCAAAAGGCGCAAAGTTGGCTCATCGGGTTCAAACCCCGCCACCAACACATGACAGGAGAAAAACAATGACCAACTTTCTTAAAAACTCAGCCATCGTCGGTGCCGCCGCACTATCTGTTGTTCTGGCAGTCCCAGCTCAGGCGCATGAATCGACTGTGAACGGCACGACAGAGCAGTCGCATATGATGTTCACACCAGAAATGATAATGGATTTTGCGGGTGAAGACATCGCCGCATTTATCGCCGAAATGGAGGCTCAGGGCTACGAAGTTACGGACATGTCACGCACTTTTCTTGGCCGCATCAAGGTCATGATGGAAAACGATGAACACGCACGCAACATGTTTTTCAGCCGTTCAACCGGCGAGCTGAAACAAGACTTCATTATGCCGATGAACATGAACAACATGATGGGCTCTGGTTCGACTAATGGGTCGAATAACGGCTCGATGGGCAACATGGGTGGGTCGACCGGCAACATGGGTGGATCGACCGGCAACATGGGTGGATCGACCGGCAACATGGGCGGTAACTCATCCGGCAACATGGGCGGTACGTCCAACAACAGCATGGGCGGCTCCAATATGGGTGGCTCATCAAATTCCGGCAGCAACATGATGGGCAGCGGAAACTGAGCGTTAGGGTGGGTCGGTGAAATCCGACCCACCCGTCGCGACGGCGGAGAGAAACTATGATTTCCAAACAAAAACCCGCGGTCTTGATCGGCCTTTACGCGCTTTTGGCGCTGCAAATCCTCGGAACACTCTTTTTCGTCGGCGAGCTGTGGTCCGAAATCTTCGGACTGCGCGCCTGGACCGTGCCTTGGCAATGGCAAGAGATCATCCAGATCCTCGCAAGCCTTGCTTTGGTTCTGGGCACAATCGCTGGCATTGGGTTTATTCGCTACAGCCAGTCCGCCATGCGTCGCATGTCGACCCAGATCGAAGTCGTCTCGGGCCATTTTCACGATCACGTCCGCAGCCAGTTCAGCCAATGGGGCTTTTCCCCGTCCGAGGAAGCGGTGGCCATTTACGCGATGAAGGGTTTTTCCAACGCTGAAATTGCAACATTTCGAGGCACCTCTGCCGCGACGGTCAAAAGTCAGATGAACGCGGTTTATCGCAAAGCTGGGCTTACCAATCGCCAGCAGTTGATTTCGTTCCTTGTTGAAGAGTTGCTGGAAAACGTATCGGCGGACTGAGATCGACGGTTTTCGAGCGCCGGACAAAGTGTAGAACAAGTCAGGGTTGTTGCGCCAAAACCTCAAACTCTGTAGCCTGTCCGTGAAAAAGGGCAGGCAATCTCAATGGCACCAGACGGATCTAGCGGCTTTGACCGCAAAGACGGGATTCTGACGAATTACGCAAACGGCGGATATTGGGAGCGGCGCATGGATATGCTCTATTACCAATACGTCGACTACATCATCCGCACCGTTGGGCATGACGCTCAGTCCCTGATCGACATTGGCACGGCAAGTTGCCCCTACCTTGAATGGTTTGACTGGATTCCCGAACGCATCAGCTTTGATATGGCTCAGCCTTATCAATCCGGAACGGTTCGGGGCATTCAGGCCGATTTCATGGCCCATGAGTTCGACAAAAAATATGATGTTTTGACGTGTCTTCAGGTGCTTGAGCACGTGCCCGACGCCGGACCCTTTGCCCGCCGGCTGTTAGAAATTG
>JBELFK010000125.1:0-8506 GCA_042092935.1 Paracoccaceae bacterium | reverse complement strand
ATGACCCTCGCCGATAAGATCGTGGTTCTGCGCGCCGGTGTGATCGAACAAGCAGGATCGCCCATGGATCTCTATCAGGATCCCGACAATAAATTCGTTGCGGGTTTCATTGGTTCGCCCAGCATGAACTTTCTTGAAGGAGTCGTTGAAGCAGACGGCGTGCGCGTGGCAGCGCTTGACGGTCAGTTGGTGGCCACCTCGGTCGCTCTGGCCGCTGTCGGGTCCACCGTGACGGTCGGATTGCGCCCACAGAACCTGATCGTGCGCGAGGCGAAATCATCGATAACCGTCGATCTGCGCGAAAGGTTGGGCGGTGTGGCCTATGACTATCTCAGCACCACAACCGGCGAACGGATCGTGGTCGAGACCAAAGGCGATGGTTTCATCAAATCCGGCACCAACGTCGTCCTTGATTTCGACGCAGACACTGCGATGTTCTTTGATGCAAAGACAGAAAGCCGACTGCGGTAATCTAGGGGAAGGTCTATGACCGACATCAGCGAGCAGCCACCGGTCGACATCTTCGTCATCGGTGGCGGCGTCAACGGCTGTGGTATCGCGCGCGATGCGGCGGGGCGCGGGCAAACCGTGGTGCTGGCCGAGCAGGGCGACTTGGCGCAGGCGACCTCGTCTGCGTCATCGAAACTGTTCCACGGCGGGTTGCGCTATCTTGAGTATTTCGAATTCGGCCTCGTGCGTCATGCACTGGCGGAGCGCGAAGTGCTGTTGCAGGCGATGCCGCATATCTCATGGCCGATGCGTTTTGTGCTGCCCTATCACAAAGACATGCGCTACGATGGGACGACGCCCACCTCCAAGCTGTTGACCCTGTTCATGCCCTGGATGAAAGGCCGACGGCCCGCCTGGCTGATCCGGCTGGGGCTGTTCCTCTATGACCACCTCGGCGGGCGCAAAATCCTCCCGGCAACCAAGGCAGTTGATCTGCGAACCGCTGGTGTCGGCCAGCCGTTGCAAGAGCGGTTCCTGCACGCCTATGAATACTCGGATTGCTGGGTTCAGGATGCGCGTCTGGTGGCGCTGAACGCCGCCGACGCAAAGGCGCGCGGAGCGACGATATTGACCCGTACCAAAGTCACGGGCGCGATGCGCAACGCCACGGATTGGCAGATCACAACCCGCGACGAACTGACCGGTGAAACCCGTGAACACAGAGCTAAGACGATCATCAACGCCGCCGGTCCTTGGGTCGCTGACCTGCTCACGGGCGCTTTGAACGTTCAGTCTCGCGAAAGCGTGCGGCTGGTACGCGGCAGTCATATCGTGGTGCCTAAGGTGTTTGACCACGACCAACCCTACATCTTGCAAGGCACGGATGGACGCATCGTTTTTGCCATTCCCTATGAGACAGATTTCACCCTGATCGGCACGACCGACGTCGATCATCAGGGCGATCCTGCACACCCGACCTGTACCGAGGACGAAAAAGCCTATTTGTGCGCCTTCGTCAGCGACTATTTCACAAAAAAAGTTGAACCGAGCGATGTGGTCTGGAGCTACTCCGGCGTCCGTCCGCTTTATGACGACGGTGCCAGTTCGGCGCAGGCAGCGACCCGCGATTATGTGTTGTCTTTGGATGAAGCGGCGGCCCCACTACTGTCGGTTTTTGGTGGAAAAATAACGACTTACCGAGTGTTGGCGGAAGACGTGCTGGAAAAGCTAAAGATCGGTGATCCCTGGACCGCAGGTGTTGCTTTACCGGGCGGCGATTTTGCTTGGGACGGTGCAGATGTCTTGATCCGTGAGCTTCTGGGCCGCTTTGCGTTTCTAACACCCGACTGGGCCGCGCGCTTGGTGCGCACCTACGGAACCTGCGCAAAAACAATTCTGACGGGGGCGAAAGACCCATCGGATCTCGGCCAAAACTTCGGTGCCGACCTGACCGAGGCCGAGGTGACGTGGCTGATCGACAAGGAATTTGCGCTCACGGCCGAAGATATTGTCTGGCGTCGCACGAAGCTCGGTCTCAGAATGACGCCAGAACAAATCACGAAACTTGATCTTTGGATGCCATCAAAACAGGAGCATGCCGCATGACGCATATTTTGGCGATCGATCAGGGCACGACCTCGACCCGTTCAATGATATTCGATGCCGCTCTGACGCCTGTGGCCACGGCTCAGCAGGAATTTACCCAGATTTTCCCGCAATCGGGCTGGGTCGAGCATGACCCAGAAGAAATTTGGCAGACCGTTAAAACAACCGCCGCAAAGGCTGTTGCAGACGTGGGCGTAGAGGCCATCTCGGCCATCGGGATCACCAATCAGCGCGAAACGACCGTTGTTTGGGATCGCCACACGGGCGAGGTCATTCACAACGCAATCGTGTGGCAAGATCGCCGAACCTCGGCCTATTGCGCGGAATTGGTGGCCGCCGGCCATGAGACATTGGTGAATGAACATACGGGCTTGCTGCTTGATCCCTATTTCTCGTCCACCAAACTGAAATGGTTGCTCGACAACGTTGCGGGCGCCCGCGCCCGCGCAGAAGCGGGCGACCTGCTGTTTGGCACCACCGACAGCTTCATGATTTGGCGGATGACCGGCGGCGCGCGTCATGTCACCGATGCAACCAACGCGGCGCGCACCATGCTTTACGACATTCGCAACGGCTGCTGGGACGGTGAAATCTGCGCCTTGCTGGACATTCCGATGACCATGCTGCCCGAAGTTCTCGATTGTGCTGCGGACTTCGGCGTCACCAACGTCGATTTTGTCGGGCGCGAAATCCCGATCCTTGGGGTCGCGGGGGATCAACAGGCCGCAACCGTTGGGCAGGGGTGCTTTGAGCCAGGCATGATGAAATCGACCTATGGCACCGGTTGTTTTGCCTTGCTGAACACTGGGACTGACATGGTGTTGTCCAAGAACCGCCTGCTGACGACGATTGCCTACCAATTGGACGGTGTACCGACCTATGCGCTTGAGGGGTCGATCTTTATCGCAGGCGCAGCGGTGCAATGGCTGCGGGATGGAATGAAGATCCTTGCCGACGCCTCGCAAACCGCCGACATGGCGCAAGCCGCCGACCCCGAACAAGACGTCTATCTGGTGCCCGCTTTTACCGGCATGGGTGCGCCCTATTGGGACGCCGATTGTCGCGGGGCGATCTTTGGGCTGACGCGAAATTCGGGCCCAAACGAATTGGCACGCGCCGCGCTTCAGGCAGTGGGCTATCAAACCCAAGACCTGCTAAAAGCGATGAAGGCCGATTTCGCCGGTTTGCCAGACAACACTACGCTGCGCGTGGACGGAGGCATGACGGCCTCGGACTACACAATGCAATTCCTCGCGGACATCAACAACGCAATCGTCGAGCGCCCAAAAACACTTGAGACCACCGCGCTCGGGGCCGCGTGGCTTGCGGGGCAACGATGCGGATTATACCCAAAGCAACAGGAATTCGCGGAAAGCTGGGCCTGTGAAACGCGGTTTAATCCAGACATGGCCGAGCACGAGCGCCAATCCATGATCGCAGGCTGGGACGACGCAGTGTCACGCACGCTAAGCCGTCGCTGACCCTTCTAAGCAAAATGCTGGGTCGACGACACGACCGATCCCAACCGGATCGAAACTTGATGCCCATTTTGGTGAAAATGGCATCCCGTAGGGGAATCGAACCCCTCTTTCCAGGTTGAAAACCTGGCGTCCTAACCGATAGACGAACGGGACGCGCTTAGCGTGAGGCGGTATTTAGGAAAAGCTGGACGGTTGCGCAAGGGAAAAACACCTTGAGAATGAAGATTTTTCGCTTGTGCCGAAATACTTGGAAATCAGGCCTTTGCGGCGTCTTCCAAGCGCAGTTGAGGCTGGGTGCGACCGCCCCAGGTGTTTAATTCCAGCCGTCCTGCAAGATGAAATTTGTGGCCCTGATGGGAGTGCAAACTTGGCCCGAGTGCGCTGTCAAAGGCCCCAAAAGCGATCGCGTCCAGACGCGGGCCGGATCCGTCGGAAAAGCTGATTTTCAGATGGTTGGCGCCAACCTTTTTTGCAAAATTGATCTGCATATCGGGAAACACAAACCGGGGCGCGGGGGCCGAGGCGCCAAACGGGCCTGCGTGTTCAAGCTGTTCAATCATTTCGACCGTTGCCGCCATCGGCATCAAAACCCCGTCCAGCTTGAGATCGGCAGCGCCAAGGTCCGAGGCCCCTTGCTTGGATAAGAGCTCTGACAGGCGCGCCATTGCCTCGGGGAGTTTGTCCCGCGCGACGGTCAGCCCAGCGGCCATTTTGTGGCCTCCGCCCTTTAGCAACAGACCCTCTTGCGCAAGGCGCTGGATCTGCGCCCCGAGATCGATTCCGCTGACAGATCGACCCGAGCCTTTGCCCTCGTCGCCGTCAAGCCCGATGACAATCGCGGGGCGATTTGTGCTTTCCTTGAGCCGCGACGCCACAATGCCGACGACCCCGGGATGCCAGCCTTCGCCAGCGGCCCAAACAAGCGGGGCGTCTAGGCCACGCTCCTCGGCCTGCGCTTGCGCGGCAAGGCGCACCTGATCTTCAACCGCGCGGCGTTCGGCGTTGAGCGCGTCCAGTTTCTGCGCAATCGAAAGCGCCTCGGCTGGATCATGGGTTGCCAAAAGGCGCGCCCCAAGATCGGATTTCCCAATCCGCCCGCCCGCGTTCACCCGAGGGCCGAACATGAACCCCAAAGTCTGACTTGAGGGCGCTTTATCGAGCTTGGTGACATCCGCGAGCGCCGCCAGTCCGGGTCGTTCGCGATTGGCCATCACACGCAATCCCTGCCGCACAAAGGCACGGTTGACGCCAGACAAGGGGGCCACATCGGCAACCGTCGCCAAGGCGACAAGATCCAGCATCGCCATAAGGTTCGGGCCTTGTTCACCGGCCTCGCGCAGTTGTCGCCCGGCTTCAACCAGCATCAAAAAGACAACAGCGGCCGCGCAAAGATGCGCAAGATCGCCGCTTTCATCCTGCCGGTTGGGGTTCACAACGGCCAATGCAGGCGGCAGGGTTTCGCCGCCCAAATGATGGTCCAGAACGATGACATCCGCCGAATGCGCAGCCGCAATCGGATCGTGCGAAAGCGTACCGCAATCAACGCAAATGATGAGATCATGTGACGCCGCAAGCATTTCCATTGCGGGCGTATTTGGCCCGTAGCCTTCGGTGATGCGGTCAGGGACGTAAAGCGTCGCGCTGCGGCCCATTTGGCGTAGCCAGTCCACCAAAAGCGCCCCGGAACTGCCGCCATCGACATCGTAATCCGCGAAAATTGCGATGCGCTCAGCCGATTTCACCGCCTGCAAAACCCGCGTCGCTGCTTTCTCCATATCCTTGATCGACCGAGGGTCGGGCAGCAGCGTTTTCAGCGTGGGCGTCAGGAATGCGTCAACATCCGACGCCTCAACCCCGCGTTTAGCGAGGATTTGGCAAAGCGCCGCCGCCAAACCGGTTTGTTGCTCGAGCGCTTCTGCCTTGCGTTGTTGGTCGGGCGCCGGACCAATCCAGCGCCTTCCCGTCAGCGATGTCTCAACCCCAAGGAAGGACATCGACGGACTTAACGCGGGTTTCTGTAGACCATGCGCCGGACCGAGCCGGTTTTTGAGCGCATGAGGATCGTTTCGGTTGTCAGATAGCCAACTTCACGCTTGATACCAGCAACAAGCGACCCGTCGGTCACGCCGGTCGCGGCGAAAATCACGTCGTCAGTGACCATTTCATCGCGCGAATAAATGCGGTCAAGTTCTGTGATGCCCGCCTTCGCGGCCCGCCCACGCTCGTCGTCGTTGCGGAACAGCAGACGGCCATAAATCTGACCGCCCATACATTTCAAAGCCGAGGCCGCAAGCACGCCTTCGGGTGCGCCGCCCTGGCCCATATACATGTCGATGCCAGTGATCTCAGGCTCAGCGCAGTGCATGACACCGGCCACGTCGCCGTCGGTGATAAGTCGGATGGCAGCCCCTGTCGCGCGCACTTCTTCGATCATGTCCTGATGGCGCGGGCGTTCAAGGATACAGACGGTGATGTCTGTGGTCTCACAGCCCTTGGCCGCCGCCAAGGCTTTGACACGCTCGGCTGGTGCCATGTCCAGCGTCACGACGCCCTCGTCGTAGCCCGGACCAATGGCCAGCTTGTCCATATAGGTGTCGGGCGCATGAAGCATCGATCCGCGCGGACCCATCGCGATAACGGCCAAGGCGTTTGGCATGTCTTTTGCCGTCAGCGTCGTGCCCTCAAGCGGGTCTAGGGCGATGTCCACCCCGGGGCCGTCGCCCGAGCCGACTTCCTCGCCGATATAAAGCATCGGGGCTTCGTCGCGCTCACCCTCACCGATGACAACGACGCCGGCAATGTCGAGCATGTCCAACTGGGTCCGCATCGCATCAACCGCCGCCTGATCCGCTGCTTTTTCGTCCCCGCGGCCAATGAGATCTGCCGAGGCGATCGCGGCGGCTTCGGAAACACGGGCGAGGCCGAGGGAAAGCATGCGGTCATTAAAGTCAAGTTTTGAGGCCATTGGCGTGTCCTTAGCGGCAAAAGAAAGTGTCATGTTCTTCTAGGCCCAGCGTCGGGGTGACACAAGGGAAGCGGTCGTTCATGTTAGCGTAAACTTGTTTGGATTCAGCAATATTGCCCGAATTCAGTCGCAAGCCCAGTCCCTTGGCCATGAATGAGGCAGCGATCAAACGTCCTCGATCCGCAGCGCTACGGGCTGGCCGTCCACAAAGCCCGAGTTCGGCAGACTGTCAATTGCTTGCGACAGGGCCTCCCACGTGCAGGAGTGGGTAACGATCAGCACGGGCGCGATGTTGTCGTCATGGCGCGACTGACGCATGCGGTCTATCGACACCCCCGCAGCGCCAAGCGCCGAGGCGACGGCGGCCAAAGCACCGGGTTTGTCGATCAGATCCATGCGGATGTAATACGGCGTCGCGGCTGTGCTTATCGTCGAACTGGCCTTGGTCAGCGTTGATGCAGGCTGTCCGAAGGTCGTGATGCGCAAGCCGCGCGCAATGTCACAGACATCCCCCATCACGGCGCTCGCCGTTGGGCCTTCGCCCGCGCCCGCGCCCCGAAGGACGATCTGCCCAACCGAGTCGCCCTCAATGACGATCATATTCGTGCCGCCTTCCAATTGGCCCAGGGGCGAGTTGGCTGGAACGAGGCAGGGCGCCATGCTTTGCGACAGACCTTCTTCGGTCATTTTCGCAGTCCCGAGCAGCTTGATGCGATAGCCCATGTCCGCCGCATGATGAATGTCGTCGATCTTGATCCGGTTGATACCCTCAAGATACATCGCGTCGAAATCGACCTGTGTGCCAAAGGCGATCGAAGCCAAAAGCGACAGCTTGTGACCGGCGTCAATGCCGCCCACGTCTAGGTTCGGATCGGCCTCAAGATAGCCGAGTGCGTCGGCTTCTTTAAAAACCTCGTCATAGGGCAAACCTGCGTTTTCCATGCGGGTCAGGATGTAGTTGCAGGTGCCGTTCATCACCCCCATGACGCGCGAAAACGCATTGCCCGCCAATCCTTCGGTCAAGGACTTGATGACAGGAATGCCGCCCGCGACGGCCGCTTCAAACCGGATGACAGCGCCTTTGGATTCGGCCAATTCCGCCAAGGCCTGTCCGTGGTGGGCAAGCATCGCTTTGTTGGCGGTCACGACATCCTTGCCCGCATTCAACGCCGCCTCACTCGAGGCCTTTGCCGGACCGTCCGAGCCGCCCATGAGTTCGACATATACGTCAACGTCATCGCGCTGGGCCAAGGCAACGGGATCGTCCTCCCACGCGTAGCCCGACACATCCACGCCGCGATCCTTGTCGCGATTGCGCGCCGAAACGGCTGTGATTTCCAGCTTCTTGCCGGTACGCGCTTGCAACAACGCGCCATGGGTTTCGATGATTTTTACAACGCCAACGCCAACGGTCCCCAGACCTGCGATGCCCAATCTTAGGGTGTCTGACATTTGGGGACTCCTTCGTTGAAATGTCTGTTCGTTGGCGGTGTAACGAGTTCTATATCGGGCCGCAACACGACCCAGCGGCTTGGCCTAGTTAAAAATCGAGCCGATCTTGGACCAAAGGCTCGCGGTGCGTCCGTCAAGCTCGTCGATCACGTCCTGCGTGCTGGTGCCCGTTTCCAGAACGGTCTGACCTTCCAGCGCAATCAGTTTTGGGTAGGGGGCGGCCAAACTCTCGTCCGAGATGTCCTGATCCAGTTGCGGTATTTCTGTGCAAGCTGTCACAAATATCAAAACTGCTAGCATTTTTCGCATGAACAGATTCCCTGAAATTCAGGTCACATAACCAGCTTGATTGCCAAGCTGCAAGCTGGGCTAGGATTTGAACATGTGTTCAGTTAATAAGGTGGCATGGCAAGAACCTCGGGCAGTCACGCGGGCATCACAGGCCCCAAGGTCCGGCAAGCAGCGCTGACGTTGTTTGCACAAAACGGCTATGCCGCCGTCTCGATGCGCCAGATTGCAGCCGAGGTCGGGGTGCAAGCGGGGGCGCTTTATA
>JBELFK010000124.1:1422-8506 GCA_042092935.1 Paracoccaceae bacterium | reverse complement strand
CGGCCCGCAGGGAGTAGTTTCGTTTTATGCGCCGTCATTCACCGCGTAACTGCCTCATTCGTCACAACAATTTTGCTGCGATGCAGAAATGCATCATCTAGGCCGAGAAATTGAGCTGAAGGCCCTGCAAAACAAATAATGGTAGCGCTAACAGTGGCATTTCGTTATCAGGCCCTCAAGAATCATGAGGACCAAAAAATGATTGTTTGCTGCGGCGAAGCATTGATCGACATGATCCCTGCAAAGTGCACGGATACGCTCGAAGACGGGTTTGTCCCGCGGGCGGGTGGGTCTGTGTTCAACACCGCGCTTGCTTTGGGGCGGCTTGGATCGAAGACCGCGTTCTTTTCCGGCTTGTCTACCGATATGTTTGGGCAAAAACTGACGCAGACCCTTGGTGAAAGTAACGTGAACGTCGATCTCTGCGTTCAGTCAAGCAGACCGACGACCATGGCCTATGTCACGCTGACCGATGGCAACGCCTCATATCTGTTCCACGATGAAAATTCGGCCGGACGCATGCTCTCTGAAAGCGACCTACCCGAGATTTCAGCCGACGCGACGGCGCTCTTTTTTGGCGGCATCTCTCTTGCCGTCGAGCCATGCGCCGACACGTATCTTGCACTGGCTGAACGCGAGTGCGCAAACCGCGTTATCATGGTTGATCCCAACATCAGGCCTGCGTTCATTGCCGATGAGGTTCGGTTTCGGGCGCGACTTGATCGGATGCTGAAGATTGCGGATGTGGTCAAAGTCTCGGACGAAGACCTTGCCTGGCTGGTTCCCGGAGAGTTGTCGCTGCGTGAACGCGCCGAAGCCTTGCTCGACAAGGGGCCTGCGATCCTTTTGGTCACGGCTGGTGGCGAAGGGGTCGATGCCTATATTGGCGATGGCCGTGTGATCGGCCACCAGATTACCTCTCGGGATGTGGTCGATACGGTCGGGGCGGGCGACAGCTTTAACGCTGGATTCCTGCACAGCCTTTCCGTCGGCGACCTGCTTGATAAGTCGAAGCTGCTGGACCTTTCCGATCAGCACATCCTTAATGCGCTTGAGCTTGGCGCGACCGTCGCTGGCATCGTTGTTACGCGTGCCGGTGCCAATCCGCCATGGGCCAGAGAGCTTACAAATGCGCGTTGAAAACAAGATTAAACCACAGCGCAGCGTATCGCCGCGCAATGGCACTGACCATGAAAGTGAGACCACTGTGAATATCCCGTCGATCGACATCAGCGATCTAAAGTCAGCCATATTGCAACACTTGAAAAAGTCGTTGGGCAAAGATTCCTATCACGCGACCTTGTATGACTGGCGCATGTCATTGTCGTTGGCTTTGCGGGATCTCGTCGTTGATCCGTGGTTCCAATCGACACGCAAGACCTATGACGCAGCCGGGAAACGGGTCTACTACCTGTCGATGGAGTTTTTGATCGGTCGCCTGCTTGAGGACGTTTCGATCAACCTCGGTGCTGAAACCGCGGCACGGGTTGCATTGGCTGAGCTGGATCTGGACTACGACGAAGTCGTCGTTGACGAACCCGATGCCGCTTTGGGCAATGGAGGCTTGGGCCGTTTGGCTGCCTGTTTCCTTGACAGCTTGTCGACGCTTGGCATCCCCGCATATGGATATGGTATCCGCTATGAGCATGGCCTGTTTGAGCAGCGTTTCGAAGATGGCCGTCAGGTCGAAGTGGCCGAAGGCTGGTTGACGCAGCGCCACACGTGGGAATTCGAGCGCCCCGAGGTGTCCTATGAAATCGGCTTTGGCGGCTATGCCGACGGGGTTTGGCATCCAGCCGAAAAGGTTATCGCAAGCGCCTATGACACCCCGATTGTCGGATGGAAGGCGCGCTGGGCGAACACCCTGCGTCTTTGGTCGGCAAAGCCAACGGTGCTGTTCGATTTGGGCAGCTTTAACCGCGGAGACCTTGTCGGCGCTGTGGTCCCCGAGGCTTTGGCCCGTGCGATCTCTCGGGTGCTATATCCCGACGACACAACCGAAGCCGGTAAGGAATTGCGTCTCAAGCAAGAGTATTTTTTCACGGCTGCGTCATTGCAGGACATTCTGCGGCGCTTTCTGTCCGAGGGCCACAAGGTGGAATCTCTGGCCGATCATGTTGCAATTCAACTGAACGACACCCACCCAGCGATTGCCGGTCCTGAATTGATCCGCCTTTTGGTGGACGACCATGGCATGGACATGGCCGACGCGATCTCGACCGCGCGCGCCAGCCTTGCCTATACGAACCACACCCTGCTGCCTGAAGCGCTTGAGCGATGGGATCTGGGTCTCTTTGCCCGCACGCTGCCGCGCCACTTGCAGATCATCGAACTCATCGAGGCCGATCACCGTGAAAAGACCGGCAGTGACGTGCGCATCATTGAAGACCACGCGGTCAAAATGGGCGAATTGGCCTTTGTTATGGCCCACACTGTGAACGGTGTTTCGGCCCTGCATTCGGAGCTTGTAAAAGAGACGGTCTTTGCCGATCTCAACCGCGACTACCCGAACCGCATCACCAACCAGACCAACGGCGTCACACCTCGGCGTTGGCTTTATAGCTGTAACCCACCGCTGCGTTCGCTGATAACCGAAACGATTGGCGAGGGCTGGGTCGATGATCTTGAGCAGCTCAAACAGCTTGAACCGCATATCAAGGACGCCGGTTTCCGCGAGGCTTTCGTGGCCGCGAAGCTGAAGAACAAGCAACGCATGGCGGCTTGGTTGTCGGACAAAGGTGGCCCTGCGTTAGACCCGTCGGCCATGTTTGACGTTCAAATCAAGCGTATCCATGAATACAAACGCCAATATATGAACATCCTTGAGACCATCGCTTATTGGAACGAAATTCGTGACAATCCGAATGGCGACTGGACCCCTCGGGTCAAAGTTTTTGGTGGTAAGGCCGCCCCCGGCTACGCGGTTGCGAAAGAGATCATCCATCTGATTAACGATGTCGCCAAGGTCGTGAACAATGATCCGGTCACCAAAGATTATCTGAAAATCGTCTATCCGGCGAATTACAACGTCTCGATGGCGGAAATCCTGATCCCAGCCGCAGATCTGTCCGAGCAGATTTCGACCGCGGGCAAAGAAGCCTCGGGGACGGGGAACATGAAGTTCGCCCTGAACGGTGCCCCTACGATCGGCACGCTTGACGGTGCGAACGTCGAAATTCGCGAGCATGTCGGCGCGGAAAACTTTTTCCTCTTTGGCCTGACCGCGCATGAGGTGGCCGAACGCCGTCACGAGCACGATTTTTCGCGCAATGCAATCAACGCAAGCCCGCGACTAACACGCGTGCTGAAGCAGATTGCCGATGGCATGTTCTCGCCTGGCGAGCCTGGACGCTATCATGGCCTTGTCGGTCTTCTGTATGAGAACGATTATTTCTTGGTGACATGTGACTTTGACGCATATTTTGACACGCAGCGCGATGTTGACGCAGTCTATGTAGATCAAAAACACTGGGCCGAGATTGCGGCGTTGAATACCGCGCGCTCGGGTTGGTTCTCGTCTGATCGCACAATAGCGGGCTACGCCAAAGAGATTTGGAATACGCCGTCGCTGCTGCACAATGTGGAGGGAAAACGATGAACTCGGCCAGCACTTCCGAACTTGCGGCCCTCAGCGCCGGTCATCACGGCGATCCGTTCTCGGTTCTCGGTCTGCACGAGGTTGATGGCAAATTGGCCGTCACCGCCTATCACCCCGACGTTGATGGCATCGAGGTTTTAGATGCCAAAACCGGACGTCGCATCGCGACGCTTTTGGCCGTGCAAGACGCGCCGGGCGTCTATTCAGCACGCACACGCCGCAAGAACCGCTTCAATTATCGCCTGCGTTTCACCCGTGGGACAGATGTGTGGACCGCGCCTGATCCTTATGGATTCGGACCCGTGCTGGGTGAATTGGACGAACATCTCATCGGCGAGGGCTCGCACCTTGAGCTTTGGAAAAAGCTCGGTGCGCATGTGATGACCCACGAGGGCGTTGAGGGCACGCATTTTGCGGTTTGGGCCCCGAACGCGCGGCGCGTGTCCATCGTTGGCGATTTCAACGCATGGGATGGCCGCAGGAACGTTATGCGTAAACGCGGCCCCACCGGTGTTTGGGAAATCTTCATGCCTGAGCTTGGCGATGGCACGACCTATAAGTTCGAGCTGCAAGACAGCCAAGGCAACCTGTTGCCCGCCAAAGCGGATCCGTTTGGCTTTGGCTCGGAACACCCGCCGAAAACGGCGTCGGTGGTGCGTGATCTCGGCGGATACGACTGGCGCGATGCGGCTTGGATAACGGCGCGTGGCGACAAGCAGAAGATCGATCAGCCTATTTCGATCTACGAAGTGCATCTCGGCTCGTGGCGTCGGGTGCCAGAAGACGGCAACCGTCCTTTGTCCTATGACGAGCACGCCCGAGAGTTGGTCGCCTATGCAAAAGACATGGGCTTTACCCATATCGAGCTGTTGCCGGTGTCCGAGTATCCGTTTGACGGCTCTTGGGGTTATCAACCGGTTGGCCTATATGCCCCGACGATCCGTCACGGTACGCTTGATGAATTCCGTGCCTTTGTCGATGCCTGTCACGCCGCCGAAATCGGCCTGATTATCGACTGGGTGCCCGGTCACTTCCCCGAGGACAAACACGGGCTTGGCCGTTTCGACGGTACTCCGCTTTATGAACATGCCGACCCCAAAGAAGGCTGGCATCCGGATTGGAAGACGTTCGTTTACAACTATGGACGCAGCGAGGTTCAAAACTATCTGATCGCCAATGCACTTTACTGGATGCGCGAACACCACCTTGATGGTCTCAGGGTCGATGCCGTCGCGTCGATGCTTTACCGCGATTATTCGCGCAATACCGGTGAATGGGTGCCCAACAAGGACGGTGGACGCGAGAACCTTGAGGCGATTTCGTTCATGCAGAACATGAACACAAACGTCTATGCCGACATGCCTGGCGTGATGACCATGGCCGAGGAAAGCACCGCTTTTCCGGGTGTCAGTGCGCCTGTGGACGCAGGGGGGCTTGGGTTCGGATACAAGTGGAACATGGGTTGGATGAACGACACGCTGTCTTACATCAAGGAAGACCCGGTTCATCGTAAGTACCACCACAACAAGATCGAATTTGGTCTGCACTACGCCTTTTCCGAGAACTTCGTTCTTCCGCTCAGCCACGACGAGGTCGTTCACGGCAAGGGATCGATTTTGGACCGGATGCCCGGCGAGGGCGGCGACAAATTCGCGAACTTGCGTGCCTATTACGGTTTTATGTGGGGTCATCCCGGCAAGAAGCTGTTGTTTATGGGGTCTGAGTTTGCGCAGGGCAAAGAATGGAACCACAACGAGAGTCTCGACTGGCATTTGCTAGACATTGATCTCCACAAAGGGGTTCAGAACCTCGTGCGCGATCTGAACAAGGTCTATTCAGAGGTTCCGGCATTGCACGAACTCGACTGCAAGGCCGAGGGCTTTGAGTGGGTCGAAACCAACGCCGACGACTCCGTCTTTGCATGGATCCGTCGCGGAAAAGAAGGCACGCCACCTGCATTGGTCGTGTGTAACTTCACTCCTATTGAGCGGACTGAACGTCGGATCGGTGTCCCTATGTCGGGTCACTGGGCTGAACGTCTCAACTCTGATGCCACTGTCTATGCAGGCAGCGGCAAAGGAAATCTCGGTGGTAAAAACGCAGAGGAAATTGCCGCTGCGGGGCAACCCTATTCCCTGTCCCTGTCCCTGACACTGCCACCTCTCAGCACACTGATATTTGAGCTTGAAACGTCTGACACCTGATCGGTGCGACAATTCGAAAGGAAAACCAATGCCTAAGAATACTCAAAGAAGCCTCTCTAGCCAGACCATGGCTTTCGTCCTTGCCGGAGGGCGCGGTAGCCGTCTGAAAGAACTGACGGACCGACGCGCGAAACCGGCGGTCTTTTTCGGCGGCAAGGCGCGGATCATCGATTTTGCTTTGTCAAACTCGATGAACTCGGGCATTCGTCGGATTGGTGTTGCAACGCAATATAAAGCACATAGCCTTATCCGCCACCTGCACCGTGGCTGGGGTTTCTTCCGCCCCGAGCGCAACGAGTCTTTGGATATTCTTCCGGCGTCACAACAGGTGAATGAAGACAACTGGTATTTGGGCACTGCCGATGCCGTCTATCAGAACATCGACATTATCGACAGCTATGCACCAAAATACATGGTGATCCTTGCGGGCGATCACATCTACAAGCAGGACTATTCAGTGATGCTTGAAGAGCACGTGAAATCGGGTGCCGACGTGACCGTTGGCTGCATCGCCGCCTCGCTTGAAGAGGCAAAGGGGTTTGGCGTCATGGCGGTCGATGAAAATGACCAGATCACCGAATTCGTTGAAAAGCCCGAAAACCCGCCGTCGATGCCCGGCGATCCGACCCAAGCATTGTGCAGCATGGGTATTTACGTTTTCGAGACCGCGTTGCTGTTTAAACTGCTGCGCGAAGATGCGGCCAATCCAAATTCAAGCCGTGACTTTGGCAAGGACATCATTCCTCAACTGGTTAGCGGTGGCAAAGCCATGGCGCATCCCTTCAGCCGGTCGTGTGTCATGAGCGGTCTCGAAAAAGAGCCTTACTGGCGTGATGTTGGGACGGTTGATGCCTTCTGGCAGGCGAATATCGATCTGACAGATTTTGAGCCTGAGCTTGATATTTACGACACGGAATGGCCAATCTGGACCTATCAAGAGCTTACCTCGCCAGCCAAATTCATTCACAACGAAGAAGGCCGACGCGGTCAGGCTGTGTCTTCCATGGTGTCAGGAAACTGCATCATCTCTGGCTCAAGCCTTCATCGCTGTTTGATGTATACGGGAGTGCGGGTGAATTCGTTTTCGCAACTCGATGGTGTGATCGCGATGCCTTATGTCGATATCGGCCGCAACGTGCGCTTGACAAATGTCGTCATTGATCGCGGCGTGGTTATCCCTCAGGGATTGGTCGTCGGTGAAGACGCTGAACTGGATGCCAAGCGGTTCCGTCGCACAGACAACGGAGTATGTCTGATTACCCAAGACATGATCGACAGACTG
>JBELFK010000124.1:0-1412 GCA_042092935.1 Paracoccaceae bacterium | reverse complement strand
AGACTGGACAGCTAACATGAAAATTCTCCTCGTCGCCTCAGAATGCGCGCCCTTTGTCAAAACGGGAGGGTTGGCCGACGTCGTCGGTGCCCTGCCAAAGGCGCTTGCTGTTAATGGTGGCGAGGCGAGGGTTATCATGCCGCTTTATCCTGCACTCAAGGGTTTGGCGGACGAGGCCTCAAAGCAAATGGGTCTGGGCACGCTCTTTGGCGGACCGGCACGGCTTGTCGCCGTCAACGCCGAGGGCATCGATCTTCTCTTGCTCGACGCTCCGCATCTATATGAGCGCGGCGCGGGGATATACCTCGACGAGAGCGGCAAGGATTGGGCCGACAATGCCCAGCGGTTTGCGGCGCTGAGCGAGGCTGCGGCCCGGGTTGCGGTTGAAGGCTTTGATGGTTGGACGCCGGACGTGCTGCACGCCCATGACTGGCAAGCGGGTCTTGCGCCATGGTATTTGCGTCAGCGCGGGTCGGACATTCCCTGCGTCATGACCATCCACAACATTGCCTTTCAGGGCGTTTTCGCGCCCCAAAACATCAAGCCGCTCAATTTGGATCCAGATGGGTTCTCCGTTGATGGCTACGAATATTGGGGCAAAATCAGCACCTTAAAGGCGGGTATCGTCGCATCTGACCGTGTGACCACCGTTAGCCCGACCTATGCGCGCGAATTGATGCTGCCGGAGTTTGGCATGGGGTTTGAGGGACTATTGCAGGCACGCAAAGCCGATCTGGTTGGAATACTCAACGGGATCGATTTGGACATTTGGGATCCAAGCAACGACCCCGCAATTGTCGAGGGCTACACGCCCCGCACGCTGAAACGCAAAGCCATCAACCGCGCTGCATTGGAGAAACGGTTCAACCTGAACAGCAATCCAGACGCGCCATTGTTCTGTGTCATCAGCCGGTTGACCTCGCAAAAGGGGCTTGACCTGCTGTTGCAGGCGCTGCCAACACTTGTTGCACGCGGTGCGCGTCTGGCGTTGCTGGGAAGCGGCGACAAGGCCTTGGAACAGGCGTTTAGTCGCGCTGCTGCGAATTATCCGGGGTCGATCGGAACGATCATCGGCTATGACGAACAGCTTTCGCATCTGATTCAAGCCGGGGCGGACGCGATCCTTATTCCCTCGCGATTTGAGCCATGCGGCCTGACCCAACTTTACGGCCTGAGATACGGCACCCTGCCGGTCGTCGCCCACACAGGCGGTCTGGCGGATACGGTGATCGACGCCAATGACGCCGCCATCAAGGCGGGCTGCGCGACGGGTTTTCAGTTTGCGCCGACGACCGTTGACGCTTTGTCCCAAGCGATCGATCGTGCGTGTGATCTGTTCGGCGATCAAAAGACATGGGCCTCGGTCATGCGCAACGCTATGCGCCATCCGGTTGGATGGGATGATCCGGCGA
>JBELFK010000123.1:0-8551 GCA_042092935.1 Paracoccaceae bacterium | reverse complement strand
TTCGCTGACAGCTTGGTCGGCCACAATTGGCGCAGTCGCGCTGTTCCCGCTGACCTTCGCGCTAGAGGGCATTCCCACCATCACCCGTGTGGAAACATGGCTGTCGCTCATATTCATCGGCTTTGTCCTGACCTCGGCGGCGTTTATCCTGCTATTCTGGTTGATCCCCCGCGTCGGAGGAACCACGGCCTCAACGATCACCTTCCTTGCACCGATTTCCTCGGTGCTGTTGGGCGTCTACATTTTGTCCGAGGTTTTGTTCCCCATCCAATTCGCCGGAATGGCGGTGATCTTCTCGGGCTTGCTGTTTATCGACGGCAGGCTTGTGAAGCGGCTCGGGTTTTCTCAACCAAATGGTTGAATAACGCAATTTTGCCTTTGCCGCATGAAACCCGCCGCCGAATGGCACGTCCATCTGCTTCATCTTTCCAAAAATACCCATAAAAACAACAGTTTAGCACCCCAGAGGCCGCGCGGTTCTGTCGCTTGACTCATAAGCCTTTGAACCTTAGTCATCCCCCAAACTCTGAATGAGGTCCATTTTGGCAGATCACGTCGACAAAGAGCGCCTCAAAGCGCTCGAAGACAAGATCGAGGCGGCGAAGAAAGCCGCGGCAGGTGAGACCGAAACGACAGGGGGTGTGTCGGCTGGCGAGGTCGGTTGGCGCATGGTGACAGAGCTTGTGGCCGGTATCTTTATCGGCTTTGGCATCGGATACGGGCTTGATGTGCTTTTTGGCACGATGCCGATCTTTCTGGTGCTGTTTACAATGTTTGGGTTCGCAGCCGGCATCAAAACCATGATGCGCACGGCCAGCGAGCTGCAAGAAAAAGCGGTCAAGGCCGCAGAAGACGAGAAGGAATAGGCATGGCCAAGGATGCAAGTGGTGCGGCTGAGAGCAGTCTGACGTTCAAGCCAATGGATCAGTTCAAGGTCGAACCGTTGTTCGGTGCTGACACCATTGGTATGTTCACGATCACAAACGCAACCGTTTGGATGGTGCTTGCAATCATCTCGGTCATCGCGCTGATGGTTCTGGGCACCCGCAAACGTGCGACGATCCCAGGGCGGACACAGTCAGTTGCCGAGATGGCCTATGTCTTTGTCTACAAAATGGTCGAGGATGTGGCCGGCAAGGATGCCGTCGCCTTCTTCCCATATGTCATGACGCTGTTCATGTTTATCGTTTTTGCCAACTTCCTCGCGCTGCTGCCAACCAGCTTTTCAACCACCTCGCAATTCGCTGTGACGGTTGTTTTGGCACTGGCTGTCTTCTTGACGGTCACCGTGGTCGGTTTCGTCAAGAACGGCATGAAATTCCTCGGCCTTTTCTGGGTGTCGAGCGCACCGCTTGCGTTGCGTCCGGTACTGGCGATCATCGAGCTTATCTCATACTTCGTTCGCCCCGTTAGCCACAGCATTCGTCTTGCTGGCAACGTCATGGCGGGCCACGCGGTTATCAAGGTGTTCGCAGGCTTTGCCGCGATCGCCCTAATCAGCCCGGTTTCGGTTGTGGCGATCACCGCGATGTATGGTCTCGAGGTTCTTGTGGCCTTCATTCAGGCCTATGTATTTACCATTCTAACCTGTGTGTATCTGAAAGATGCGCTGCATCCGTCGCACTAAGGTTCGAACACTCACTACAAGTTTCAACTTCCAATCGTAAGGAGAATTCACATGGAAGGCGATCTCGCACACATCGGCGCAGGCCTGGCAGCAATCGGTTCAGGCGCAGCAGCCATCGGTGTTGGTAACGTTGCAGGTAACTATCTTGCTGGCGCATTGCGCAACCCATCGGCAGCTGCTTCGCAGACTGCAACACTCTTCATCGGCATCGCATTCGCGGAAGCACTGGGCATCTTCTCGTTCCTCGTCGCGCTTCTGTTGATGTTCGCTGTATAAGCCTTACGGAACTTAAGTCCTTACGGCTGGGTGGAAGCATAGGTTTCCACCCAGTGTAGCCGGAAGTTCACGGAGGAGGGCGCCATGGCGACCGACATCACAAAGGTTACCAGCCACAATGCTGAAGCCGCCGGATCTGCGCCGGGAATGCCGCAGTTGGATTTCTCGAATTGGGGCAACCAGATTTTCTGGCTGATTGTCACCCTGATCGTGATCTACCTCGTCCTGTCGCGTATCGCGCTGCCGCGCATCGCGTCTGTTCTGGCTGATCGCCAGGGGACAATTACAAATGACATCGCCGCCGCGGAAGAGCTGAAGAAAAAAGCTGCCGACGCGGAAGAGGCGTATAACAAGGCGCTTGCCGATGCCCGTGCGGAAGCACAGGCCATCATTGCCGCGACCAAAGCTGAAATGGCGGATGAGCTTGCAGAAGCAATTCGTCAGGCCGACACCGACATCAGCGCCAAGGCCGCTGAATCGGAAGCCGCCATTGCCGAGATCCGCGCAGGCGCACTAGAAGCCGTTAAAGCTGTTGCAGCGGACACAGCCTCTGAAATCGTTGCTGCACTTGGTAGCTCTGCGGATGCAGATGCTGTCGCGGCAGCCGTCAACGCACAGATGAAAGGGTAAGATCATGCGGATATTAGCACCTCTTATCGCGATCATTGCGGCGTCACCGGCCTTGGCGGCCCCGGAAGGCACCCCCTTCCTGTCGCTGAAGAACACCGATTTCATCGTTACGATGGCGTTCATCCTGTTCATCGCGATCCTGGTCTACTTCAAAGTGCCGTCGATCCTCGCGGGATTGCTGGACAAGCGCGCAGACGATATCAAATCCGAATTGGACGAAGCACGCGCATTGCGTGAAGAAGCCCAGACCGTTTTGGCATCTTATGAGCGCAAGCAAAAAGAAGTTCAGGTTCAGGCCGACCGCATCGTTGAAGCGGCCAAAGAAGAAGCCCGATTGGCGGCGGAAGCGGCCAAGGAAGATCTGAAAAATTCGATCGCTCGTCGTTTGGCGGCTGCCGAAGATCAGATTGCCTCGGCTGAGGCGGCGGCTGTCAAGGAAGTCCGCGATCAGGCGATCACCGTCGCGATCAAAGCGTCGTCCGAGATCGTTGCATCGCAAATGTCCGCAGCACAGGGCAACGCCCTGATCGAAGCGGCCATCAAGGATGTTGATGCAAAGCTGCATTAAGCTGTCGCACGGTTGAATTCAAAAGACCCGGGCCGAAGCGCCCGGGTTTTTTTATTTGGTGTGATGCTCGATGCGCTGGCGGGCGATCTCTTCGTGTTTCTGTTCATTCTTGTGATTGCGTAGAGCGTCTTCCACAAACGACAGATGGCTTTCGACGGCCGCGCGCGCGGCTTTAGGATCGCGGCTTTGAAGCGCCGTGTTGATCGCACGGTGCTGATCGAGAAGCGTCGCCCGATTGAGCCTCTGCTTGAACATTATGGCGCGATTGTAGAAAACACCTTCGCGCAGCAGTTGCAGCATCGAGCGCATCATATGCAGCATGATGATGTTGTGGCTGGCATCGATGATCGCAAGGTGAAATTCGACGTCGAGTTGGGCCTCTTCCTCGGGGTTGCGCTTGAGATGCGCAGCTTCCATTTTGTCAAAGACGGTCTGCACCACCTTCAAATCCGTGTCCGTCCCATGATTGGCAGCGCGTTCAGCGGCCATGCCCTCAAGGTCTCGTCGGAAGGCGATATAGTCAAACACCGCCTCGTCGTGGCTGGCAAAAAGCTGCACGAGCGAGTCCGAGAATGCCGAGCCCAAGACATCCGCGACGAAGATGCCCGCGTTGGCTTTGCTGGTCAGCAGGTTGCGGTCCTGAAGCTCGGATATGGCGTCCCGCAGTGACGGGCGGCTGACGCCCATGCGCTCGGAAAGCTCACGCTCTGACGGCAGCCGTTCACCTGGGCGTAGAATACCCCGCAAGATCAACAGCTCGATCTGGCGCACGACCGATGAGGACAGTTTTTCAGGTTGAACCTTTTGGAAGGGCATGGGGAAACTCTCGGCAATTGGTTAGAATATATGACCACACCTTGGCGACTTCATCCAGTGTGAAATCAACCATTCTGCAATCCGAGGTCAAATGCGCAGGCTTAGATGCCCTTTTTGTCCAGCGTGTCCGAGATGTGTAGCCACGGCAGGGCTTCGTCAAAATGCCAGTGTACGGTTGGCACGGCCACAAAGGGGTCGTCCAACAATGCGGCGTAGAAATGCGTTTCGCCGGGAATGTCGGATGACTGATAGAAAAGCGGACTGCCGCATGTGCTGCAAAAGGCCCGTGTCACGTTTGCCGAAGACCTGTAGCGCGCGACGGGGCCGGTTAGGGTCCATGCGCCGTCAGGGTGGCCGATGAACGTGGTTATCGGGCTGGCGGTCGCGCGGCGGCAACTATCGCAATGGCAGTGGCCGACCCAGTTGTGCGATCCGCTCAGGCTGAAGGTGCAGGCCTTGCACAAGCAATGCCCGGACAGGTCCGTCAAAGCGGTTTTTCCAGAAAGATAGACGAGCCGTTGTCTTCATAATCGCCAAACGGGCCACGATCGACAAAACCGTGGCGGCTATAGAGACGTTGGGCTTCGTGCAAAAGATCGCCGGTTTCCAGACGCAGGACGGGCAGGGCGTTTTTGCGGGCCTCGGACTCGATCTTTGACAGTATGGCGTCTGCAACACCGCGCCCGCGAAAATCGCGGTGGGTATACATGGATTTGATTTCGCCGTAGCCGGGCGCAATCATCAAGGCGCCTGTGCCAGCGGCCTGACCGTCAACGCGGGCAATAAACAGCCGTACATTGTCGGCGGCAAGCTCATCAAGCGATAGGAAGTGGTTTTCTTCGGGGGAAAACAGCGCCTGCATAAGCGTGTGGCTTTCGCGAAGCAGGGCTTCAACGTCGGGGGTCTGAGGATGTTCGAGATCAATCGAAACCGTCATGAAGTATCCTGCTGCTTGGGTCTCAATTAGGTACGGTTTTTTGCGCATCGGTCAAGCCGTTATACGGGGGGGCGAGTTTCAATATATTGTGGATAACTCGGCAATTTTGTCCACATCATGGGTTCGCGCTGTTGACAGGTGGCTGTTTTGTCGCCCACGCTGTTTGAACCCTGAATCAGCAGAGACACGATTGCGCTTCAATAGGCTAAAACTGACAGGCTTTAAGAGCTTTGTAGACCCGACGGATTTGATTATCGCCGACGGGTTGACCGGCGTTGTCGGCCCAAACGGCTGTGGCAAATCGAACCTGCTTGAGGCTCTGCGTTGGGTGATGGGCGAAAACCGTCCGACGGCCATGCGTGGCGGCGGGATGGAGGACGTGATCTTTGCCGGGGCGGCGACCCGTCCGGCCCGCAATTTCGCCGAGGTGTGTCTGATGCTTGACAACTCGGACAGGCTTGCGCCGTCGGGGTTTAATGAAAGCGATGTGCTTGAGGTCGTGCGGCGGATCACCCGCGATGTGGGCAGCGCCTATAAGACCAACGGCAAAGACGTTCGGGCGCGCGATGTGCAGATGCTGTTTGCGGATGCCTCGACCGGTGCGCATTCACCTGCGCTTGTGCGTCAGGGACAAATTTCTGAGCTTATCAACGCCAAACCCAAGAACCGCCGCCGTGTCCTGGAAGAGGCTGCCGGTATCTCGGGGCTGTATCAACGCCGCCATGAGGCAGAGTTGAAGTTGCGCGGTGCCGAAAGCAACCTGACCCGCGTCGATGATGTGATCGAGCAGCTTGCCAATCAGTTGGGCCAGTTGGCCAGACAAGCCCGTCAGGCAGCACGGTATCGCGCGATTGGCGAAGAGCTTCGCCGCGCCGAAGGCGTGCTGTTGTTTCGTCGTTGGAAAGAGGCTGACGAGACGCGACTTGCGGCGGAGGATGATTTGCGGGTGCGCATGACCGCAGCGTCGCAGGCCGAAAGCGCGGCACGTGATGCGGGCAAGGCACGTCAGCGCGCCGAGGATGCCGTGCCTCCGCTGCGCGAAGAGGAAGCGATCGCCGCCGCCGTTCTGCAACGCTTGCAAGTCCAGCGGGACACGCTTCAGGACCAGGAAGCGCAGGCCGTTCAAAAGATCGAGCAACTTCGCAGTCGCATATCGCAGCTTGTTTTGGATATTGACCGCGAGGCTGGATTGAACCGCGATGCGGGCGAGACAATCGAGCGGTTGGAATGGGAAGCGCGCGAAACCGCGAAAGCGTCCGAGGGCCACGCGGATCGGCTGCAACTGGCCTCGGATGCGGCCAGCGATGCGGCGTCGATCTTGCAGCAATGCGAACAGGACCTGTCGACCTTGACGGAAGACGTGGCGCGTTTGTCGGCCCGTCACCATTCGGCGCAGCGCTTGTTGAGCGATAGCCAAAAGACCATGGACAAAAGCAACGCCGAGGCGCAGCGCGCCCGCGATGCGGTGTCGTCGGCAAAGGCCGCGCTGACCAAGGCGGAAACGGATTTCGAAGCGGCGAAACGCGCCGAAGCGGTTGCAGCCGAAACCGCCGTAAAAGCGGATGAAACTCTGGCGGAAACGGAAGTTTCCCGTGCAGAAACCCAATCGCGAGAGGTCGAAGCCCGCGCCGAACGGTCCGAAGCTGAGGGCGAGGTAAATGCGCTTTCGGCTGAGACAACAGCATTGGCACGTTTGGTGCAGCGCGACACGGCCGAAGGGGGTCAGGTTCTCGACCGGTTGCAGGTCGAACAGGGCTTTGAAAAAGCGCTTGGGGCGGCGATGGCGGATGACCTGCGCGCGCCCGAGGTCGAAGGCGACGGTCCGTCGGGTTGGGTCGTCATGCCCCCCTACGACAGTGACCAGCCGTTGCCATCGGGGATCACGTCCTTGGTCAACCACGTGTCGGTGCCAGATGCCTTGGTGCGGCGCATGTCGCAAATCGGGCTGGTGGATGTGGACGAAGGCCCGGCCTTGCAACACTTGCTAAAACCCGGTCAGCGGTTGGTCAGCCTCGAAGGTGATCTGTGGCGATGGGACGGCTATCGGGCCTGGGCCGAAGACGCGCCCTCGGCGGCGGCGCTTCGGTTGCAGCAACTCAACCGGCTTGAGGAATTGAAGCAAGAACTTTCGCGGGCAACGGCGCGCGCCGAGGGCGCGATGCAAGCGCATGAGGTTCTGAGCGCGCGTTTGCGCGAGTTGACCGAAGCAGATCAAGCCGCCCGTAACGCCCGACGCGATGCGGATCGGTTGATGGCGGAAGCAGGGCGGTCGCTCAGCCGCGCCGAGGCGGATCGCAATCTGGCCGAGGGCAAGCTGGAAAGTCTCGATCTGGCGGTGAAGCGTCACGAAGAAGCGGCGATGGAAGCGCGAGTGAATTTGAACGAGGCGCAACGGTCCTTGGAGGGGCTAGAGGATCTCGCGACGGCCCGTGGTCGCGTTGAAGACGTGAAAATGACCGTCGAGGCCGCGCGTATGTCGATGATGAGCCGCCGCTCGGCCCATGATGAATTGCGTCGCGAAGGGATTGCGCGTCTCAAGCGACAGCAAGAGATCACGAAAGAGGTCAGCGGCTGGAAACACAGGCTCGAGACCGCCAAGACGCGCAATGCTGAGTTGATTGAGCGCAAAGAGACGTCGGAGGCCGAGTTGAAAGACGCAACGGCGGCGCCCGATGAAATCGCTGCCAAGCGCGACGAGTTGAACGCGGCAATTTCGACGGCCGAGGCACGCAAGGCGACGGCGTCGGATAATCTTGTCGGTGGCGAGGCGGCTTTAAGCGCCGCCAAAGAAGCCGAACGGACAGCGGAGCGCGCGGCCTCAGAAGCCCGCGAAGCCCGTGCCCGCGCCGAAGCCCGTGCGGACGCCGCGCGAGAAACCGTGGCCTATGCAGCCGAGCGGATTTCCGAGGATCAAGAGATGACACCGCAAGGGCTGCTTGAGCAATTGGGTGGCAATCCTGACGAGATGGACGGTGCCGAGCAAGTCGAGGGCGACGTCAACCGGTTGCGTCGCCAGCGCGATGCTTTGGGGGCCGTGAACCTGCGTGCGGAAGAGGACGCCAAAGAGGTTCAGGAAGAACACGATCACCTCGTGTCGGAAAAAACCGATCTTGAGGAAGCGATCAAGGAGTTGCGTCGCGGGATCAACAATCTGAACTCGGAAGGGCGTGAGCGGCTTTTGACGGCGTTTGAGCAGGTGAACAGCAATTTCTCGATGTTGTTCACGCATCTTTTTGGTGGGGGCGAGGCCAATCTTGTGTTGGTCGAAAGCGACGATCCGCTTGAAGCCGGGCTCGAGATCATGTGCCAGCCACCTGGCAAGAAGCTGTCAACCTTGTCGCTTTTGTCAGGCGGCGAGCAGACCTTGACGGCGTTGGCGCTGATCTTCGCGGTGTTTCTTGCAAATCCGGCCCCGATTTGTGTGCTCGACGAGGTCGATGCGCCTTTGGATGACGCCAATGTAACGCGTTTCTGCGATCTGTTGGACGAGATGGTGCGCCGCACGGATACTCGCTTTTTGATAATCACGCACCACGCTGTGACCATGGCGCGGATGGATCGGTTGTTTGGCGTGACCATGCAGGAACAGGGCGTCAGCCAGCTTGTGTCGGTTGATCTTAAGAAGGCCTCGCAACTGGTGGCTTAGCGGCGTTAGTCGCTGGTTAACCCCACCAAAGTAGCGTTCGGGCACCGCAAA
>JBELFK010000122.1:0-8788 GCA_042092935.1 Paracoccaceae bacterium | reverse complement strand
ATCGTACCCCGTGGCGGTAAGGGTCTTGTTGGCCTCGTGCAACGAGAAGCGCGCGTGCCGGTTTTTGCCCATCTTGAGGGCATTGTTCACATATACATCGACAAATCCGCCGACCCCGAAAAAGCGCTACGCGTTGTGATGAACGCCAAAACCCGACGCACGGGGATTTGCGGCGCGGCGGAATGCTTGTTGATCCATCAAGACGTGGTGAAAACAATCGGGCAGGGCGTCATTCGCGCCTTGATCGATGCGGGCGTTGACGTGCATGCAGGCCCAAATCTATCCGACATTCCCGGCACGACCGAGGCGCGCGATGAAGATTGGGGTAAAGAATTCCTCGATATGGTCATTGCGGCAAAATCGGTCGCCAACGTTGACGAGGCCATCGCCCATATACGCACTTACGGTTCAAATCACACGGATTGCATCATCGCCGAGGATGATGCCGCCGCCGACAGGTTTTTTGAGCGGCTTGATAGCGCGATTCTGATGCGCAACGCCTCAACCCAGTTTGCCGACGGTGGCGAATTTGGCATGGGGGCCGAGATTGGCATCGCGACCGGTAAGATGCATGCGCGCGGTCCTGTTGGCGCAAAGCAATTGACCAGTTTCAAGTACCTTGTCGTCGGGGACGGGACGGTTCGCGATTGATCTGAAGCTCGGGCAAGGCAGGCTCAGTCAATAGTGTCAAATCCTGCCCCTGCTGATCGCCCCGAAGGCGCATCCGATTTGTTTTTAGCGCCTCTCGCGCAAGCGGAAAATGCACGTCAGCCGCGGCCAGATCTTGCGGCCAGTCGCGGTTTTCAAGCAGGTTGGTCATCAGACTATGTGGTGCAAGTGCTGTCTGCCAGCGGCAGGTCAATTGCCCATCGCCGTTTATGACAACCTCCCCGCGCCGCATGACGTGGGTTTCGCAACACATCAACAAAAGAAGCATCACCTGCGCCTGAGACCGCTTCATACCGCTGTCCGACGCTATGCGCACCTTAAACCCGCCGTCGGCGTAGTTTTTTGCCACAATGTCTTTCAGTTCGCCGCCCGAAATCCATTGGTCGGCGCCACTCTGTCCAAAGGCGAGGCGGAAAAACCGCAGCCGAGCGTTCGCGCAATCCGCGCTTTCGCCAATCAAACCGGCCTCTGGCCCAGACAAATTTCCCGACAATTGCAGAAGCTCAATCCCGTTGCTAATTGCCCCGACGGGACTAACAAGGTCATGACATATCCGCGCCCCTAGCAAGGCGGGGAGGTTCAGTTTATGATCGCTCAAATCGAATTCTCGGAAAATGGATGTGAAATGTCGGGACTAAACAGCATGCTTGAACCAGGGATGTTGGTGCGCCATCCAAACCAACCCGAGTGGGGGTTGGGGCAGGTGCAGTCCAACATTAATGACCGGATCACCGTCAATTTTCGTGAACAGGGTAAGGTGGTGATTGCGGGCGATCGGATTGCGCTGACTCCTGTGTTTTCAGACGAGAAATAGCACCCTAAAAGTTAACACAACCTTAAGAAGAACATCAAAATTCCCACTGTTGTCAATATCTTCCGTCCCGCCTAAAAAGATGCCGACCCAAAAGGCCCCTGTTTCGAATGCAGTCGCACCCATCGACATTTATGACCAGATTGGCAACTTCGCCCGAGGATTTGCGTGCGGCACAGCGGCTGCGCTACGATGTTTTTGTAAATGAATTGGGATCCGATGGCCCCGATGTCGATCACGAAAATCGACTCGAGAAAGATAAATTCGATCCGCATTTCGATCATTTGTTGTTGATCGACCAATCGGCCGGTCCCCAAGCAATGAACGGCGTCGTAGGTGTTTACCGGTTGCTGCGTCAGGATCAGGCGGACACAATCGGTCAGTTTTACTCTGAGGATGAATACGATCTGACGGTTCTCAGGGACTCGGGCCGTAATCTGCTTGAGCTTGGACGATCCTGCCTGAGACCCGAATACCGTGGTGGGGCCGCGATGTATCATCTATGGAATGGTTTGGCCGACTACGTGCTCGACCACGATATTGAGGTTCTCTTTGGGGTTGCCAGCTTTCACGGCGTCAATCCACAGGAACATGCGGGGCCATTGTCACTGTTGCACCACAGGCACCTCGCCCCACCAGATTTGCGGGTCAGGGCAAAGGCCGATGCGTTTCAGCCGATGGACTTGATCGCCAAAGATGATCTGGACGCAAAGGCTGCAATGCTGGCAACGCCTGCGTTGATTAAGGCGTATCTTCGTTTGGGCGGTTTCGTTGGCGAAGGTGCGTTTATCGATCACGCCTTTAACACCACGGATGTCTGCCTGATTATGGATACCGAACGAATGAATGCTCGCCAGCGTCAGATCTACGAAAAATCGGGGCGCGCATGAGTGTTACTTGGTCGGATGAACCTGAGTTGACGCCGGAACGACTTGGACCGCTTGGATGGATCCTCGCCGCCCTTCGCGGTATTCCGCTAATTCTACTGCTTTTGATCGGTTTGATTATCCATGGCCTAATCCGCCTGATCGAACGCCCGTTTTTTGGCCCACGGCGGCCGGTATCTCCGACAATCACGCAAGTCGTGTGCCGTCTTGGCTTGATGCTGTTGGGCCTCGATTTGCGTGTCCATGGTGCGAGCATGCAAATGCCAGGGGCGGTGGTGGCCAATCATTCAAGCTGGCTCGACATCTTTGTGCTCAACGCCCGCAAACGCATATATTTCGTGGCAAAATCCGAGGTCAAAGGCTGGCCCGGTATTGGCTGGTTGGCGCGCGCAACGGGGACGGTGTTCATCAAGCGTGATCGTCGGGATGCGATCAAACACATAAACACCTTTAAAGAGCGACTGGGATTTGGTCATCGGTTGTTGTTTTTTCCCGAAGGAACATCCACCGACAATCAAAGAGTTTTGCCTTTTAAAACAACTCTTTTCGCGCCATTCTTAAGTGAACAAATCCGTGCAAATGCACATATTCAACCCGTCACTGTTGTTTATCACGCCCCGCATGGCAAGGATCCTCGGTTTTACGGATTTTGGGGCGATATGGAGCTTGCGGGCCACCTTCTTCAGGTGCTGGGAACACGCAAGAACGGATCGGTCGATGTGGTTTATAGCCCACCGCTGAACATGCAGGATTGGACCGACCGCAAGCAACTGGCGCTCGAGTTGGAAGAAACCGTGCGATACGAGTTCAAACGCCTGTCAAAATCATAAAGCGGATGAGACGATCTTGGATATTTCCGTCATACGAGAGGCGGCGTCGTCCGAGGACCAGATTTCATCGCCGATTCCGAAGAAATCCGTGATGGGCGCGAGAGATCGAAGATCATTGTCCGACAGATGACCTTCGGCAACCACGGGCACTTCGATCATTTCTGACCACCATTGGAACAATTCGGCCTCGGCGCGCTCACCATCGCCAAGAGAGGACGTGCCGACCGGCCCAAAGCTAACGTAGTCGGCGTTCGCCTCGCCGGCGTTGATGCCTTCGTGGCGCGATTGACCGCAATAGCTGCCGACGATCGCGTCTGCGCCAAGCTCATCACGGGCCTTGCGCAGGGAACGTGCCCCATCTGTCAGGTGAACGCCGTCAAGGCCAAGCCGTTCGACCATCATAATGTGGCTGTCAATGACCATGGCGATGTCGCGTGCATGCGTGATCTCGCGTATCGCGTCAGCGGCGCGCAAAATGCGATCTTCGTCTTGCGTTGCCATCGTCAGACGCAGACACGCGATGTCGGCGCTGTCCAGAACGCGTACCAATTGCGACGAGAAAACCGACAACTCGAACTCAGAGGGGGTTATCAGATAGATCTGTGGCTGCTCGACTTCGGCCATGGGTTTGGCACTCCAATTTCAGGTCTTTGCGCGTTTATAGTCGCTTGTCAGGTGAAGTCCATTGCCAGCGTGCCCCGTCCAGACCCGGTCGTTGATCTGGCGCATGGAGATTTGGCAATTCTGTGCAATACTCGGGGGCGCGAAACGAAAAGGTTGCCTCATGCTGAAAGCTACATTGTCCCGAATGATTGTCTTGGCGTTTGCGTCACTGGTTCTGGGGCCGCCCGCCTATGGCGACAGCACTGCGGTTTCTGCGGCTTATCCAGAATCTGTCGTGAAGGCCATTCAGGATATGGGGTACAAGGCAGAATTGACGATTGACGACTATGGTGACCCGCTGGTGCTAAGCGCGGCCCACGGTGTTGGGTTTTCGGTTATCTTTTACGGCTGCGAAAACGGGACTGATTGCACGGATCTCCAGTTTTCGGTGGCTTTCGATCTTTTGCAAGGACTGGATTATGTCTCAATGAATTCGTGGAACGCTGAGCGAGTCATGGGGACCGCATATCTCGACCGAAACAATGATCCGGTGTTCCAGTATTTTGTCAGTCAGGTCGATGGCATGTCCCGACACAACTTTGACAAAACCTATGAGTTTTGGGTCGAAATGCTTGGTGAATTCATGGATTTTATCGGCTGGTAGTCCCTTGGGGTGACGCAGCACTGAACCGGCGGTTCATTTCCATTTGATCGAACAGCCCATGCTGGGCGTTTGCACCTGTGGACCGTGACCAGTTGTGGCGACACCCTTCATGGCCTCAAAAAGCTCTCGCGTGGTGACGAAGGATTTGGGATTCTTGCCCGCATCATCCAAACGCCCGCGATATTGCAGGCCGCCCATAGCGTCAAATCCAAAGAAATCCGGCGTACAGGTCGCGCCGTAGGCCTTGGCGACGGCCTGAGACTCGTCATAGAGATAGGGGAAGGAAAAGCCTTCGCGGCTTGCAAGACGCCCCATGTTTTCAAAGCTGTCGGCGGGGTAGTCGTCCGCATCATTTGCGCTGATCGCCGCAACGCCGATCCCGATGGCCTGAAGCGCGGCCATTTCGGTTTGCAGGCGATCCAGCACGCCGACAACATAGGGGCAGTGGTTGCAAATGAACATTATCAACGTGCCATTTGCGCCCTTAACATCTTCCAACGAATAGGTTTTACCGTCGGTTGCAGGCAAAGAAAACGCCGGTGCCTGCCAGCCAAAATCGCAAATCGGAGTCTTTTCTAACGGCATTTCCTGTCCTTACCTGCACGCGTTTCGGATGGCGCTGATATTCGTACCGTAAACGTCGGGATTGCTGACGGACCCGCCCTTGAAGACGGCAGAACCAGCGACCAAAACGTCAGCGCCCGCGGCGGCCACCAAGGGCGCGGTCGTCGGATCAACGCCGCCGTCGATCTCGATGTGAACTTCTCGATCGCCGATCATATCGCGCAGTTTGCGGACTTTCGCTGTCATGTCGATAAATTTCTGACCCCCAAATCCGGGGTTCACAGTCATCACACAGACAAGATCGGTCAGGTCCAGCAAATGCTCGACGGCCTCGGCGGGTGTTCCAGGATTCAAGGCGACACCTGCTTTCATCCCCGCGCCACGAATGGCTTGCATCGTGCGGTGAGTGTGGGGACCGGCTTCGACATGCGCGGTCAACACATCTGCCCCAGCATCGGCGTAGGCGTCGATATAGGCATCGACGGGCGAGATCATCAGATGCACATCCATCACCGTTTTCACATGCGGGCGAAACGCCTTAACTGCGGGTGGTCCAAAGGTCAGGTTTGGCACGAAATGACCGTCCATGACATCGACATGCACCCAATCAGCGCCTTGCGCCTCAATGGCTTGGATTTCCTGACCAAAGTTGGCAAAATCCGCCGAAAGGATCGACGGGGCGATTTTGATGGATCGATCAAAGCTCATGAGCGGCCTCACTGGTTTTCTGACTTGGCAAGGCGCAGCGCCCTACGTTGATATTCAAAAGGCCTGCTTAAATAAACCGACCGTATTTCCCCTGACTAAACAGCAATCCTTCGCCCTCACACTGCGAAAAGCGCAAAACGCGACCGACGATGATTGCGTGATCGCCGCCATCGTAGACGGCGAAAGTCTCGCATTCAAACGCGGCGAGGCACCCTGCGATCACGCGAATGCCCTCGGGGTTTTCTGTCCACTCGGCTGCCTCAAAGGCTTGGGCGTTCATGGCAAAACCGGTCGCGATGTCGTCTTGCGGTTGCGCCATCACATGGATCGCAAACGGGCCATGATCCGCAAAACTATCGTGGCGTTTTGAGGCCTTGGCCACCGAGAACATCACCAGTGCGGGATCCATCGAAATCGACGAAAAACTGTTCACAGTTATGCCCACATGGCCAATCGGTCCGGTTGTCGTGACGACGGTCACCCCTGTGGCAAAGGTTCCCAGAGCGTTGCGAAACGCCCGGGCATTGTCTGCCGCTGGAATGATCTTATCGGTCATCAGGCCAACCCGCCTTCTGCCGTCAATCGCGATTTGCCACCGAGATAGCCGTGCAACACAGCCGGAAGCTCAACCGAGCCGTCGGCCTGCTGGCCGTTTTCCAGCACGGCGATCAACGCGCGCCCAACCGCAAGGCCCGAGCCATTGAGCGTATGCACATAGCGCGGCTTGCTGCCATCAGCGGGCTTGAAGCGGCCATTCATCCGGCGCGCCTGAAAGTCTCCGCAGGTTGAGACCGAACTGATCTCGCGGAACATGTTTTGACCCGGAACCCACACTTCGATGTCATGGGTGCGGCGAGCGCCAAAACCGGTGTCGCCTGTGCAAAGCACAACAGTCCGATACGGCAAATCGAGCTTTTCTAGAATTGCTTCGGCGCAGCGTGTCATGCGGGCGTGTTCGGCCTCGGATTCGTCTGGATGAACGATCGAGACCATTTCAACCTTTTCAAACTGGTGCTGACGCAAAATGCCCGCGGTGTCGCGGCCCGCAGATCCGGCCTCGGATCGGAAGCACTGTGTGTGGGCTACCATGCGGCGCGGTAAATCGATCTCCGGCCACGTTTCCCCACTAACGAAATTGGTTAGTGGAACTTCTGCTGTTGGAACAAGCCAAAATTCTTCGCTGGTAGGTGCTTTTCCGAATGCACTTGTAAATACTTGCTTTAATTTTTCTATGTCACCCTTTGAGTCTTCGAGTGCAGAGCTTTCGACATAATCATCAATTATCTTCGCAAAATTTTGGTTTCTCCAGCCTTCACTGCTGCAAAAATACAAGTCCTCTCGAAACTTCGGCAATTGACCGGTACCACCCATGGGTGTTGATCCAATCGTCGAATCTGAGATGGTTTTGCCGTTTACTAATATCGGAGTCCATGTTTCGTCCAAGCCATGTTCGTCGACATGGGTGTCGATCATGAATTGCGCCAAGGCACGGTGAACCCGCGCGACTGCGCCGCTAAGAACCATGAACCGCGAACCGGACAGTTTGGCGGCCATTTCAAAGTCCATGCCCGGCTTAACGCCTTCAAGATCAAAGTGTTCCCTCGCCTCGAAATTCAGCTTGCGCGGCTCGCCCCATGAGCGGATTTCGACGTTGTCATCCTCGTCGGCTCCATCCGGAATGTCCGCATAGGGCAGGTTGGGCAGCCCCAACAAAAGCTCGGTCAATGCCTCGTCTTTTGCCTTGGCTTCGGCTTGCATCGCGCCAACTTCGTCTTTCTTGGCCGCGACCAGGGCGCGCAGGCGCTCAAACTCGGCTTCGTCACCACGTCCCTTTGCGGCCCCAACCTCTTTGGCGGCTTTCTTTTGATCCGATTGCGCAGTCTCGGCGGCCAAGATCGCCGACCGTCGCGCCTCATCCAGTGAAAGAACCTCAGCCGAAACGCCACTCAGCCCCCGCCGAGCCATGGCGGCATCAAACGCATCTGGGTTCTCGCGGATCGCTCGGATATCGTGCATCGGTTTGGTCCTTTATTGAGCTACGATTCAGTTGAACGCCTTATGCACCAAGATTTGCGCAGTGGGTAGGGATAGAGTTAAGTAGGAATAGCGGAACCGGAAGTATCTGCGCCTAATCCTTGCACTTGGCGACGGTTTGCCTTTCATTCATCGCCCCTTTGGCTAACAATCAGCGGGTGATGGTAGACCGCATATTTCAAATCCTCGTCAAAGACGGTCCCGTGCAAGCGGACCGGTTTTCCGATGCGCTTCACGCAAATATGCGCTCATTTCGCGAAATTTACCAAGGCTCTAACTACCATCTCTTTTCCGACGCCGACATTCAGGATTTCCTTGCAGATAACTTTGACAATGAGGTCTTAGAGACCTACCGCGCCCTTATCCCCCATGCCTTCAAGGCAGACTTGGCGCGGTATTGTTTGCTGTTTCACCACGGTGGCCATTACAGCGATTTGTCCTATCTGCACCTGCGTCCCGTTACGTTTGCCCAAGATCGCAATCTTGTGGTGTTTCGCGACATCGAGGGCCATCCACCTTGGGCCACGAGCAACGGCACGATCTTTGCCAAACACGCGGGCTTGCCTGTGTTTGAGCGGGCGATCAACCGGATTTTGGAGAACCGCCGACAAGGATATCTGGGCGTCGCAGCCCTAGACGTAACTGGCCCGTATTTGTTCGGGCGCGCATTGGCGGATGGCGACGACTGGAAAAGCACGGTGTTTGGCGAGTCGCGCCTGCTTTCGCGCGAAGCAGACGGGCGTGCAAATATCGCAAAAATCATGCCACAGGGCGAGGTTATTGCGCTGCGCAACAAGGGCCGTGATTGCAACATAAGTGACCTCATTGGCGAAAAGTCTCAGGACTACGGGCGTCTTTGGAGGCATGGTCAGGTTTGGGTTGGCAGCGCGCCCAAACGTCTGTTCAAGAACCCGTTCAAAAAGGGTCCGTGATGTTTTTCGTCGCGAAATCCAGCGGTGCCCAACATGAGTGACGCCCCTGCACAGCTTATTTCCGAGTTTTGTGACAACGGTTACAC
>JBELFK010000121.1:0-8839 GCA_042092935.1 Paracoccaceae bacterium | reverse complement strand
CTTCAGGATGTCCATAAATCATTCGGATCAAAGCAAGTCTTGCAAGGGATCGATCTTGAGGTTGCAAATGGGCAGTCGCTTGTCGTCATCGGCGGCTCGGGGACAGGCAAGTCCGTTTTGCTGAAATGCATTCTAGGGCTCGTCGTGCAGGACAGCGGTACTATCTCGGTCGGCGGCCAGACGCTGGATAGCAAATCGCGCGAGGCTTTTTTGGAAAAATTCGGCATGTTGTTTCAAGGCGGTGCGCTTTTCGACAGCTTACCGGTCTGGCAAAACGTGGCGTTCCGGCTTTTGCGCGGATCACTGGCACGACCGAAGGACGAGGCCAAAGAAATCGCCATCGAAAAACTGCGCCGCGTTGGTCTGACACCCGAAACCGCTGATCTTTTCCCAGCCGAGCTTTCAGGTGGCATGCAAAAACGCGTGAGCCTTGCACGGGCGATTTGCGCCGACCCTGCGGTCATTTTCTTCGACGAACCGACGACCGGACTCGACCCGATTATGTCGGGCGTCATCAACGCGCTTATTCGCGAAATTGTTTCGGAAATGGGCGCAACGGCGATCACCATCACCCATGACATGACCTCGGTTCGGGCGATCGCCGATCAAGTCGCGATGCTACACGACGGGAAAATCCGCTGGGTCGGGCCAGTGTCAAAAATTGACACGTCGGACGACGCCTATTTGGATCAATTCATCCATGGCCGCGCCGAAGGCCCTATTTAGGCCGTACGCTAGTCAAAAACGTTGACGAATGCGCTGGTTCCGACGTGTAGCGTGTCGCCGATAGGATAGATCATCACCCGTCTCAATCGCAGCATTCTTGGAGAAATAGTGCGAGACGCGATCATGTCTGACCCCCAATCCCAAGGCCAAAATGCAGCGTGGAACTACCATCCCGAATTGCCGTTGAAGGATCCATCGATCTTTAAGTGGCCACCGCATCCGTCTTTTCTGGTTACGTGGTTTGGCCAAAATTGGCTGACGCTATCCGAGCGGGTAATGATGCTGATCTTGGCGATTGTGCTCTGGGCGGTTGCCTATCCGTCTTTGGAAACAGCACGAACATGGGCATTTGGCTGGGTCTTTCAGATTTGGGCTGTCAACTTTTTGATGATGCTCGCTGTCGCTGGTGGATTGCATTGGTATTTCTACACCCGGAAGGCTCAGGGGGACCGGTTGAAATTCGACATGCGGCCGCAAACCAAGCGAAATCGACTTTGGAGTTTCTCGGACCAGGTCAAAGACAACATGTTTTGGTCTCTGGGGTCAGGCGTCTTTCAACTGTCTGGATTTCAGGCTGTTTCAATGTGGCTGATGGCGAATGGGTTCGCGCCGACAATCACTTTGTCGTCTAATCCGATTTGGTTCGTTGTTGCATTGATCCTCATCCCGATCTGGTCGGCGTTTCATTTTTACTGGGTGCACCGCCTGCTGCATGTGCCGCTGATCTACAAACGCGTGCATGCGCTCCATCATCGCAACGTCAATATCGGCCCGTGGTCCGGCTTTTCGATGCATCCGGTCGAGCATTTCCTGTACCTGACGACCCTTTGCATTCATTGGATCGTTGCCAGCCACCCGATTCACCTGATTTTCCATGTGATTTACCAAGGCCCCGGTGCCGCCATGACCCATACCGGTTACGAAGATCTTCTCATTAGGGACAAGCGCCGTTTGGCGCTTGGGACGTTTTATCATCAACTTCACCACCGGTATTACGAATGCAATTACGGCAATCAGGAAATGCCGTGGGACCGCTGGTTTGGCACCTTCCACGACGGCTCGGAGGCGGCCACGAAACGAACCCGAGACCGCAAGAAATCGATGCACGGCTAAAGCTCTACCCGTATTAAAGAGAACGAACGAACCGACGCCGCCAAACCGCTTGCCAGTCAGCCAGCCTTCGGGCATCACTTTGCCATGGCAAAATCCCTCTCGTTCACGTGCACTTCATGCGGTGCGTCCTTCTCAAAGTGGTCCGGTCGCTGCGAAGCCTGCGGCGAGTGGAATACAATCGTTGAGGAAAAACCGCTGTCGGCTGGTCCCAAGGCGAAATCTCTGGGGGCCAAGCGCGGGTCGAAGGTATTGCTGCACGATCTTTCATCGCAAGAAGCCCCGCCCCCGAGAAACACGTCAGGTCTCGGTGAACTCGACCGTGTGTTGGGCGGCGGTTTGGTCAATGCCTCGGCCATTCTGGTTGGCGGCGACCCAGGTATTGGCAAATCGACCTTATTGCTTCAAGCAGCGGCGAAATTTGCACAACAGGGTGTGAAAACGGTCTATGTCTCGGGCGAGGAAGCCAGCGCACAGGTGCGCCTGCGCGCGCAGCGTCTGGGCTTGGCGGACGCGCCGGTCAAGCTGGCCTCGGAAACCAATCTCCGCGATATTCTGACAACGCTTGAGGCCGAGAAACCGGAATTGGCGATTATCGATTCCATTCAAACCATGTGGCTAGACACCGTTGACAGTGCTCCGGGCAGCGTTTCGCAGGTGCGCGCCTCGGCACATGAATTGACAACCTTTGCCAAACGCACGGGAACCTCGGTCGTTCTTGTGGGGCATGTCACGAAAGAAGGGCAAATCGCCGGACCCCGCGTGGTTGAGCATATGGTGGACACGGTTCTCTATTTCGAAGGCGAACGCGGCCATCAGTTCCGCATTTTGCGTGCCGTCAAAAACCGCTTTGGTCCTGCCGACGAAATCGGCGTGTTTGAGATGACCGGCGCCGGTCTGGCAGAGGTTACCAACCCATCAGCCTTGTTTTTA
Organism: Paracoccaceae bacterium; assembly: GCA_042092935.1. Lineage (GTDB taxonomy): Bacteria > Pseudomonadota > Alphaproteobacteria > Rhodobacterales > Rhodobacteraceae > JASMHC01. The sequence continues at coordinate 6,070 of JBELFK010000121.1, read as the reverse complement.
TCAGAACGCGGCGAGCCCGCGCCCGGGTCTGTTGTGTTCAGCGGCATAGAAGGCACACGCCCCGTTCTCTGCGAATTTCAGGCGCTTGTCGCACCCTCGCCGCACAGCCAACCCCGACGCAGTGTCTTGGGATGGGATAGTGGACGTCTGGCCATGATCCTTGCCGTTCTCGAGGCGCGCTGTGGCATTCCCTTCGCGGGGCTTGATGTCTATCTGAATGTCGCTGGTGGAATGAAAATAACCGAACCCGCTGCCGACTTGGCCGTGGCCGCTGCCCTGCTGAGTGCGCGAGAAGATGCCGCTTTGCCCGCTGATTGCGTGGTTTTTGGCGAAATATCCCTTTCTGGGGCCCTCAGACCCGTCAGCCAGACCGAAAACAGGTTGAAAGAAGCGCAAAAACTTGGTTTCACCTCGGCAATAGTTCCGTCCGGTGGCAAGACGGGACGCGGAGCCGGTTTGAACCTACGACAAATGGGTGATTTGACCGGTTTTGTTGGTGAGGTTTTCGGCGCAGGTTAGCGCGGACAACATAGCGAGAGAGACATGGACGGATTCACGTTGATCGATGGGATCGTTGCGATCGTCATTATCCTATCGGCTATACTCGCGTTTTCGCGCGGTCTGGTCCGAGAGACACTGGCGATCCTTGGATGGATCATCGCTGCAATGGTCGCGTTTGCGTTTGCCCCCGCGATCGAACCTCTTGTGGGTGAGGTGCCCGTTGTCGGCAGCCTGCTTGCCGATAGCTGCGAGCTTGCGATGGTGGCTGGTTTTGCGGCGGTTTTTGCCGTTGCCCTGGTGATCGTTTCGCTCATCACGCCCTACTTCTCATCTCTCATTCAGAAGTCAAAAATCAGCGGTGTCGATCAGGGTCTCGGATTTCTGTTCGGGGCGCTTCGCGGGGTCATCCTGGTTGCTGTCGCGTTTTTTGCTTATGACACGATCATGAGCAACCAAGCCGTCGCCGTTGTCGACGACAGCCGCTCAGCCAAGATTTTCTCGAATGTGACAACCCAAGTCGAAGAGCGCGACCCCGAACAAGCCCTTGGTTGGATCACCGCGCAGTATGAAGAACTTGTCGGGGCCTGTGAGGGTTAAACCCGCCTACCCAAGCCCAAATTGCTTTCGGTTCCGGGCGACAAACAGGCTTTTGCCTTTCATCAGGCTGGTCATAAAGCCACCAAGGACCATCTTGCCAAGGTAAGTGTTCCCATTCTTCGGCCCCAAGGGGATCAGTAGTGGCGCATCCGCCGCCGGTTGGTAGGGCTTGAGTGTTTCAATCGACTTTCCTTCAATTAGCGCCGTCAAGGTCTTGGTCAACCATGGCACCAGAGAATAGGTGGCAACGACGGTCATCCCTTCGCCTGCATCGGCAACATCACCTGCGGCAAAGACATTCGCATACTCGGATGGCCGCAGATATTGATCGACTTTCGCACGCCCCAGCGAAGACGCCGCATAACCCGGAAGACCCTGCAAAAGATCTGAAACCGCGCGTGATCCAATCGTTGGGAAGATAAGGTCTGCCGCGATCTCGTCCCCGTTCGCAAGTTTTAGCGTTCCGGCGTATGGCTCGGTCAGGCTTTTAAGGTTTTCAACGCGTTGACCGGTGAGCAGTTTCACGCCAGCGGATTGAAGCTGCTGGCCAAGCATTTGCCCCATCTTCGCGGGTTTCATCGGGAAGAGGCTTTGTTCATCCGTGACCAGCGTCACTTGCTTTTCCGGCATGAAATGGGCGATTTCTCCGGCCAGTTCGGTGCCTACTGCGCCCGCACCGACGATAGCGACTGAGTTGGCAGCCTTCAGTTTCGCATGAGTAGCGTCATGCGCGGCCCGGAAGCCTTCGATGTCAGCGCCCTTGGCCTTGAACGGTGTCGCATTGTCGGACCCGGTTGCGACGACGATATAGTCAGCATCGACGCGGCGTCCGTCCTCTAATGTCACACCGCGATCATCGACAGACGCCGCGCGCGCCTGAAGCCACGTTCCCTTTTTCAACAAGTTATCATAGGGAATCAGCGAATCTTCAAAGATGCTCGGCTCGACCACCGCACGCGCCATCGCAATCGAATGCACAAAATGGCTACGCGGTTCAATAAGGGTGACATTGGCCTTATTCTCTATGGCTTTCGCCAGACGGAAACCTAAATAGCCGCCGCCGATGATTGCAATATGTTTGGTCATTTCGGGTCTGCCTTTCATAATGAGGCTGTTGAGATTCGTTGTTGCAGAACCCATATAGGTTATCGTAAAATCAAAAACAATAGACCATAGTCCATGGTTAGGAGTAATGCATGCGCATAGGCGAGTTATCAGAACGTGCCGGTGTCAGTCGCGACACAATCCGATTTTATGAACGGAATGGTTTGATTTATTCCGGTGCAGGCCAATCACCGACCAATAATTATCGGGACTACGCCGAGGAAAACGTCCGCTGGCTTGGCTTTGTTCTGGGTGCGCGTGAGGCTGGAATGTCGGTGGCCGATCTGAAAGACATTTTCGAAGCCACAGGCGGGGGCTGCGATATAGCCACGGCCAGAAAAGTCGTCGAAGCAAAAATCGACGAATTGCACCAAAGAGGGGATCAGATTCAGAAGGCTATTCAGTACCTTAGATCCGCATTGGCATCCGGGGAAAGCGAGTAGGTCAACGATCCAAGATTATTGCCGACGCAGTGACCTTCTATCACCCGAAGCAATTTCTTCATGAAACTTCCGTGACACGCCCCGTTCATGCCACTATGAGAGGGCACGAACACTCACATCAGGATTCGGAGCTGCCCTTGTCCTTGCAGATGCCACCGGCCCACGCCTTTGACGATGACAAACTGAAAGAGGAGTGCGGCGTTTTTGGCGTTGTTGGCGTAGCCGACGCAGCCAATTTTGTGGCCCTCGGGCTTCACGCGCTACAGCATCGAGGCCAAGAGGCTGGCGGAATCGTCAGCCACCATCCGGTCGAAGGCTTCAACTCGGCCCGCCGTTTCGGATATGTTCGCGACAATTTCACCAAAGCATCGCTGATGGAAACCTTGCCGGGTCCGCTTGCGATAGGACACGTGCGCTACTCGACAGCCGGATCAAAGGGTGCCGCGATCCGCGATGTGCAACCCTTCTTCGGTGAGTTTTCGATGGGCGGTGCTGCGATTGCGCATAACGGCAATATTACCAACGCAGATGCCTTGCGACGTGAATTGATTGAACGTGGATCGATTTTTCAGTCTGGATCAGACTCCGAATGCATCATTCACCTGATGGCCCGCTCGTTGCAGCGCAACATCCCCGAGCGCATGGAAGACGCCTTGCGCCGCGTCGAAGGCGCGTTCTCGGTCGTTGCTATGACGCGCACGAAACTCATCGGAGTGCGCGATCCACTTGGCGTTCGCCCGCTTGTGTTGGGCAAAATTGGGGACGGCTGGGCATTGTCGTCGGAAACCTGTGCGCTCGACATTATCGGTGCCGAGTTTGTCCGCGAGATTAAGCCCGGCGAGATGGTTGTGATTACCGAAAACGGTGTCCAAAGCCATTTTCCCTTCCGACTTCAGGAATCGCGGTTCTGTATTTTTGAGCATGTCTATTTCTCGCGCCCCGACAGCATTATTGGCGGCCAGTCGGTCTACGAAACCCGCCGTCAGATCGGTGTCGAACTGGCGCGCGAAAACCCTGTCGAAGCTGATTTGGTTTGCCCCGTGCCGGATAGTGGCACCCCTGCGGCCATCGGCTATGCACATGAAAGCGGCATTCCCTTTGGGATGGGCATTGTGCGCAATCAATATATGGGCCGGACGTTTATCGAGCCGACCGAGCAAATTCGCAACATGGGTGTGCGTCTGAAACTGAACGTGAACCGTGCCTTGATTAAGGGAAAACGGGTCATTCTGGTGGATGACTCGGTTGTGCGCGGAACGACGTCGAGAAAGATCAAAGAAATGATCCTTGATGCGGGTGCCGCCGAGGTCCATTTCCGCATTGCGTCGCCACCCACCGCTTGGCCTTGTTTTTACGGGGTCGATACGCCTCAGCGCGAAAAGCTGCTTGCGGCGACAATGACCGAAGACGAAATGTGCGCGCATCTGAACGTCGATAGTTTGAAGTTTATCTCGCTTGACGGTCTTTACCGCGCGGTCGGCGAGGCTAAAGGACGTGACAACGCCTGCCCGCAATATTGCGACGCCTGTTTCAGCGGCGAATATCCCGTCGCCCCAAGCGATATGATCCAAAAGGGATTCGAAGTTAAGGCAGCGGAATAGTGGCGCGTCCACTGCAATTTCGACCGCATCATTTTCTATGTGCGCTCGGGTATCGCGGCGCTGGCTATTCGGACGGTTTCACCGCGAATATGACCGAGATCGTCACCCTAGGACTTAAAGCCGACGGCGGAGACGATACAGAAATCGAAGTGATCGGCGCGACCGACGATATTTGCGCACCCTGCCCCAAGCGTCGCGGTGATCTTTGTACGAGTCAGGCCAAGATTACTGCGCTCGATCTGTCCCACTCGAAAGTGCTGGGTGTGCGACCCGGCGATCGCCTCACCTGGGGTCAGGCCAAAGCACGCATTCGCTCATTGGTGAAGCCTGGCGATTTGACCGAGGTTTGCACCGGCTGCCAATGGCTATCCTTAGGCTATTGCGAGGCCAGTCTTAAAGAACTTCACGAGGCTTAGGTATTTGGACCGCTCGGGTTCTTAGCCCTCAAGGTCATTGCCAGGCGGACCGCCCCCAAATGAGGTGCTGGTGTTAACAGCGGCCGACGACACTTGAATGCCATCGACCAGCGTCGACAAGGTGTCGCGCGCTGAGCTTGTCATCGCGACGGTTGTCGCCACCCCGGCGGCCATAAGGACCACCATGTCAATTGTGGCGGCACCATCTTCGTCGCTAATAAAGTCAGTCAGATCATCAAAGTTCATCATTTTGCGCAATCCATCCGCAGGTAACAGGTCGGTCCGAGTGCAAAATAGAGAATAATTGCGGCAAAAAAATGATACAGAAGCCCTGCAAAACCCAATGGTCACTGCAACATGAGACAGTCGTACTAGCGAAGAGTAACCACTATTTTCTGGACAAGTTTACGGGTCTGTGAAAATTTGATCAAAATATTAGCCGTGTGACTCATGGATCTTAGCCTTCTTAGTACCATCCGAATTGCCGTCCCTGACTTGAATGGTCAGATGCGCGGAAAACGCCTACCGTCGTCCGACTACGCCAAGCTGGCGGATGGATCAGCGCGCATGCCTTTTTCGGCGCTGAACGTCGACATCACTGGCGCGGATATCGAAGACAGCCCGCTTGTGTTTCAGACGGGTGATGCCGATGGCACGCTTTTACCGACGGGCCGTGGCCCGCTGCCGATGCCGTGGCTTGCGACTCCATCGGCATTGGTGCCGATGGGAATGCACAACGACGATGGCAGCGCTTTTGACGGCGATCCGCGTCACGCGTTGGCCCGTGTTTTAGACCGTTACCGTGGCCATGGATGCCACGTTCAAGCAGCCACTGAAATGGAGTTTTACCTTGTTGATGACGCGGGCGAGGCGCTTTTACCTGCGCGAAACCCGCTAACGGGTCGGCGCATCTCGGGTGACGCGACGCTTGATTTGGCTGAGCTTGACGCCTTTGATGCCTTTTTCAGCGATCTCTATGACGGCTGCAAAGCGATGGGCATTCCTGCGCAGGCAGCAATCTCTGAGGCTGGCACCGGCCAGTTTGAGATAAACCTCTTGCATCGCGATGCGCTTGCGGCGGCTGACGACGCCCATTTTTTCAAAACCCTGACCCGTGGGATCGCTCGCAAACATGGTATGGCCGCAACCTTTATGGCTAAGCCATTTGCCAACGACGCGGGCAACGGGATGCATGTGCACTTTTCCGTCGTTGACTCCGAGGGCAACAACATCTTCGACGACGGCGGTGAATTGGGAACCGAGCTATTGCGGCACGCAGTTGGCGGATGCGTCGCTGGGATGCCCCCCTCGACGTTGATATTTGTCCCACACGGCGTCAGCTATAATCGGATGGTTCCAGGTGCCCATGCGCCGACGGGCGCAGGCTGGGCATACGAAAACCGAACCG
>JBELFK010000120.1:0-8864 GCA_042092935.1 Paracoccaceae bacterium | reverse complement strand
GTCGATGTGTTTGCGCGGTTGCAAGAGTTTAACAAAGCCCGCAATCTCGCCCCGATCCAAATCCCTGCCGGAGTGTGACATGAATTTTCCACGCACCCCTTGCTTTAGCCTTCAAGGCAAGCGCGCATTGGTCACCGGCGCATCGTCAGGCATCGGCCTCGCCTGTGCCGTAGCTCTGGCCGAGCACGGCGCTGACGTGACTTTGGCGGCGCGGTCCGGTGACAAACTGCGCCAGATCGTCGATGACATGGCGGTCGAGAATTGGTCCGCCAGCGCGCTCGAACTCGATGTGTCGGACGTCGCGGCCACGGCCAAGGCGGTTGCAAACGCCGGTCCGTTTGATGTTCTCGTCAACTCGGCGGGCCTCGCGCGGCACGCGCCAGCCCTGGAAACAACCGAGGCGGATTTCGACGCGGTGCAAGCGCTAAACATCAAGGGCGCGTATTTTCTGACCAAAGCCGTTGCCGACGGGCTGGTGAAGACGGGGCGCGGTGGATCTCTCATCAACATCTCAAGCCAGATGGCCAAGGTCGGCGGCATTGACCGCGCGGTCTATTCCGCAACGAAACATGCGGTCGAGGGCTTTACCAAGTCGATGGCGATTGAGTGGGGGCCAAAAGGCATTCGCGTCAACACGATTTGTCCCACGTTCATCGTCACGCCCCTGACCAGGCAAACCTTTGAGCGGCCAGAGCGCAAAGCGTGGGTCGAAGAGAAGATCAAACTTGGCCGCATCGGCGAAGTCGAAGACATCATGGGGGCGGCTGTGTTCCTTGCGTCCGAGGCAAGCGCCTTGATAACAGGCTCGGCGCTTATGATCGACGGAGGTTGGACGGCGGACTGATGGTTCAAACGAAAGTCACCTCGGCAGAAGTTGCCGCCCGCGCTGGCGTCAGTCAGTCAGCCGTAAGCCGTGTCTTTACACCGGGGGCATCCGCGTCACCAAAAACCGTCGAAAAAGTGCGCAAAGCCGCGCAAGAGCTTGGCTATCGCCCCAATGTTCTCGCCCGCGCCATGGTGTCCGGCAAAAGCCGGATGATCGGCGTCGTCGTGGCCTATCTGGAAAACCAGTTCTATCCGGATGTGCTTGAGAAACTCTCAAACGCCTTTCAGGAAAAGGGGTATCACGTGCTTGTCTTCATGGCGGCCAATACCTCGGACAATATTGACGCCGTTGTTGATGAAATCCTCGATTATCAGGTCGATGGCATCATCGCCGCCTCTGTGTCCATGTCGTCAGACCTCTCAGAACGATGTCGCGCCGCGCAAATCCCCATGGTCCTGTTCAACCGCTCGCAGGATGATGCGTCGATGTCTGCGGTCACCTCTGCCAATGTCGACGGAGGCCGCAAGGTGGCTGAATTCCTATTGGCGGGCGGCCATCGCAAGATCGGCTATATCGCGGGATGGGAAGGCGCCTCGACCCAGCGCGACCGCGAGACAGGGTTCGTCGATGGCCTCGCCAGCGCGGGCGTAAAACTCTACGCCCGCACGGTTGGAAACTTCCACATGGATCAGGCCCGCGCGGCCACGCTTGAGATGTTTGCCACAGATCCACCCGACGCCGTTTTTGTCGCCAACGACCACATGGCCCTGGCGGTCATGGACACGTTGCGTTTTGAATTGGGATTGCGGGTGCCCGAGGACGTGTCAGTCGTTGGTTACGATGACGTCGCCATGTGTGCCTGGCCGTCCTACAATCTGACAACCGTGCGCCAGCCCGCCAATCGCATGGTGGCGGAAACGGTCAATGTCATGCTGTCGAAAATTCAGAACATTGAAACGATCCCACGCAAAATCGAAATTGACGGACCGCTGATTGTCAGAGGCTCGGCCCGCATACCAAAAGGATGGCCCGATGAAGGGATTTGACCCGAAATTCAAAGACTTCCCCGACTACATCATCGGGATCACCAAAGAGATATGGGAGGATCGCGGCATCGCGACCCTGCATGACTACTATGCCAAAGACATCGTCGTGCGCTCTCCGGCCTCGGTCGTTGTGGGCAATCAGGGCGTCATTGCCGCCACCATGGCCACGCTGGCCGAGTTTCCCGATCGCAGGTTGCTGGGCGAGGATGTGATCTGGTCCGGCACCCCCGAGACCGGGATGCTGTCGTCGCATCGCATCCTGAGCACCGCCACCCATGACCGTCCTGGGGTTTATGGGCAGCCGACGGGCGCGAAGCTCAGCTATCAAATTCTTGCCGACTGTCATGCGATCAACAACCAAATCAATGACGAATGGCTGATCCGGGATCAGGGGGCCATTGTGCGCCAATTGGGCCATGACCCCAAGGACTATGCCCGCGACCTGATTGCCCGCGAAGGCGGACCAGAGGCCTGCGTGCAACCGTTGACCCCCGCGATTGACGTCGAAGGGCCATACAAGGGTAGCGGCAACGACAACCCATGGGGCCAGCGCTACGCCGACATCCTATCCCGCATCATGGCCGCCGACTTTACGGTTATCCCATCCGAGTATGACCGTGCCGCAGCTTTGACCTATGCCGGAGGCGTCCACGCCCACTCGCATGATGGGGCCGATCAATTCTGGATGGGCCTGCGCGCGTCCTTCCCGAACGCCGCATTCAAAATCCACCACCAGATCGGGCGGGACGACCCCTTGATGCCACCCCGCGCTGCGCTGCGCTGGTCGCTACACGGCAAACACGACGGTTGGGGCAGTTTCGGCACGCCGACAGGGGCCGATGTCTACATCCTTGGCGCATGTCACGCAGAGTTTGGCCCTTGGGGGCTGCGCCGCGAATGGGCGCTGTTCGATGAAACATCCGTCTGGAAGCAAATTCTGCTGCAAACAGGCGATCTCTGAATGATGGACTGCGGCGCATATCGTCTTGACAGCCGTCAGGCGCGACGGCGGTATCACGCGCAGCGCGCGTCGCTGAGGGCAAAGCGCCTGAACCCGCATCCTCCGGGGCGGGCGGCCCTCTGAACCGCCCCAAACCCCAATCATCAAGAGGACACATCAATGACACCCCAAGACATGGAAACCCGCATCGTTCGCTATGGCGATCTGCGTCCCTGCAAAACAGCCTTCATCGACGCCCACACCCCTGGCAGCGATCAAAAGGAAAACTTTACCATCATCGGAGGCGGTGTATCGGAAAGCCCCGATCAGCACGTCCACATCTCAATCCCGCATGGATTTAACATCGGCGCAGCAGGCCAGCCGCCTCGCTGCCGCAATTCATTGCACGACCACCGCACCGCCGAAGCGTTTTTTGTTCTTTCCGGCAAATGGCGCTTCTTCTGGGGGCGCTGGGGCGACGCGGGCGAGGTCACCCTTGAAGCAGGTGACATCTTCAATATCCCGACGGGAGTGTTCAGGGGCTTTGAAAACATCGGAACCGACTATGGGATGATTATGGCCATCTTGGGTGGCGACGACGCAGGCGGTGGCGTGATGTGGGCCCCGCAAGTGATTGAAGACGCAAAAGATCATGGTTTGGTACTGGCCGAAACCGGCAAGCTCTATGACACCAAAAACCAGCAACGTCTGCCCTCAGGTGTGAACCCGATGCCACTGATGAGTGACGACGAACTGGCAAAACGCGCCGAGCCGACAACCGCACAGGTGATCCCCAACCACGTCGCCCGTTACTGGGATCTCGTGGCCTTTGCTGACCGAAATCCAGCGCTGGTGATCGGAGAAACCGGCATCCTGCGCGACAAACCCGGTTTTGAAGTGCGCTTTGTCACACGAGGGTCGGCAACGGCGGTCAAGCAATCCCACCAGCGCCCCTCGGTTCTCATGCCTGTGAAGGGGCATTGGACGGTCAATTGGGATGGCGGCACTGCGACGCTTGCACCCGGCGACACAATGTCAATCCCCGAGCATCTGCCACATGCGTTCGAACCGTCGATGACAGGCGAAGCCGCGATCTATCAAATCACCGGAACCGGTGATCCCGCTGGCCTGACCTGGGCGGGTTAAACCTTGCGCGACCCCCTCGTTCTTCTTCCGGGCATGATGTGCGATGCGCGACTGTTTCAGCCGCAAATCGCTGCGTTTTCAGGGCAAATGCCGATCATGGCCATGCCCTTGACCGGCGAGAATACCATTGAGGGCCTTGCGCAATCGATCCTCAGGAATGCCCCGCCAAGGTTCGCGCTGGCGGGGCTGTCGATGGGCGGCATCGTCGCGATGGAGATCGTTCGACAGGCACCGGATCGGGTGACGCGATTGGCGTTGCTCGACACCAACCCCAAGGCGGAAACGCCCGAGGCCTCGGCCAAACGCGAGCCGCAGAAACAAGCCGCCCGCGACGGTCGGCTTCGCGCAGTCATGGTCGATGAGATGAAACCGAACTATCTTGTCGATGGTCCCAACAAACCCGTGATCTTGCAGCTGTGCATGGACATGGCAAACGACTTTGGGCCGGATGTGTTCATCGCGCAATCGGATGCCTTGGCCAGCCGACCGGATCAACAGGACACGCTAAGATCCGTGACCGTCCCCACGCTCGTCCTTTGCGGGCGCGACGACATCCCGTGCCCGCTCGACCGTCACGAGTTGATGTACGACTTAGTTCCCAACGCGCGTCTGGAGATCATCGACGGCGCGGGCCATCTGCCAACGCTCGAACAACCGGAACGCACCAACAAGGCATTGCGGCAATGGATGATGTGATGCTGTCTGACGATCTGTTGAACCTGCTCAAAACCGTGGACACGCCCACGGTCTGCAACGCGATCGAGGTCGCGCAGGGGCAGCGCGGGTTTGACAATTTCACCAAGCGCACGATGCTTGCCTCGGATACCGCAGCCCCGTCGATGGTCGGTTTTGCAAGAACCGCCAGGATCGCGGGCAGAACTCCGCCGGACGCGGGCGCAGACGTCATCCGGTCACGCCGCTTGGCCTATTTCGAACATATGGCCACCGGAGGTACGCCTCGGCTGGCGGTGGTTGAAGACGTTGACGGCGACAACGCTGTCAGCGCGTGGTGGGGCGAAGTCCACACGGCGGTCCACAAGGGCTTGGGGCTGGCCGGGGCCGTTACCAACGGCGTGATGCGAGACCTCGGCGACCTTGAACCGGGCTTTCCGGTTCTGGCCGGATCGATCGGACCCAGCCACGCATTTGTTCATGTCCGCGAAATTGCTTGCACGGTTTCGATCTTCGGCATGCAGGTGCACGACGGAGACCTCGTCCACGCCGACCGGCACGGCGCGCTGGTCATCCCTCGGCAGGTCATTCCAGAATTACACTCGGCAATCGAAAAACTGCTGACAACCGAACAATTGATCCTCGGCCCCGCACGTGCCGAGGGCTTTACAATCGACAAACTCAAAGACGCATGGGCCGCGTTCGAACAGGCCAGAACATAGGGACGCATTTGTACAGATTGGGTGGCCGAGATGTACATATGCCTGCAATCAGGAGACGGAAATGGTACAAACGACACATGTAGGCTCATTGCCACGCACACAGGATGTGGTGGACTTTATCTTCGCCCGTGAACACGGCAAAACATACGATCAAGCCGCCTTTGATGCCTGCATGACGGCGGCTGTTTCTCAGACCGTCCGCAAACAGAAAGACGCGGGCGTGGACATCGTAAGTGACGGAGAAACCTCAAAAATTTCCTACGCGACCTATGTCAAAGACCGCTACACTGGCTTTGACGGTGACAGTCCTCGGAATGCGCCAGCCGATCTCAAACAATTCCCGAGCTTTCTAAAGCGCTTGGCGGACGACGGGGGAACGCCTCAGTACGCGCGACCAATGTGCGTCGGCGAAGTAAAGTCCAAAGGGCAGGGCGAGTTGGAAAAAGACATCTCGAATTTGAAAGCTGCGATGGCCGAACACGGGGTCGATCGCGGCTTTATGAACGCCGCTAGTCCCGGTGTTATCTCTCTGTTTTTACAGAATGATTTCTATAAAACCCGCGAGGCTTATCTGGCAGCACTGGCCGACGCAATGAAGGAAGAATACGAAACGATTGTCGCCTCGGGACTGGACCTGCAACTCGATTGCCCCGACCTCGCTTTGTCGCGCCACATGCTGTTCAACGACCTGTCGGACGCCGAGTTTCTGAGCATCGCAAACAGCCATGTCGAGGCCCTGAACCACGCGCTGCAAAACGTGCCACAGGATCGGGTAAGGGTCCATATTTGCTGGGGAAATTACGAAGGCCCCCACGTTTGCGACATCCCGATGAGCAAGATGTTTGACACTTTGATGTCCACAAAATCGCGCTACGTTTTGTTTGAAACCTCCAACCCGCGCCATGGTCACGAATGGGCGACGTTCAGAGATCGCAAGTCCGACATTCCCGACGACAAGGTTCTGGTGCCCGGTGTGGTGGATACCACGACGAACTTCGTTGAGCATCCCGAACTGGTTTGTCAACGAATTCAACGCTTTGTCGACATCGTCGGGCCCGAACGCGTCATCGCCGGCAGCGACTGCGGCTTTGGCACATTCGCCGGATTTGGCGCGGTTGATCCCGAGATCGCCTATGCCAAGCTGTCAGCAATGTCTGCGGGACGAGATTTGCTGTAGGCTATTTCCCTGCGCGACATTGGCCAAAGCGTTTTTTCCCGCGAACTCATTGATGCGAGATTTCGGCATACGAACCTGAACGGCGCGTCAGGCATAAATGCAGTGTCTCGATGTAAGCAAATTTACCTGCGCCGCATGACGTCTTGTTGAACGCTGCTGCAAGCGTATTGGGATCAAGCGGGAACAAGGCGGCAGGTGGCATCGACAGCGATCTTTGAAGGGCGAAAGAGCTTGGATTGCCGCGCGTCGGCATGGCGGACGCGACCGACTGGGCGTTTCCCGGGGTCATGGAACGGGCCGTCTACTGCGCGTGCGACGTCAATATTGAAAGTTCTTCCGATGCGTGGGAGGATCAGCTTCTACAGCTTGCATTGACCGGTCCGTCGGCCGACCGGTCAAGGACACCAGACCGACCGCGACCCCGAAAATTCGATGGCAGGACTGGGGGTGGTACGTCGGACCGGGGTCAGCGACGGCAAGAAATTCTAATCTGAGAACGCAAAGAAGGGTCATCGACATGTCCTCCAATCATCCAAATGCGCAGCCGGACGCCAGCAAGATCCTGATCGTCGGCGGCTATGGTGCGGTCGGCCTTTCCATCGCCGAACGGCTCGCCCCCGGCTTTCCCGGGCGCGTGGTCATCGCGGGCAGGAGCATCGAGAAGGCGCAAGTCGCAGCCGCCAAGGTCGGGCATGGCACCGATGCACGCGCCGTGGATATTTTCTCCGCCGATGCCGGCCACGCGCTGGACGGAGTCGCGATGACCATCGTCTGCCTCGATCAGGCTGATACAGGGTTTGTCGAACACTGCCTGTCGCGCGGCATCCATTACGTCGATATCAGCGCGGAATATTCGTTCCTGGCGCAAGTCGAGACCCTCGACGATCTTGCGCGGCGCAATGGTGCCACCGCGCTGCTCAGCGTCGGCGCCGCCCCGGGACTGACCAACCTGCTTGCCGCGAGGGCCAGTGAAAAGATGGACAATGTGGAACGGATTGACATTCTGCTGGAGATCGGGCTTGGCGATCGTCACGGCCAAGCGGCAATCGAGTGGATGCTAGACAATATTGATACACCCTATCAGGTGATGGAGAACGGCCGCCTAACGTCGGTCCGGAGCTTTGGCGACAGCATGGCTCTCGGTCTCGCAGGACAGGAGCGAAAGCGCCCGGCCTACCGGTTCAACTTCTCAGATCAGCATGTGCTGGCGCGCAGCCTGAATACCCCTTCGGTCTCGACCTGGATCCGGTATGACGGCCGCTTTGTCACATGGCTTTTCGCCGTTGCGTCAAGGGCCGGCCTTGGTCGGTTGCTGCGGCGGCCGTTCTGGAGAAAAAGCGCGGTCTGGCTGCTTCTGAACGTCCATATGGGTTCGGATACCATTGGCATCGCCGTCCGTGCGGTGGGCCGAAACGGGTCTCAACCTGCCGAGACCGTGGTCGGAGTGACCGGTCGCAAGGAGGCGCGGATGACGGCAATCATCGCCGCGGAATCTGCCCGTCAGGTGCTGACCTCGCCTCCGGGGCCGGGCGTCTGGCACAGCGATCAGGCGATCTCGCTCGATCCGGTCGTCGCGGCGCTCAGGTCGGAATATCCCGACCTTGTCGTAAACGTCTGACCACATCCGCGGCAATGGGCGGACGCATTTTCTGTTCTACGCCCGGATAAATGCAACAAGCGGACAGGCGAGGCTGCGCGTGTCTCCAATAATGGCTTGAACGTTAATTGGTTGGTTCATTCGATGTTGGGTAACTTGTAACTAAGCTACTGATCGCATGAACACGTCTTCTGATTGCGATACATCAATTACTCTCCCAGCTTGCGATAGCAGAGAGAGATTGCTGCCCAGTTCCTGTTTGTTTGCAACAACTGAGATCAAAGTCGGAGGATCGTCAAGTGCGGCTAGATCATGGAATGCCGTACTAGCCTTATAAATCGCCATTGGATAATGGCTGACGGTCTGAAAAATGGCCCTTCTCCCATTCAATTTAGCAACCGCAGAAACGTCCCATTCTGTTGCAGATGCACCGGTGACGCGCTCGTTGTATGACACTTTGTCAGCGAATACGACGTCGAGTTTGTGCTTTAATGCTTCGAACACCTCGACAGAGGCTTCGCGGGACGCACGAGCTACAATTCTTTCAGCAACAGTAAATGATGCCGCACTTACGTCCAGCACCGCGCGTTCAATTTCGTGCCGGAATGCATCGACGAAGATCGAAGTTTTTCCGACCTTAACGCCAAGATCATCTGCAACCCCTTGTGCAGTTTTTCTAAATGATCGACCAGCACCAAAGCTGTCGGCTTCTCGGTAAGCAAACCCGGAGTCGCTCAC
>JBELFK010000119.1:0-8993 GCA_042092935.1 Paracoccaceae bacterium | reverse complement strand
TGACCTGTTTCAACCGCATGGGCTAAGCCTCATACACAGAGTTTCGGATACTCCCTGGATGAATGTCAACAAGCTCAAGTGCCGTAAACATGGCAAGAATCCAGCTCCCTGTCCGGCGTTTCCATCTCGAGGGTGCTGTGTTCTACTCCGAACTTATGGATTAGAATTGCTTCGATGTGATCCCTGATGGCTTCGGCTTTAGGCCAATTCGGTACTGTGACAACGACATGAGCGTCGATGGCCAGTCTCTGTTCCGGGAGCCGCCAGAAGTGTAGATGATGAATATCTTGCACCCCTTCTACGGAAATTATTTGTTGCACAACATCTGCCGCATCCAGGTTTGATGGCGCTCCAAGCAGCGACGATCTAAGCGCCTCCCCAATACCGCGGAGGGCGAACCAAAGAAGCGCGCCGGACAATAAAACTGCAATAATCGTGTCAGTTCGCCCGGAACCAAGCAACAAAATAGCTACGCCGCCAGCGAGAACTGGTAGCAAGAACGCTAAACGGTCTGACCATAGGGGCGGTGATGTGCCGATTTTACGTCGGCGCCACGATGTTGGTGCCGGTTTCGAGAACACCAGTAACTCAATCCCTATCAAGACAGAGACGAGCACCACTATGATCCAGCCTTGCGCCAGATGAGGGGAATTTAGGCGCATAACGCCGTGGTAAATGACCGAAGCGGATAGCAGTACCACAGCAACACAATTCGCCAACTCTGTCGCAATTTCCAATCGCCCATATCCTAGAACAACGCGGTCCTCTTTCTGACGTCGTGTCAGCCTAGTCGCCGCTGAACTCATCAACAACTCGACCACGTCCGAAGCGTAGAGCAATGCGATGGCAATAAGGGCAAGGCTTCCAGAAAAAAGGCTGCCGACAGACAACGCCAAGGCAATCGGCAAGTACAACCACTTGTTCCATCGCGCTTGCCTCTGACAACTGGCGACGCCCGCGAACACTTCGATTTGCTTATCGCTCTTCATGTACCGGCCAAACCTTGTCCGGCCGAGCACTCTGCTCGACCAAAAATACTGCCGCTGATCTCCTTGCGTCGATGCTCTTCTTGCAACGCAGGAGACGCTCTACTTCTCTTGTCACTCTCTCTAGGACACGATCAGAAGATCTTTGAAACAGGCGAGATTGCTATCGCAAGTCTAGCTCCTCCACAGCTCAACACACATGTTACAACCTCTAGCAACTAGAGGTTCAAGCAATTTCGCTCCCAATAGGATCAATCACAGCCGATACCCAAAGTATGCAACATCTGTCACCGCTGTATCAGCTGCGGCATATCTGCGGTCCCAAGGGCCATCTCAGGCAGCCAAGTGATAAGCTGAGGAAACGAGATCAGCGCCACGATCAATACAATCTCAATGGCAACAAGAGGTACCGCTCCGCGATAGATATCGGATAGGTTGATACCCTTCGGTGCCGCCATCTTAGCAAAAAACAGGGCATAGCCGAAAGGAGGCGTCAGGAAGGACGTTTGCAAGGCCAACGCAATCAGGCCAGCGATCCAGATCTGCGCAAAGTAGGCAGAGCCGACGTGATCTGCGAAGTCGAGCTCTGAAATAATCGGCATCAGTACGGGTACAAAGACCAGCAGCACCTCGATCCAGTCAAAAACAAACCCAAGTATGATGATCACGCCAAGGAGGATCGCCAACAGTTCCCACCGGGTGAGATCGAATGCGGATATCCACTCGAAGATGACGTCCGGTCCACCGACCAGGTGGAAACTGAGCGAGAATACCGATGCGCCCAATACGATGAAGAAGACCATCGACGTCATCGTGCTTGTCTGCACCGTGACAGAGTTCAACGATGAGAAAGACAAGCGCTTTCGCGCCAGCGCGACCAATAGCGCGCCAAAAACCCCTACTCCAGCCGCCTCTGTTAGTGTCGCAAAGCCCAGAATGATGCTGAGCGGAATGGATGCGATGACCGCGACAGACGCGAGTACAAACAAGAGGTCTGACACAAGATTGGTCTTGGGTGTGTCCAGCGGGATTTCGACCGTTTTTCTCAAGGTGACCGCAAAGTAGACCGCGAAGGCCATGACCATCAGAAGCACAGGTACGATGAGGGCCACATACATCAATCCGATGCGCAGATAGAACACGTTCGAGATGAAGAACAGCATCACGGCTGGCGGGAACACGACACCCAATGCTCCAGAAGCTGCGACAGCGCCTCCTGCGGTTCGCGGTGCGTAGCCCGACGCCATCATCGGGGCATAGGCCACCAACGCCACAGTTATGACGGAAGCACCGATCACCCCGGCGGCGGGCGCAAGAACGAGGCCGATCAGCAAAGTCGCAATGGCGTAGCGACCGGGAACGCCTGTCAGAAGACGCCCCAGCAAGCGAAACATGGTTTCGGCAATCCCGCTGGCATTCAAGATCAGGCCAAGAAAAATCAACATTGGAACGCTGGTGAATTGGACTGATTCATTGGTCAGTACACCACGGGCCCGCAGGTAGATCAGCCCCAGATGCTGAAAATCAGTGATCCCCACCCAAACCGCAGCGACAAACCCCAAGAAGCCTGTCCCCGCGAGCACCAGAGCCACCGGAAAGCCGCTGAAGACCCCGATGGCCATCACGACAAGCATGGCAACCGTGAAGACCTCATTCACCATTGTGCAGGCCGCTTGTTTGTTCCGGTGCACCTTGCGCACGTCTCCCTGTCAGAAAGGCGATGTTGCGAAGGGCTACAATCATCCCGGCAAGAGCCAGCAAGATCGGGCCGATGACCCCGGCAATGCGTTGTGCCCACAACTGGGTTTCCGCGAATTTCGTGGTGCGCATCAAACCGTCCCATCCGTAGTAGGTCAGGATGGCGGCGAGCGGCAGAAGGACAAAAAGGCCGCCAATCAGTTCGATCCACGCAATGCGGCGGGCGGACCAATGTCTGCGAAGAACATCAACGCGCACGTGACCGTCGCGCAGATAGGTATACCCAAAGGTCAAGAAAATCAGGATGAACAGCAGTGACGTGGACAGGTCGGGCAAATAGCTTGACACGCCAAGTTGTAGCTTGCGATCCAGCATCTGAAGCGCGCCATAAGCAGCAATCGAAACAACTGTCAGCCACGCAGTCACGACGCCGATGCCGCGAATGCCACGGTCAATCCAATCCAAAAATCTCAAGCCGAATTCCCTCCCAAAGTTCTTTGCCTGTTAGCTGTTATCCCCCCGTGACATCTCCCTTGCGATTGTCTTGTTCCCGATTTTCCGGCCTGACTTTCGAGGTGCGAAAGCTGTCCCAGAACAGCAATGCTGCCCCACAAAAGATCGCCACGTCAGCCAAGTTGAAGGACGGCCAGTGGTATGACCCGTAATGGAAGTCGAGAAAGTCAGGGACGGCCTGATAGCGCAGACGGTCAAGGATATTGCCAAGCGCGCCTCCGATGATCAGACCGAGCGCCGCACCTGTCAGCCTGTCCGGAGCCTTCCACAGCCAGATCAGCAGCCATGCCACGACCACGGCAGCAAGTGCGACCAGACCCCACCAGGGTACGACCCCGCCGAGCATACCGAAGCTGACCCCATCGTTCAAAACCCGCACGAGGTTGAGAAAGGGCAGAACCTCGACCCCGTTCTCAAGCGCCGGGGAGTTCAGGGCAAGAGCCTTGGTGCCCTGATCAACACCAAACGCGGCGATGGCGCAAAGCCCACCGAGAACGCGGCTGTTCATGCCACCGCCTTCAGATCGGCCCGCGCGTCGCGGATGATCGCCCATGACGAGTGCAGGAACAGTCCGGCGATCCCGACGGCTACGATGAGATCGGGCCATGCGCTGCCTAGCCAAACCACCAGCCCGGCGGCGATAACGACTGCGGCGTTGCCGATGGCGTCGTTGCGCGAGAACAGCCAGACAGCGCGCATGTTCGCGTCGCCCTTGCGGTACCGCAGCAACGGCAGCACGGAGATGACATTTATCACAAGAGCAATCAGGCCCAGAATCCCCATCAAAGTGGCGTCTGGGGTTGTCGGCTCGAATGCCCTTATGATGGTCGTGCCAAAGACTCCAAGACCAAGCAGGCCGAGGAAGATGCCCTGGATCAGGGCCGACCGCGCTCGCCAAGCGAGGCTCCAGCCGATGGCCAACAGGCCGAGGAAGGTGATTGCGCCGTCGCCGATGAAATCCAACGCGTCGGCCTTCACGGCCTGTGACCCGGCAATGAACCCGCCGATCATTTCAAGAACGCCATAACCAACATTCAGGATCACAACGATCCAGAGCGCGCGGCGATAGCCAGGGTCCTGATGGGCCGCACCTTGCTGAATATCTTCGTCGCTCTCGATGCGGTCAAACCCATACCCTGTTGTCTCGACGGCTTTTTCAATTTCCGGCAAGCGCGCTTCGGGAGCTGTCAAAGTCATTATGTGCGTTGCAGTAGACACTTTCACGGCGTCAGGCGCGATACCTGCAGATTGCGCCGCCCGCTCGATCTGGGCGGCATCCTTGGCGCAATCCATACCGGAAACGCGGTAACGGAAGGATGGGATATCTGCTATCGCGCTTTCTGCGTTGGCCATGATCGCAGTTCTCCTGCTAAAGTGGGAAAAGAAATAATATATCAGTGAGTAGTGATATGGACCAAATTGTCGCCTGCTGCAATAGTGGGACAACCGCTATTGAGAGAAGAGCGAAGCTGTTTCGCGGTTTTGCGGACCCAAGCCGCCTCGCGATCCTCGACGCCTTGCGCGAAGCGCCGTTGGCCGTTCATGAGATTGTGACGTGCACGAAGTTATTGCAGCCAAACGTCTCCAACCATCTCAGGTGCCTTCTGGATTGTGGGCTTGTCGCCAGCGACCGCGACGGACGTTTTATCCGCTACCGTATAAGCAGTCCGCGCATTACAGCTCTCTTGAATGATGTGGACGTCCTTCTCGATGTGGTCGCAGAAGGTGTTGATGCTTGTGACAATTATCGCGGGACATAAGCGACCTTTTTTGCTGCTCTGCCCTAACCCACCCCATGCCAGGTCAATTGCTTAGTCTGGACAAAACCCCGGCAAAACCCTTGAGGATTTGGCGGTTTTTTTGCCCTTGCCGGTTCAGGGTACGATAAGGTCGGTAGTTCCAGACAGACCGAACTCTAGCTACGGCGGGACCATTTGCCGCTTTGGTCGGTCAGGGCACCATTGACCGAGGGGCAATAGTCTGCACCCAACGTTCAATCCAATCTAACAGTTGCAAACCGCCTGCTCCCACTGGTTCTTGCCAGTCACATTGCTAGTGACCGTGCGCCAGTGCCGCCTTTGCCATTTCTTCGCCAACCTCATCGCCACCACGCGGTTCATCGTCGTTGTCGCGCGCGCGCAGCAACCGCAAGGCGTTGGCGACAACGAGAAGGGAAACGCCAACATCGGCCGCGATCGCGCCCCACATCGAGGCCATGCCGAAGGCTGTTGCCACCACGAATGCAGCCTTGGTCGCAAGCGACAGCCCGATGTTCTGCTTAATAATTGCCATGGTCCGGCGGGAATGCCCGATAAGCCATGGCACTTTGCCAATGTCGTCTGTCATCAGCGCGATATCGGCCGTTTCAATTGCGGCGTCGGATCCCACGGCTCCCATAGCGATGCCGTAATGCGCGCGCGCCATCGCCGGAGCGTCATTCACACCATCCCCGATCATCGCGACAGTGCCATATTGTGTCACCAGTTCCTCAATGGCGGTGACCTTGTCCTCGGGCAGCAGTTCCGCGCGCACCTCGTCGATGCCGACTTGGGCAGCCACAGCCTTTGCCGTGGCCGTGTTGTCGCCGGTGAGCATCACGATCTTTTTCACGCCTTGTGCGTGCAAGCGGGCAACGATGCCCTTGGCATCAGGCCGGATCCGGTCGCGCAATTCCAATACGCCGCTGACGCCAGCCGCGTCCCCAACGGCGACCAGTGTGTTGCCTGCCCCTTCGATGCGGTCGCGCAAATCAGATGGAATTGCGGACCCGAACCCTTTTTCTTCGGCAAATCGGTCTGACCCCAGCCAAATGGACTGGTCGCCCATGTCTCCTTCGAGGCCGCGGCCCGGCACGGTGCGTGTGTTGTCGGCTGCGGAAACGGAGAGGCCGTCTTGTTCTGCACGGCTCAGGATCGCGCGGGCCAGCGGGTGTGACGATCTTGCTTCAAGCGCGGCGGCGCGCTTAAGCAGGTCGCGTTCGGACGTCTCGCCAATCGGATAGACCGCAGCGACTTCCGGTTCTCCCATCGTGATCGTGCCGGTCTTGTCCATCGCAAGCGCCGTCGTGCGACCCGGCGCTTCAACATAGGCCCCGCCCTTGATCAACACGCCATTGCGCGCTGCGGCCGCAAGGGCAGCGACAATAGAAACCGGCGTTGAGATCACCAAGGCACAAGGGCAGGCGATGACCAGCAGAACCAGCGCGTTGTAGAACCAAAAGCCCCAGTCACCGCCTGCGACAAGCGGTGGAACCAAGGCAATTAGAACGGCCAGCCCCATTACAACCGGTGTGTAGATGCGCGCGAACTTCGTCACCCATTGTTCAACCTCGGCGCGGCGTGAATGTGCATCGCTTACCATGCGGATGATTTTGGACAAGACCGTGTCGGAGGCAGTTTTTGTTGCCCGTACAGTTAAAGTGCCCTCGCCATTGATGGTGCCGGCGTAGACATCATCGCCCGCTTCTTTTGGCACCAAGGCGCTTTCACCCGTAATGGGGGCCTGATCGACGGCCCCTGCCCCGTCGACAACTTCCCCGTCGAGCGGAATACGGTCGCCACCTCGCACGATGAACCGCGCACCGACAGCTACAGCCGCGGCGGGAACGTCGGCCTCTGAGCCATCGTCATAGAGCACCCGGGCTGTCGGTGGTGCGAGGTCGAGAAGCGCTGACACAGCATTGCGCGCGCGCCCCACGCTCCAACTCTCAAGATAGAGCGAAAGCGAAAAGAAGAACGCGACCGTCGCGGCCTCGAAAAACTCGCCAAGCCCGATGGCCCCGGCCACGGCGACCACCATCAACAGGTTCATGTCCGGAGAAAGCCGACGCGCCGACGACCACGCTTTGGGTGCGACCAGCCACACGCCCAAGAGGATCGCTATTGCGAACAACCCTGCTTCGGCAATGGGCATCGGCGCTTCACCATGGCCCGAGAACAATCCGATGGCGCCGCCGAACCCAGTCTCAATGACGTGGTAGATGAACCCTGCCGCCCAGAATCCGCCACTAAGCAACGTGAACAGTTTTTGTTTTTTCAGATGTGCGGCCTGATCCGCGCTGGCATCTTCGGCATCCCAGGGTTTGGCCGTCATCCCGGTGGTCGCAACCAATTGAAGGATCTTGTCCGAAGACGGGTTCGTCCCGCCATCCAGAACCGTCATCCGCGCATTGATGACGTCAAACGCAAGATACTCCGTGCCACCAACTTCCGGTCCGACGACCCGGTTCAGGATCGAGACCTCTTCGGCGCAATCCAGGCCGCTGACATGGAAACTGCGGCCGTCCGAGGCTCGAACGTTGGTTGGCTCAATGGCCTGTCCTCCGCAACAACTGCCGCACGCGCCCTCAGATACGGGAGAATGGTCTTGGCTGTTTTGAGCACCGTCATGTGGCATGGATCATCCTCGGATTCGCTATTGTAGGGAGGTGATACGCCCTACAGCAACTAGAGGTTCAAGAGAAAAGTTCGGTCTTCCATGTAGCCGCGTGGTTAATGGGGTGATCGCAGGCGGTTTGGGTCGAAACCATTGAGTTTCGATCACTTTCCTCAGGAAATTCGCCTGTGATCTTGCCTTTGCGTTGCACCACATGCCGTCGGATGCGAGAAAGACGCATCTAAGAATTCAAAGCAGCAGGACAGTGAGTTTATGTACACACGGATCGCAATTTTTATCCTTCTCGGCGTGGCGCTCGGAGCCTGCTCGGAAACCCTCTCGAATTCACAAGGCTCGGGTGCGCTGCCGCCGGTCCCGGAGCAAATCGTGGCGCTCGCGGCTCCAAACCAGGATCTCTCGACCGCACGCTTGCGGCCGGCAGACAATTGCTATTGGTACATGCATTCCGGGCCGGTCGAGGACACGCTCCTGCCGCTCAGGACATCGGGCGGCAATCCGATCTGCGTCAAGCCGGCAGCGTAGCTTTGGCGGCTCGACGGGCCTGACCGTCAAGTTGAAGGTTAGCTGCGGGCCGTGACACTGTCTTCCGCCGAATAAAGGAATGCGGTGGAGCCGATAGCAACACGGGGATAAAGCTCATTGATATGCGCCATAACCATGCGAACGCATCCGGAGCTGGCGCGCCCACCAATTGATCTGGATTGCGGTGATCCGTGTATCCTCAGATATGTGTCACGCTGCCCGACGAACAAATAGATTGCGCGAGATCCCAATGGGTTTTGCGGGCCTGGTTCCTGGCCATTTGCATACTTTTCAAGCGACGGATCGCGCTCGATCATCGATTTGGTCGGTGTCCAGTGTGGCCATTCCACCTTTCGGCGGATCGAGTAGGTCCCCGGCTCGTAAAGATTGCCGCGGGCAATCGCCACGCCGTAACGCATCGCGGTGCCGCCTTCCTCGATATGATAAAGATACCGCGCGACCGCATCGACATGAATGTCGCCGGGTGTCAGACCAGACCGGGCTTCAACCCGACGTGGCAGGAAGCGCGGTTGCAATCCCCAAGGGTTCGACGTCTCGAGATCGAAGTTTGCAGGTGTCACTTGCGCATCCCAAGCCGCCTTTTGCGATGTCGTTGGCCATGTACTGGCAAACACAGGGTTTGAAATCGGCGCAGAGAACACAGCTGCGCTGGTCGCGATGAAATGGCGTCTCGTCAACATATTTGGTTTATCTCCTACGCGGTCGGTTTTTTATAGCTTCGCTTTACACGTCGATAGAACTTCTAGCAACTGGAGCTTCAAGGGAAAAAAGACCAACCTACGCAAACATGTCTGCACTAGAAAGCGAGTCGCAGGGATGAGCAGTGAATACATATCGGAATGCGTCCAAACACATCCA
>JBELFK010000118.1:0-9023 GCA_042092935.1 Paracoccaceae bacterium | reverse complement strand
TCGAAACCCGATCTACGGTCGCGTGTCCACGCCCGACGAAAAAGCCTATATTTCAGAAGGCGACTTTCCACATTTACGAAGTTCGGAAAAACTATAGGCGCCCGAAGGCGCCTAGTTTAAAACGGGATTTCGTCGTCGAGATCGCGCGAAGGTGCGGACCCACCGGTGTTTCCACCACCGCCGGCCTGTCCACCACCGCCATAGCCGCCACCTTGGTCGTAGCCACTGCCGTAACCGCCCTGATCGCCGCCGTAGCCGCCACCGCCACCACTACCGCCTTCATTGCGTCCGTCCAGCATGACCAATGTTGCGTCAAAGCCTTGAAGAACAACCTCGGTCGAATACCGGTCCTGGCCGCTTTGATCCTGCCATTTGCGCGTTTGTAGCTTGCCTTCGATATAGATTTTTGAGCCCTTGCGAAGATATTGTTCGCACACGCGGACAAGCCCTTCGGAAAAGATGGCGACCGAGTGCCATTCCGTCTTTTCACGACGTTCGCCAGTGTTGCGGTCTTTCCATGTTTCAGATGTTGCAATGCGCAAATTGCAGACCTTGCCACCATTTTGGAAACTGCGAACCTCAGGATCGCGGCCGAGGTTGCCAACGAGGATAACTTTATTCACGGAACCGGCCATGTTTGACACTCCTGTCGAATCTTTTGTTTGTCTTCCTCTTAGACCATTCCAAACTAGTTAATAAAACCAAAAAAGTTGGAGACGGCCGAACCTATTTTGTCGCCTGATTTAGAACCACCGCAGAAATTTGAACGCAAAATAAAGGATGATTGCAAATACGACCGAGGTCATTGCCAAAAGGGCAAACGCCCAATTCCATTCTACGCCTGGCATCCCGCCAACGTTGACGCCAAATAGTCCCGTTACGAAAGATAACGGTAGGAAAATCGCCGCAATAATGGATAGTAGATAGCTGTTTTTGTTCATCAAACGAGCGCCGTCAGCTTGGTGATGTTCCATAATCAGGCTAAGGCGGTCCCGTGTAGAATCTAATTCTTCAAGTACACGCTGGGTCCGGTTTGCGGATTCGCCCAAATTGCGTTTGCTATTGGCATCCAAGAACGTAGCACGCACTTGTATCAAATCCCGCAGTGCTTCAATCTGAGGTTTGACAAACCGCCGCATTTTTATGACGTTTCGACGCAATTCCAAAACCTCTTCCATTCGCATTTCATTCCATTCTGCGTCCGATTCTTCGAGTTCGTCTGTTCTGTTTTCCAATTCGCGCGAAACGGTGTCAATTCGCTGAGTCAACTTGCGGACAAGTTCATTGAGTAATTTGCCAACACTCAATGGCACATGTCCCAAGTCGATTTGCTGCCGAATTTCGTCGGCTGCCCAAACCCGCGACAAACGGCCAGAAATCATACACGAACCGGTTATCCAGAGACTCAAACTGACCATGTCTTCCGCACTTTCGCCCGGAGTAAGATTGACCGCTCGTAGGTTCAGTACAAAACCATCCCCAAATTCCTCGCATCTCGGACGCGTGTCTTTTTGCATAAATGTATCAGAAGTGACGTCTGGCAGGACCGCTCTTAGCCATTTGGCCGTGTCAATCATATTCAGATCGAGGTGTATCCATCGGTATATGCCATCCCCGTCGGGCGTTAGGCTCGGCCATGCTTGGTCGACGGGGTTATAGCCGTCTTTTTTGACGTCGTATGCAAAAACAGGTGTCACTAGTTTCACGCTTGGTTCATTTGTCATTTTGTCGACCTTCAGGCCCTTCATATTGCCTCTCAACTTTCGCCACCCGCAGTTGGTATCGATCGTACCACGTGACCTTTCCTTTTTGCTGCGCGGCCTGATGTTTGGCGTTTTCGCGCCAATTGGCTATCGCAGCTTCGCTTTCCCAATAGCTGACTGTAATTCCGAAACCACTGGTGTCGCGGGTTGTTTCAATGCCGATAAAACCGGGCTGATCCGCGGACATCGAAACCATCAGGTCCGACATCTGACCGTACCCTTCGTTATCTGATCCCATTTGGTTTGAGAATATGACCGCATAATAAGGCGGGCTTGGCATCGGCGAAAAACGAGACATCGGACTACTCCAATAGAAAACACCGCCCAATTAGGGCGGCGTTTCAAATCGCTTGTCAATTCCGGATTACTCGGCTGCAACCTTTATAACCGGCTCCATCGCGTCAAGCTCACTCTGAGGCAGATGGCACTTGATTTCATGACCATCCGCCAAGGTTTTCTGGGTTGGAACCTCGGTCTCACACAATCCGCCTGCCACCTTGTCTTTCCAGCGGCACCGTGTCTGGAACGGACAGCCGGGGGGCGGGTCCATTGCCGACGGGATGTCGCCCTCAAGCACGATATGGGTTTTTTCAATCGAGGTGTCGGCAATCGGAACCGCCGACAAAAGCGCCTCGGTATAAGGGTGATAGGGCGGCGAGAACACCTGGTCGGTCGTCCCAAGCTCGACCACGTGCCCAAGGTACATCACCATCACCCGATCCGACAGGTAACGCACAATCGACAAGTCGTGGCTGATGAACAGCAACGTGGTTTTGTGTTCGCGCTGAATTTCCATCAACAAATCAGTCACAGCCGCCTGCACGGAAACATCCAACGCCGAGACCGGTTCGTCCGCCACAACGATGCGCGCATCGCCAGCAAAGGCGCGGGCAATACCAACGCGCTGCTTCTGGCCACCCGACAGCTGCCGTGGCATCCGGTCTGCAAACGCACGGGGCAATTTCACAAGGTCGAGCAGTTTCAGCATGCGCTCATTTCGCTCGTCTTCGGTCTTGCCGACGCCAAACACTTCCAAAGCCCGCACAATCTGTCGTCCGACGGTCATCGACGGGTTCAGCGTATCAAAGGGGTTTTGGAAAACCATTTGAATGTCTGCGACGGTTTGCGTGTCGCGATCCTGAATAGCAGTGCCTTCGATGTTCTTGCCATCCAACAGAATCTCTCCGTCGGTTGCCGTCTCAAGACCCATCAGAACCTTGGCAAAGGTGGATTTGCCACAGCCGGACTCGCCAACAATGGCCAGGGTCTCGGATTCGCGTGCCTCAAAACTGAGCGTCTCATTGGCTTTGACGACCTTTTTGTCGCCGCCACCGAACATCGCGTTTGCCGCCACCTCATAGTATTTCTTAAGATTGTCCATCTTAAGCACGACCTCGCCGGGCTTGGTCTTTTCCGACTGATCGCCAATCTCAATCGGCGCGTTCCAATCGATTTCCTCGAACTTCAGACAGCGGGTTTCGTGGCGATCATTGCCGTCCACTGCGGACATCGGAATGCCGCTTCCATCACAGCGCCCCGCTTCGAAGTAGTTGCACCGCGGACCAAAATTGCACCCGTCTGGCCGCTCATGCGGCAAAGGGAAGTTGCCGGGGATTGCCACCAGAGGATGCGCGTTCTTGTCTGCACCGGGCAGAGGGATCGAGCGAAACAGCGCCTGCGTATAGGGGTGCTGCATGTGGTCGAACACATCCTCGATCGAGCCGGTTTCAACAGCTTCACCGGAATACATCACGCATAGACGATCGCAGGTCTCCAAGATCAGACCCAGATTGTGCGAGATAAACAGCATCGACGTGCCGTATTTCTTGCCCAAATCCCGAACCAATTCCACGACCGCGGCCTCAACGGTTACGTCAAGCGCGGTGGTCGGTTCGTCCAAAATCAGCAACGCCGGTTTTGACATCAACGCCATGGCGATCACGATGCGTTGCTGCTGGCCGCCAGAAAGCTGGTGAGGATAGGATTTCAGGATACGCTCTGGGTCGGGCAGTTTTACGTCTGTGACGACCTCGAGCGCGCGATTATAGGCTTCGCTCTCCGAGACCCCCTCGTGGATCATCGGCACTTCCATCAACTGCCGTCCGATCTTCATAGCAGGGTTCAATGAGGCCATCGGCTCTTGATAGATCATTGCGATCTCATTGCCGCGAATGTCACGAAGCTCTTCTGGGCTCATTTCATTCAGATCGCGCCCTTTGAATTTGATCGAGCCGCCAACGATCTTGCCGTTGACGCCAAGGTCTTGCATGACCCCCAGCGCCACTGTGGACTTTCCGCAGCCGGATTCGCCAACAAGCCCCATGGCTTCGCCCGGTTGAACGGTACAGGAAAAGTCCATAACCGCGGGGATTTCACGCAGCCGCGTAAAGAATGAAATCGAAAGATTGTCGATTTCAAGAATCGGGCCGTCATAATCTTCCATCTTTGACATTTGTTTCTCCTTGTTGGAGCCAGACCAGTTCAAGCCGATCTTTTTCTTTGTTCAAATCCTCCGGGGGTCCGGGGGCTGGCCCCCGGTCCTCGGTCAATCACATTAGTCCCGAAGGCTTTCTTCGCGCAGACCATCCGCCAGTAGGTTCAGACCAAGCACAAGCGACAGCAGCGACAGCGCTGGAGCGAGGGCAGGGTGCAGATAGACCGATAGCAGTTTGCGCCCATCGTTAATGGTTGATCCCCAATCCGGGCTCTCGGGGCTAAGGCCGAGACCGAAGAAACCCAAAGTTCCCAAAAGGATCGTCACATATCCGATGCGCAGACAGAAATCGACGATCAGCGGGCCTCGTGCATTGGGCAGGATTTCCCAAAGCATGATGTACCACGGACCCTCACCCCGCGTTTGCGCCGCCGCCACGTAGTCGCGGGTCTTGATATCAAGCGTCAGACCGCGAACGATACGGAAAACCGTCGGCGAATTCACGAACACCACAGACACAAACACCACGAGGACGTTTGACGGGAAGGATACAAGCCCCAGCGGATCCGCATCCCAGGCAATGCCAAGATACAGCCAGCCTCCAAACACAATGGTCACCGCGAGGTAGATGTTTCGCTTGCTCGGTTGGGTGAAAAATCGCGAGTTGAACAAGATCACGAAGAAGATGATCGGAAAGACAAACAACACCCCCGCCATATAGACCGGAATCCCCGTTGCGATGATCTCGGGCGTGACCAACAGATAGAACAGCAAGATCACTGGGAAAGCGAGGATCAGGTTCGCGAGGAACGACAGGAACGTGTCCAGACGGCCTCCGTAATATCCCGCCGGAAGCCCCAGCGTGATCCCGACCATAAAGGCAAAGATCGTCGCGAAGGGTGCGATCTTGATAACCTCCCAAGACCCTTTGACCATGCGCGTGTAGACATCGCGGGCAAGGTTATCGCCGCCCAGGAGGTAGTACTCATAAACCCCGTCAGGGCTGCCACGGACAGGCGTCCCGGGCACTTTGTTTTTCATGCCCGAGATTTGGCCCAGCGGGTCATGTGTTCCCACAAGATCCATCGCCGAGAATATTCCGGTAAAGACCCAAAACATCACCATCGCCAGACCGATCATCCCGATCGTGCTGTCGAAGAGTTTGCCGTAAAGGCCCAGTTTGCGTTTCATCAGGATCGACACTGTGAACATCACAATCAGTGCGATCCAAGTTGGCATCATATCACCCAGAATACGGATGATGATTTCGCCCCAGCTTAGCGGTTCCATCACATCCACTCCTAACTAACTTTGATACGTGGGTTGAGGTAGACATAGCCGATGTCTGAAATCAGCTGCGTCACCAGAACCACGACGACCGACACGACCGAGACGCCCAACAACAATTCAACATCATTGTTGCCAGCGGCTTGCACCAACACCCAGCCAAAGCCTTTGTAGTTGAACAGGGTTTCGACGATCACCACGCCGTTGAGCAACCACGGAACCTGCAACATGATGACCGTGAAAGGCGCGATCAATGCGTTGCGCAATGCGTGCTTCATGACGATGTTGCGGAAACTCACGCCCTTTAGGCGCGCGGTTCGAATGTATTGCGCGGTCATGACCTCGGCCATGGACGCCCGTGTCATACGGGCGATATAGCCCATGCCGTAAAGGGCGATCGTCAGCACCGGCAGTGTCAGGTTTTCAAAGGTTGCATTGTCCATCGCCGACGTCGCCGATCCCTTGAACCATTTCAAGCCGACGGCGGACGACGCAAAAATCGCGATAAAGATAACGCCAGATACATATTCAGGTGTCGCGGTTGTTGTGATCGAAAACGTGGACAGCGATCTGTCCAAAGTCGATCCCTCGCGCATCCCGGCCATGACCCCAACGGTCAGGGCAGTGGGCACCATCACAAGCATGACCCAGAACATCAGTTTTCCGGTCAGTCCAAGTCTGGTTTTGATAATATCCAGAGACGGTTCCTTGAACACGGTCGATTGTCCCCAGTCGCCTTGCAACACACCGCAATATTTCGGCGCGTCCGCTTGATCTTCGGGAACCAAGAAGCATCGTCCGCGAATATTCCCGTCGGCCCCTTCTGTGACGTAGCCCGGCAACACGCCCAACCACTCGCCGTATTTCACAAGCGTCGGTTGCGTGTAGCCCCGGTTATCAAGCCACGAATACACCTCGTCGTCAGACATGCGGAAGTTGCCTTGGGTTTTGGCAAGTTTCTCAAGGTTCGGATAGAGGTTTGTCAAAAAGAAAACGACAAACGTCAGGCACAAGGCCGTGAGGAGCATAACCCCTAATCGGCGCAAAATAAAAAGTCCCATGGAGGCCCCTGTGGACAGCTGTTGGAAGCACCGCTTCTGTGGCGGTTACTGAGACCAAATGGGCCGCATGATCGCGGCCCATTCAGATTTTGTCATACGAGGCAGCTTAAGCAGCCCAACCCCACTTATAGATCTGAGGCAGATACGCGATGTGCATATCAACACCGACAAGACCGTCGACCGCGTGACGCTGAATGCCGCGGAAGTAAGGCTGAATGGTCACGCCTTCTTCGATCAGGATCGCCTGACACTTGCCAGAAATCACACGACGCTCATCAGCGTTTGCCAGTGAGTTTGCTTCTGACAGAAGCGCATCAAACTCGGCATTTGCGAACCCAAATTCGTTCCATGCTTCACCCGAGCGGTAAGCAAGACCCCAAACCTGAGTTTCCAGTGGACGGTGGTTCCAGTTTGTTGATGAGTAAGGATAGTTTACCCAGTCGTTCCAGAACGTCGACCCTGGCATGATTGTCCGCTTCACTTTGAAACCAGCATCGCGAAGCTGTGCGGCAACCGCGTCTGTGGTGTCTTTGCGGTAGCCATCGTCGATCGAGATGATCTCGTGCTCGACATCCATTTGGCCCGCTTCTTCCATCAATGCTGCAGCTTTTGCAGGATCGAATGGCAGACGTGTTACCGATGGATCATAGCCCGGGTGCATTGGACCCGCGTGGCAGTTGTCCGCAGGAATGCCGTTGCCTGCATAGCCAAGCTCAAGGCAGACATTGTTGTCCACAGCCATCGCCAAAGCCTGACGAACGCGCTTGTCGCCGTATGGCGCGTGGTTCTGGTTTGGACGGATAACGATAGTCGCGCCAGACGCCACTTCGGTTTTGTTCAAACCAAGGCCGTCAAGAACGTCAACGAATTCGCCAACCGATTCCCAGTTCATGTCGATCTCTTCGGAATCGTAAGCCGCAACCATAGCTGCCGGATCGGTTCCGTAGTCTACGAACTCGATGCGGTCGATGTAGCCGCCCTTGCCAGCAGCATAGCCCCACCAGTCATGGCCTTCGTTACGCACGAGGGTCGATTTAACGCCAACTTCGTGGGTCTCGGGCAGCATGTAGCCTGTGCCAACTGGGTTGGTCAGCATGGTTTCAGCCGAGTGTGAGCTGTGAACGATGGCCGCAGGGTAATCTGCAAAGCCCGGAACAATTGTGATGTCCGAAGCTGGCAGGTTCAGTTGAACAGTATGGCTGTCGACAACAACGATTGCGCCGTCGCGGGCCATATTGGTGTCAGGATCGATCAGCGAAGACATACGTCCAGCCATCGAGTTACCCTCAACGTCTTTTTCGCACCACATCGCGATGTTGCGTGCAACGTCGTTTGCGTCGAAATCGTCGCCGTTGTTCCACTTGACGCCTTCTCGGACTTTCAAAGTGTATTGTGTCGCGTCTTCGTTGGCGTCCCATGATGTCAGGAGCATCGGCTCAAACGAACCATCCGAGTTGTACTCGACCAGATACTCGAGCCAACCAGCAGAAACGGTTGCGATCTGTGTCCAGTCATAGGTGCGCGGATCTTTCATCGCACGGACTTCCATCTCCATGCGGATCGTGCCGCCCATTTTGGCGTCGCCAGCAGCTACGGCTGGTGTCGCGCCGATGAGGCCATAGGCTACAGGCGTAGCCACACCGAGCGCGGTCGCACGCGTCATGAATTCACGACGGCTGAGTTGGCCCGCCTTGAATTCTTCTGCGTACATCTTTGCAGCTGGGTGGATGTTATTCTTGGGTGCATTATGCGTCATCGTTTACTCCCTGTGACACAGTTAAATTTTTTGTGCGGAGGCTTGGTTTTCCCGCAAGCACGCTTCTAGCTTTTTGATTTTCTCGTACAGCCGAGCGGAAACCTCCCCAAAGTCTCAATACGGCACCATTAAATCTGAGCCGTCAATCGCCGCTTTCGTCATTTTAGAACTCAAATGCGACATCGGATTGCAGCAAAAACGACATAGGGTCCATTTGCAAGTAAAGAATTCTTTATCTTTTGTGTGATCGGTCGAATTTGGCCCCGATTTTTCAGGGCTTTTCCGCGCGTTAGAATCGGTTAGTTCGTGCTAGCTCGGATCGATTGCAAACCAATCCGACATGCGCGATTTAAACCACGTTCGCTGGCGTTTCGCGTATTGCCGTGTCGCGATGGTTGCACGCTCTCTGGCCTCGGACAGCGTCAGCTTTCCTTGCAGATGTGCAATCAACTCGGGCGCGCCAATTGCCTTTGCGGAAAGCTGTGTTGGATTCCATCGCGGCAGGATCTTTTCGGCTTCCTCCAAGGCACCGGTTTCCAACATCAGATCAAAGCGCCGCGCAATCCGCGCGTTCAGCCAATCTTTCGGAGCGTCGAGCAGGATCGGCGTTGAGGAGCGGATATCCAAAAGGGGCGGAGGCGTTTCATCCTGCCAAGCAGCGATCTGTTTGCCCGTCACTCGGTAAACCTCCCAAGCCCGCTGAACCCGCATCGGGTTTTGTG
>JBELFK010000117.1:0-9332 GCA_042092935.1 Paracoccaceae bacterium | reverse complement strand
GCCGTGGCGAAGCGATTTTGCGCCGCAACGAGAAAATCGGCCGTGAAAGCCACCGCCCAAATGATCGTGTCCGTGCCTACATCAAGGAAGTGCGCCGCGAGACTCGTGGGCCGCAGATCTTCCTGTCGCGCACGGCGCCCGAATTTATGGCTGAGCTGTTCAAGATGGAAGTACCAGAAATCTATGACGGTATCATCGAGATCAAAGCCGTGGCCCGTGACCCGGGTTCGCGCGCGAAGATCGCCGTGATTTCCTATGACAATGGCATTGATCCTGTTGGTGCCTGCGTCGGTATGCGTGGTAGCCGTGTTCAGGCCGTTGTGAACGAGCTTCAGGGCGAAAAGATCGACATCATCCCTTGGAACGAAGATCAGCCGACGTTCCTTGTGAACGCTTTGCAACCCGCCGAAGTCTCGAAAGTTGTTCTTGATGAAGAGGCCGGTAAGATCGAAGTGGTCGTTCCTGACGAGCAGCTTTCATTGGCCATTGGCCGCCGTGGTCAGAACGTTCGTTTGGCGTCTCAGCTGACGGGTCTCGACATCGATATTATCACCGAGCAGGAAGATTCGATCCGTCGCCAGAAGGAATTTGAAGAACGCACGGCGTTGTTCATGGCGGCCTTGGATCTCGATGAATTCTTTGCCCAGTTGCTGGTTTCAGAAGGGTTCACGAACCTTGAAGAAGTTGCCTACGTTGAAGTTGACGAATTGTTGTCGATTGACGGCGTCGATGAGGGTACGGCATCCGAGCTTCAGGCACGCGCCCGTGACGTTCTGGAAGAACGCGCCCGTCGCGCCGTTGAGGCTGCTCGTGAAATGGGAGTTGATGACAGCCTGTTCGGGTTTGAGGGTCTGACACCTGAGATGATCCTTGCGCTTGCCGAGGATGACGTGAAGTCGCTTGAAGATTTCGCGACTTGTGCAGACTGGGAGCTGGCTGGCGGTTGGACGACCGTTGATGGTCAGCGTGTAAAGGATGACGGAATTCTGGAAAAATTCGGCCTGTCGTTGGAAGAGGCGCAGGATCTCGTGATGACCGCCCGCATCTTGCTGGGCTGGGTTGACCCTGAAGAACTGGCTGCGGCAGAAGAAGATGCTGCGGACGAAGACGCGGAGGGTGCCGAGGTCTAATCGGCCTTGGCGGGGTCCAACATGGCGCGCGGTGGCAAATCCGGCGAAGGTTCTGGTGATCCGGAACGTAAGTGCATCGTTTCCGGCGATGTGCAATCCAAACACGGGCTCATCAGATTTGTCGTCGGGCCGGATGGACAGATTGTTGCCGACATTCTGGGCAAGCTGCCCGGACGCGGTGTCTGGGTGTCATCCGATCGCGCCGCTTTGGAAGAGGCGGTAAGGAAGAACCTGTTTTCGAAGGCCGCGCGCACCAAGGTAACGGTGCCCGAGGGTTTGATTCAGGAAATCGACCGACAACTTGCGCGTCGGACAGTTGATCTGATCTCATTGGCGCGCAAAACAGGTGACGCAGTTGCTGGCTATGAAAAAGTCAAAGACTGGCTGATTAAGGACTACGCAGACGTTTTGATTCAGTCTTCGGACGGATCGGAACGTGGAAAATCGAAGCTGAGCACGCCTCAGGAAGGTGTGTTTATCGGCTGGCTGACCTCAGAAGAGCTGGGATTGGCATTTGGAAGACAAATCGTGATACATGCTGCGCTTGCCTCTGGTGGACTCACGTCACGTATTGTAGAGGAAGCGCAACGCCTGAAAGGCGTACGCGGATTTGACGGCGCCAAGGGGCGTCGGAAAGGGTAGATTGGCTTTATGAGCGATAACGACGGCAAAAAACCATTGGGTCTACGTGGCGGTCCACGTTCTGGCAACGTTAAGCAGAGCTTTAGCCACGGGCGGACCAAAAGCGTTGTTGTAGAAACCAAGCGCAAGCGCGTTGTGGTGCCCAAGCCGGGTGCGGCTGCGGCATCGACTGCCAAGCCAGCGGGCCGAGGCGCCGCTGGCGGATCGTCGTCCAAGCGGCCAGCGGGCATCTCGGATGCTGAAATGGAACGCCGCATGAAGGCGCTTCAGGCGGCAAAGGCACGTGAAGAAGAAGACGCGAAGAAGCGGATTGCTGACGAAGAGGCACGCGCTGCTGATCGTGAACGCCGCCGCGCCGAGATTGAAGCACGCGAACGCGAGCAAAAAGAAATTGAAGAAGCCGCAAAGGCCAAAGCTGACGCGGAAGAGCGCGCAAAGCGTGAAGCCGCGGAAGAGGCCTCGCGCAAGGCGGCGGAAGCTGAAGCTGCAAAGGCTGCTCCTGCGCCCAAGACAGACGCACAGCGTGAAGCGCCCCGTGGGGCTGGACGTCCGGCACCTGCCGCGACTCCGCGCAAGAAAGAACGTGAAGACGCCAACCGCGCCAATCGCAACAAAGGTCGCGATGACGGCCGTCGTTCCGGCAAGCTGACACTCAACCAGGCGCTGGCTGGTGGTGGCGGACGCCAGAAATCAATGGCAGCAATGAAGCGCAAGCAAGAACGTGCGCGTCAAAAAGCCATGGGTGGCGCGCAAGAGCGTGAAAAGATTATTCGTGACGTTCAGCTTCCCGAGGCCATCATGGTCGGAGAGCTTGCCAACCGCATGGCCGAGCGTGTTTCTGATGTTGTCAAAGAGCTTATGAAAATGGGCATGATGGTGACACAGAACCAAACCATCGATGCCGATACCGCTGAACTGATTATCGAAGAATTCGGCCACAAGATCGTTCGCGTTTCTGACGCCGATGTTGAGGACGTGATTCAGCAGGTCGAAGACGATGACGAAGATCTGAAGCCGCGCCCTCCTGTCATTACGATCATGGGTCACGTTGACCACGGTAAGACATCCTTGTTGGACGCCATTCGCGACGCAAAGGTTGTTGCGGGCGAAGCGGGCGGCATCACGCAGCATATTGGTGCCTATCAGGTCACCAATGATGATGGTGTGACGCTGAGCTTCCTTGATACTCCGGGTCACGCGGCGTTTACGTCGATGCGGTCTCGTGGTGCTCAGGTGACGGACATTGTTGTTCTTGTGGTTGCAGCCGATGACTCGGTTATGCCGCAGACGATCGAGGCGATTAACCACGCGAAAGCTGCAAATGTTCCGATGATTGTCGCGATCAACAAGATTGACCGCCCAGCCGCTGATCCCAACAAAGTGCGCGCCGAGTTGCTTCAACATGAGGTGATCGTTGAGCAAATGTCGGGTGAAGTTCAGGACGTCGAAGTTTCCGCGATCACGGGACAGGGTCTGGATGAATTGCTTGAGGCCATCGCGCTTCAGGCGGAAATTCTTGAGCTTAAAGCCAACCCAGATCGCGCTGCGACGGGTGCTGTGATTGAAGCCCAGCTTGATGTTGGTCGTGGGCCAGTTGCCACGGTTCTGGTTCAGAACGGTACGCTTCGTCAGGGTGACATCTTTGTTGTCGGCGAGCAGTACGGTAAGGTACGTGCGCTTATCAATGACAAGGGCGAGCGCGTAAAAGAGGCTGGTCCGTCGGTTCCGGTTGAGGTTCTTGGCCTCAACGGTACGCCCGAAGCGGGCGACGTTTTGAACGTAACAGAAACCGACGCGCAGGCGCGTGAGATCGCTGAGTACCGCGCGAATGTTGCGAAAGAGAAGCGTGCCGCCGCTGGCGCCGCGACGACTCTGGAACAGTTGATGCAAAAGGCCAAAGAAGACGAAAACCTGACCGAGATGCCTATTCTTGTGAAGGCCGACGTGCAGGGGTCTGCGGAAGCCATCGTTCAGGCGATGGAGAAGATCGGCAACGACGAAGTGCGCGTCCGTGTGCTTCACTCGGGCGTTGGCGCGATCACAGAAACAGACATCGGTCTGGCCGAAGCCTCGGCTGCACCGGTCTTTGGTTTCAACGTGCGTGCAAATGCGTCGGCACGAAACTCGGCCAACCAAAAGGGCGTCGAAGTGCGCTACTACAGCGTGATCTACGACCTTGTGGATGATGTGAAAGCGGCGGCCTCGGGTCTTCTATCTGCTGAAATTCGCGAGAAGTTCATCGGATATGCCGAGATCAAAGAGGTCTTCAAGGTTTCCGGCGTTGGCAAAGTTGCGGGCTGTCTGGTCACCGAAGGCGTGGCCCGTCGTTCGGCTGGAGTGCGCTTGCTGCGTGACAACGTGGTGATCCACGAAGGTACACTGAAAACGCTGAAGCGCTTCAAGGATGAAGTTGCCGAAGTTCAGTCGGGTCAGGAATGTGGTATGGCGTTTGAGAATTACGACGATATCCGCGCCAAGGATGTGATCGAGATCTTCGAGCGTGAAGAGATTGAACGTAACCTCGACTAGGTTTCACACGAATAGAAATACAAAAAGGGCGCCCAATACGGCGCCCTTTTTTGTGATCTAACTTGTGTGAACTGTTGAGGCCGAGTTAGGCGACGGGCATTCCAACATAGATGCGTTTGCCAATGCGCACGGCCATTTGTCCGTCGTCGAGCGTGCGCACGAGAATTCCCTGAACAAGCGTTCGGCTACCAGTGATGATAGTCTTAAGCATTTCAACTGTTCCCAACAAAGCGCCCGTTTTTGGCAGAAAAACAGGCTATCCCCTAAACGCGGCATTTGGAGAGTGATCCAACTACCGTTGACGAGAACTTAATACACCGTCCTCAATCGGTCGAGAAAATTATGCCGAAATCAGAGCCAATCGCGCAAAATTGGGACTATTGGCTCGTCTGCGGGGGGCATGGGATAGTCTCTAAGTTGATTCGGGCGCACCCATTTCAAGTTCTGGCCCTCTTTGCCGTGCGGGATGCCCTCCCATTTTCGACAGGCAAAAAGAGGCATCAGGATATGAAAATCTTCATATGTGTGGCTCGCGAAGGTCAGCGGGGCCAGACAACTTGACCATGTGTTGATGCCAAGCTCTTCATGCAATTCACGGATCAGAGCCTGCTCGGGGGTCTCGCCATCCTCGATCTTACCGCCTGGAAACTCCCACAGGCCGGCCATGGATTTGCCCTCGCGGCGCTGGGTCAACAGAACACGCCCATCGATATCGATCAAAGCGGCCGCGGAGACGTGCAAAATCTTCATGAGCGATAATCAGCGTTGATGGTGATGTATTGGTGGGTCAGGTCGCAGGTCCAGACCTTAGAAGCACCTTCGCCAAGCCCAAGATCGACGCCTATCGTCAATTCCTGGTTCTTCATATAGGCCGAGCCGTCTTCCTCGGTGTAGCTGTCTGCTACCCAGCCGTTTTCGGCAACGAGGATGCTGCCAAACCGGATCGTCAACAGATCGCGATCTGCCGCTGCGCCGGATTTACCAATCGCCATGACAATGCGACCCCAGTTAGGATCTTCCCCCGCGATTGCGGTTTTGACCAGCGGTGAATTTGCAATGGCCAACGCATGTGTTCGCGCGTCTGCGTCCGTGGCCGCGCCCGTGACATTGACCTCGACGAATTTCGTGGCTCCTTCGCCATCCCGCACAACTTGGTGAGCAAGATCAAGCATCACCGAATGCAATGCCGTTTTGAAGGCACCGCTTTGCGAAGAAACATCGACGTTAGACGCGCCAGTGGCCGCCAGCAGCAAGGTGTCCGAAGTCGATGTGTCACTGTCGACGGTGATCGCGTTGAACGTAACCTCGGTGAGGTCGGACAGTAACGCTTGTAGCTCTGGGCGGGCGATTTTCGCGTCGGTGAATATGTAGACGAGCATCGTCGCCATATCCGGCGCGACCATGCCCGAACCCTTGGCAATTCCAGCGATGCGGATTGTTTTGCCGTCGATGTCGATTTCGGCTGCCGACCCTTTGGCAAAAGTATCCGTCGTCATGATGGCCTGTGCTGCGTCGGGCATGCCGTCGGCGCGCAAATTCGCATTCAACTCGTCGATTTTCGCGTTGATGCGGTCATGCGGAAGGCGCTCGCCAATGACCCCTGTTGAGCTTGTAAACACGCGCTCCGCTGGCAGGCCGGTGACCGAGGAAACGGCCTGACAAATTTCCTGCACCGATTGGTCGCCCGCGCGGCCCGTAAAGGCGTTTGAATTGCCCGAGTTGACGATGATTGCGGCACCGTCGTCGCTATCGACGCCGATTTTCGTTTGGCAATCCGACACGTTAGACGACCGCGTCGCGGACTTTGTGAACACACCTGCAATGGCCGAACCCGGGTCGAGAACGGCCAGCATGACGTCTGTTCGCCCCTGATATTTGACGCCAGCTTCAGCAGTCGCGAAGCGTGCGCCTTTAATCACAGGAAGGCTTGGAAAACTGGCAGGCGCTAACGGGGAAACGGGCAGGTCAGCCAAATCCCTTACTCCAACAGGGTGAAATCAGACAGGACGGAGGTGTCAAAATCTTCGGGGATCATGCGGACAATTTCGGCTTCGCTCGTCAGGTCTTCGATCACCTCAACAAGCGCATTGCTGCCAAGGACACTGCCCAATTCTTCGGCAACCTCTTCAAAGGCTGGTGGTTCTATCGCGCGCGTTTCGTTGAGTTTAATCAAGTGCCAACCGAATTGCGTCTGAACCGGATCGGACAAGGCGCCAACTTCCATTGTCGAAACGGCCTCGTCAAACGGGGCAACCATTGCGCCGCGCCCAAACCAACCCAGTGACCCACCGCTGGGGCCAGATGGGCCTGTCGAGTGTTCTTGTGCAGCTTCGGCAAAGTCCAAACCTGCCTGAAGCTCAACCAACAGGTCGGCGGCGGCCTCTTCGGTTTCAAGCAGGATATGCGAGGCGTTGTATTCGACACCCAAATCCGCATCGAGATAGGTTTCCTGATAGGCTGCTTGAATGGCCTCGGCCGAGACGCGGTCTTCGTAGATTTTCTGCACTGCAAGGCCGGATCTAAGGTCGCGATCCGCGTTTTCGACGCCGAATTTGACACGGCTTGGCAGATCACCGGTCAGTGTGTCGGCAAGCAGCGTTTGTTCGATCAATTGGCCATAAAGGGTGGGAAACAGAACGTCGTTTGGATATTGCTGAAACTGCTCGGGCAGGGATTCGCGTAACAAGATCATGTGGCCCAGTGTGATCTCTTGGCCGTTCACAGTTGCAACCACTGTATCCGATTTCGGGGACTCTTGGGCGAAACCCTGTGTGCCAAGGGCCAAAATGGCCAAACTGAGAGCGGCGGATTTGATACGGATACGCATGGAATTTCCCTTTGTGCATTGGCGATTTCTCGCCTGACGTTGACACTGTCTATCGGGCCGCTTACATCGCTTTGAGGCCTTAAAAAACGTAATCCGAACCCTTGTATGAGGGAATTCAGAAGCGGGCAACAGGCTGACCTGTTAAATTATTGGATCACGCGGAGAAAGCATGCTCGGTTTCGGAAAAATCGCCAAAAAGATCTTTGGGACACCCAACGATCGAAAGATCAAGGCGACGCAGACTCTTGTGGATCAAATCAATGCGCTTGAGCCAGAATTCGAAAAGCTGACGGATGAACAGCTGATCGAAAAGACGGCAGAATTTAAGAAACGCATCGCGGACGGCGAAGAGCTGGACGCGCTGCTGCCCGAGGCGTTCGCCAACTGCCGTGAGGGTGCGCGCAGGGCGCTTGGCCTTCGGGCGTTTGACGTTCAGTTGATGGGCGGGATTTTCCTGCATCAAGGCAATATTTCGGAAATGAAGACCGGCGAGGGCAAGACCCTTGTGGCGACATTCCCGGCCTATCTGAATGCGCTGACGGGGCGCGGCGTGCATATTGTGACGGTGAACGATTACCTCGCCAAGCGTGACTCGGAATGGATGGGCAAGGTCTATACCCAGCTTGGCATGACCTGCGGCGTGATCTATCCGCAGCAGCCGGAAGCTGAAAAAGCCGTCGCGTATAAATCTGACGTGACCTACGCGACAAATAACGAACTTGGATTTGACTATCTGCGCGACAACATGAAGTCAGAGCTGACCCAAATCCATCAACACGATCATTATTTCGCAATCGTCGATGAGGTCGACTCGATCCTGATCGACGAAGCGCGGACCCCTCTGATTATTTCCGGCCCGTCGGAAGACCGTTCCGGGCTTTACGTCTCAGTCGACACGTTGATCCCCGAGTTGGCCGAGGATCACTATACGATTGATGAGAAAACCCGTGGCGTTACCTTCACGGACGAAGGCAATGACGCGCTTGAGTCGATTTTGCTGCGTGCCGAGCTTTTGCCAGAGGGCCAGTCGCTTTACGATCCTGAAAGCACGACATTGGTCCACCACGTGAATAACGCGCTCAAGGCGCATAAGCTGTTCACCAAGGACAAAGACTACATCGTTCGCAACAACGAAGTGGTTCTGATCGACGAATTCACCGGACGCATGATGTCTGGCCGCCGCTTGTCTGATGGTCTGCATCAGGCGATTGAGGCGAAAGAGGGTTGTAAAATCCAACCTGAAAACGTCACCTTGGCAAGCGTCACTTTCCAGAATTACTTCCGTCTATATAGCAAATTGGGTGGCATGACCGGTACGGCCGCAACGGAAGCGGAAGAATTTGCCGAAATTTACGGTCTTGGCGTCGTTGAAGTGCCGACCAACAAGCCGATCGAGCGGGTTGACGAAGACGATCAGGTCTATCGCACCGCGAAGGAAAAATACGAAGCAATTGTGAAGGCCATCCAAGAGGCGCGCGAAAAGTCTCAGCCGGTTCTTGTGGGCACGACGTCGATTGAAAAGTCCGAGTTTATTAGCCAAATGTTGACCGCTGCGGGCGTTGAGCACAGCGTCTTGAACGCACGTCAGCATGAGCAAGAAGCGCAGATCGTCGCGGATGCCGGTAAACTTGGCGCGGTGACGATTGCCACGAACATGGCCGGTCGTGGTACTGACATCAAGCTCGGCGGGAACGTTGAATTCACGATTCTGGAAGCGATTGCCGCCAATCCGGACGGCGATCATGAGGCGATGCGTGCGAAGATCGAGGCTGAGCACGCGGTTGATGAGGAAGCGGTCAAAAAGGCTGGTGGCCTGTTTGTTCTAGCTTCGGAACGCCACGAAAGCCGTCGGATCGACAACCAGTTGCGTGGCCGCTCGGGCCGTCAGG
Organism: Paracoccaceae bacterium; assembly: GCA_042092935.1. Taxonomy (GTDB): domain Bacteria; phylum Pseudomonadota; class Alphaproteobacteria; order Rhodobacterales; family Rhodobacteraceae; genus JASMHC01. The sequence continues at coordinate 315 of JBELFK010000117.1, read as the reverse complement.
GTGATCCGGGGCGCACTGTATTCTTCCTGTCTTTGGAAGACGATTTGATGCGCATTTTCGGGTCGGAGCGTCTCGACAAGGTGTTGTCGTCGTTGGGCATGCAAGAGGGCGAAGCGATTGTTCACCCGTGGGTCAACAAATCCCTCGAGCGCGCGCAAGCCAAGGTTGAGGGGCGCAACTTTGACATTCGAAAGCAGCTTCTCAAGTTTGACGATGTGATGAACGACCAGCGCAAGGTGATCTTCAGCCAGCGCCGCGACATCATGGAAGCAAAGGATCTGTCCGCGACCATTCAGGACATGCGCCATCAGGTGA
>JBELFK010000116.1:0-9477 GCA_042092935.1 Paracoccaceae bacterium | reverse complement strand
CCGGTGTACACGGATTTGCAATCCGCTGCGTCACCACTCCGCCAACTCGCCGCCGTGTGGTGACAGCGAATTAGCTGATCTTCAAAGTGGCTGCAAGGTCTCAAGTGGGCGAAAAACCGTTTGGCCGCGTTGAGGTTCATTTTGGAATGTGGCAAGAGACCTCTGAAGTTTTCTATGAGAGTCCGCACCATGACCGATTTCGCCACCCGCCGCACATTTATGGTTGATACCCAAGTCCGCCCGTCGGACGTAACGAAGTTCCCTGTGATCGAAGCGATGCTCTCGGTCCCGCGTGAGGTTTTCGTGCCGGATGAAAAGCGCGAAGCGTCTTATGTTGGCGAAAATCTCGATCTCGGCGGCAACCGCGTTATTCTTGAGGCCCGCACATTGGCAAAAATGCTCGACGCTCTGGACATCCAGAATGACGACGTGGTTTTGGATATTGGCTGCGGTCTGGGCTATTCCTCGGCTGTAATCGCCAGAATGGCGGAAGCAGTTGTTGCGGTCGAAGAAGAGCGTTTTGCCGAGGAAGCGCAGGCGATTTTGTCCGATCATGGGTACGACAATGTGGCTGTCGTTGCCGGAGAGTTGCGTGACGGCGCGACAAAAAGCGGACCCTATGACGTTATAATCCTGCAAGGCGCTGTTGAGGCGCTGCCGGAAGCGATTGAAGATCAGCTTGAAGAGGGTGGCCGAATTGCCTGTTTGTGGCAGGAAGGTGCGCTTGGCGTGGTTCGGATCGGTTATAAGCTGGACGGACGCATCAATTGGCGCTTTAGTTTCAACGCGGGCGCCCCGGTTCTTCCGGGATTTGCGCGCCACGAAGAATTTACACTTTGATCTGATTGCCCATGGTAGTCGTATAGATCTGCAAGAATAAGCGTGTCAGGGGGACAACCATGCTAAGCCGGAAAATGCGCAACATCGTTGCGATAGGATTGGCGTTGACGCTGTCGACAGCGGCTCAGGCGGAATCGCTTAAATCGGCCTTGGCGAAAGCCTATGAGAACAGCGGGTTGCTTGAGCAAAATCAGGCGTTGTTGCGGGCCGCGGACGAAGACGTCTTTCGTGCGAAGGCTGCGCTTTTGCCGGTGGTCAACTGGACAGCGGGGGCGACCAAAGCCTATGCCTCGAACACGGGTGGTGCTTCAAACAGCCTCAGTGGCAGCCTTGGTCTAAGCGCGCAATTGGCGCTTTACGATTTCGGGCGCGGGCAGTTGGGCATCGATCTGGCGAATGAAGCGGTGAACGGGGCGCGACAGGGCCTTGTATCGGTCGAACAATCGATCCTGCTGCGCGCCATCGAAGCCTATATGCAATACCGTCAAGCCAATGAGTTGGTCTTGCTGGGGGAAAACAACCTCAAGGTCATTCAGGAAGAATTGCGCGCAGCCAACGACAGGTTTGACGTGGGCGAAGTCACCCGCACCGACGTTGCCTTGGCAGATGCAGCCCTGGCTCGTTCGCGCAGCTCGCTGGCACAGTCACGTGGCGATCTTATTCGAGCGCGTGAAAATTACCTTGCTGCTGTGGGCGTCCTGCCGAAATCTCTGGACGCACCGGGCGCATTGCCAAAACTGCCGGACAGTGCTGCGATTGCCAAAGCCATTGCCGGGCGCAGCCATCCAGATGTTCTCAGTGCGCAGTCATCAGTGGCGCAGGCCGAGCTTCAGATTGCCAGTGCCGAGGCCCAAGCCAAGCCCGAGATCAACCTGACCGGACGCGTTTCTCTGTCTGATACGTTCAACAGCACGACCTACAGCAACTCAACCTCGATCGGCGTCGATCTTAGCATGCCGCTTTACACAGGCGGAGCGTTGGAATCCGCCGTGCGTCAGGCCAAAGCCCGCCACGAGTCGACCCGCGCAGCACTGAGAACGACGCTGCTTGATGTCGAAATGCAGGTTGGCTCGGCCTACGCGCGTTTGACTGTGGCCAAGGCCAATCGTCTTGCGACTGAACAGCAGATCGACGCGGCGCAGATCGCCTTTAACGGTGTAAAGGAAGAGGCGACGCTTGGGTCACGCACGACGCTGGACGTTCTGAACGCCGAGCAGGACTTGCTCGATGCGAAGGCAAATCTTGTTGTCGCAAACACCGAAGTCGTTGTGGCGTCCTATTCGGTCATGGCCGCGCTTGGGCAATTGACCGCCAAGACCCTTGGGCTGAACGTTAAGGCCTATGACCCCGCTGCCTATGCCGCTGAGGTCGAAGCCACAGCACCGAGTTCTCGCGGGGCCGCTCTGGACAAAGTTTTGGGCGTGCTGGGCAAGTAAGTTCACGGACAGCGTATTGTGCGACGACCCTTTGGCGTGTTACCGTCCCGCCAAACAATAAGTGGTCGTCGAGCATGTCTGATCCCGTAACGAATATCCAAATCGAGGATGTCCTGTCCTCAATCCGGCGTCTGGTCTCTGAAGAAATTGGCCAGCAACCGGCAAATGCACCTGTGAAACTCGCTAAGAAACCCGAGGAAGACGCCAAGCTGGTACTCTCACCCGCGCAGAAAGTGCGGGAAGAAGCGGCCGCGCAGGGCAGGGATCTGTGGGACGAAACCGAGGAAATGGCCCCTCAGGAGGCCGCTCCGGTTTGGTGGCATCGTGACATGTCTGAAATGACGTCGTTTGAATCGAGCGAACCGATGCAACTTGAGCAGCCAATCGTGGAAGCTGCCCCGGATGCCCCCGCACTGGATCAGGAAGATGCTAATACCGAAGCATCCGCGGCCGCTGAGATCGCGAAGGCCCCTCTTGAGGGGGCGTTTGCCGGACTGGAAGCTGCCAAAGACATCCACGACGACGAATGGGAATCCCCCGAAGGGGCCGAGGATCTCGATGCCGGTGTGGCCATGGACGCAATGCCGTGGCAGGGCGACGAAGAGGTCGAGGAATATGTCGCGACCGGCGACGTTGACACCCCCGATGCTGACCCGGACCCGCTTGAGGCGGTTCTGGCCGACGAAGCGCCTATTGCGTCGAATGATGCAGATGCCTTGCCTGCTGATGATCCAGCAGCCGAGGATGTCCCCTTTACCTTCCGCCCTGGCGAGAAACTGTTCGAACGCTTGAGCAGCAAGAAAATGTCAGCCTCGCATCTGCCAGAGGTCGAGACCGTTGAAGCCGCCGAAGCGCAACCAGCGCCGGAGCCGGAAGTTGATCCGGTCGCAGCTGAACCCGAGGTCGAGTTGCATTTTGACGCCGACGATGCCGTGTCCTATGGCGATAACATTGAAAGTGACGACCCGATGGCCGGTGCTGAAATGTCGAATATTTTCGACGAAGACATGCTGCGCGACATGGTGAAAGACATCATCCGCCAGGAACTTCAGGGCGTGCTTGGCGAGCGTATCACCCGCAATGTGCGCAAACTTGTCCGCCGTGAGATTCAGCGGGCGATTTCAGACCTTAGCGGGTAGTCTCAACAGGTCATAAAACGAAAAACGCGCCCCGATGGAGCGCGTTTTTTCATTTGGCAGCTTAAAAACTTGTAAACTATGCAGCTTCGGCGCGGGCAGCGTTGCGGCGTTCGCTTTCTTCGCGTGACAGCGCGACAGAGGTGCGGACACCTTTTGAAACAAAGTCCATCAGTCCCGACACAACACGTTCGTTCGGGTCAATACCAGCACAAGTCAGCACTTCGCGGCCATCGCGCGAGCGTGCCCAGCGGGCGATTTGTTCAGGTCCATTGCCATACTTCTTATCGTCGGCAATTGCGTCATCAAGTGCAGCCAACACAACGGCTGCAAACAGTTTACGAGCGCGGTTTCCCTGTTCGTTGTTAAAGGCAGTGCCATCAACGAAATCTCTCATCTCGCAGTCCTTTTTTATTGCTCTTGTCTTTCGGGCGTGACGGTGGTTATGACAGAATATTTATGATTCGGCATCCCTCTTTTGGAATACCTCCCATGCGTGTGGTGCATAGGTCACTCTGTATGTCGTTGTCTTGCCAAGCCCTACACCGCCAGATATAGGTGCGGCCTTAATTCTGACAACCTTTTGCCACGAGAAAACCCAATGCCCAAAATCAACGGAAACGAAATCCGCCCCGGTAACGTTCTTGAGCATAACGACGGCCTTTGGGCCGCTGTGAAAGTGGATCACGTGAAGCCTGGCAAGGGTGGAGCCTTCGCTCAGGTTGAATTGAAGAACCTGCGCAACGGGTCGAAACTCAACGAACGCTTCCGGTCCGCCGATAAGGTCGAGCGTGTCCGGCTTGAGCAAAAAGACCAACAGTTCCTTTATGAAGATGACGGCCAGTTGATCTTCATGGACGCCGAAACCTATGAGCAGAACCAAATCTCAGCCGAACTTCTGGGCGACCGCCGCCCGTTTTTGCAGGACGGCATGACCATTGTCGCCGAGTTCTACGAAAGCGAAGCGTTGAACGCGAAACTGCCGCAAAAGGTGATCTGCACCGTTGAAGAGACCGAGCCGGTCGTCAAAGGCCAAACGGCGGCGAACAGCTTTAAACCAGCGATCCTGGACAATGGCGTCAAGGTCATGGTGCCCCCCTTCGTTGGACAGGGCGAAGCGATTGTGGTGAACACCGACACGATGGAGTATTCCGAACGCGCCTAGGGTTAGTCGGATGAATTTTAGGGGCGTCCTGCACGGGCGCCCTTTTTCGTTGGGCGAAACCGGGTGCTCGCTGTCCTGCGCAACACCCGCGTTGCCCTATTCCGCCAGCGTAACCGAGGTTGATCCCGCCGACATCTCGCCTTTGGCCCGATCAAAGCGCAGGTAGGCAATGCCCTTGCCATCGGTCACCGTATGCAGCACGCCGGCCACTTTGCCATTGGCCGTAATGTCCGTCCCCGCCGCCGCTTCGCCTGCAACCTCGACCCGCGCCAATCCTTTGCGCAGGTCTGTCTTGTGCTTCATCCGAGCCGTGACCTCTTGGCCCACGTAGCAGCCCTTTTTGAAGTCCACGCCGTTGAGACGCTCAAACCCGGCCTCAAGGATGTAGCTGTCACCATGCAGCTCGACACCGGTTTCAGGGATCAAATGCTCAACCCGCAAGGCGTCCCAATCCACAGGTTGCGACATGTCGGTTTCCCCATAGGCCCGCCAGCCCATTGAGGCCGACCGAGGATCGGAAAATGCGCCCTCAGGTGCATCTTCGACCCCGCGCGATACGATCAACGAGGTGGGCGCAATCGCAACATCCGCGCGCAGTTTATACATCGACAGACGTTGAATCAGGCCAGGTGCAAGACTTGCCGCCACATCCAGCAGAATCGCATCATCCGACGGCACGAGGAAGAAATCCGCCAGATACTTGCCCTGCGGCGACAACAGGGCCGTGTAGACCAAGCCATCGCTTAGCCGGTTCACGTCATTCGTCACCAACCCTTGCAGAAAGCTATGACGATCCGCACCGGTAATCTTCACAACAATGCGGTCTGCCGAAGTATTTTCCATGTCCAATTCCAAATTGTTCGCCTCTGACATATAGCACTCTCAGTCTGTCAAAACAGGGGGCGCATGTGGCGCGGGCACCAATATCTGTCGTTATCCCGACTTTAAACTCAGCGGACGAGCTTGCCGCCTGTCTGGCGACCCTGTCCGAAGGGTTGAACGCCGGGTTGATCCGCGAGCTGATTGTTTCGGATGGCGGGTCCAGCGATGCAACGCTGTCCCTCGCGGCTAAGGCCGGGGCCGACGTCGTTCACGGCCCGAAATCCCGTGGCGGCCAAATGGGACGCGGTTGTGCTGCGGCGCAGGGCGCTTGGCTGCTGGTGCTGCACGCCGACACGCAAATGCGCGACGGCTGGTCTAAGGCGGTTCTCGATCATCTCAAGATGTCCCCGTCCAAAGCTGGATATTTCACGCTCCAATTCCGCGCCTCGGGGTTCTTTCCCCGCATGGTGGCCGGTTGGGCCATGGCGCGAAGCCGCGTTTTTGGCCTGCCTTACGGCGATCAAGGACTGCTGATTTCGCGCGCCCTCTACGATCAGGTCGAGGGGTACGCCGACATTCCCTTGATGGAGGACGTCGCATTGGCGCGAAAACTGCGGGGTAAAATGAGGCGTCTAAACGCAATCGCCACGACATCCGCAGTGAAATACCAGCGCCAAGGCTGGTTGAAACGCGGTGCGCTCAACCTGTTGTTGCTGGTGCGCTATTTGTTTGGTGCGGACCCACGCGATTTGGCCCGCGAATACACGCGCTAGTCGCCCTCGGCAGCTTTGGCCAGCGCGTCTGGCAGCGCGGCGGCAAAGGCCGCAAGGTCCTCTTTCGTGCCGCATCCCACGCGTATGCAGCGGTTCTGAGGTGCCACAAACGGCATCCGTACAAAAATCCCGGCGGCCACCAGATTGTTCAGAACCCGCGCTGCAAAAGCGCCATCTTGCCCGCAATCCATCGCAACGAAATTCGTCGCCGAGGGCAGGGTGCTCAGCCCATTGTCCGACGCAATCCGTTCAATTTCGGCCCGCGCTTCGGCGACCTTTGCGACTGTCTGTGCCAGCCAGTCTTGGTCTCGCAGCGCCTCCAAAGCCCCGTGTTGGGCTGATCGGTTCAGCCCGAAGTGATTGCGGATTTTGTGAAAGCTGGTGATAAGATCGGCGTGGCCCAAGCCATAGCCTACCCGTGCTCCGGCCATGCCATACGCCTTTGAAAAGGTCCGAAACCGGATCACCCTCGGATCATCGATGTCGATCGCGGCATGCGCGGCCTTGGGGGCGAACTCGATATAGGCCTCGTCCAAAACCAAAAGCGCCCCCTCTGGCAATCCGTCGAGTGCGCCCACCAAGGCGCTGCCCTCGTGCCATGTGCCCATCGGGTTGTCGGGGTTCGCCAAATACACCAGTTTCGCACCCACCTCGCGGGCTTTCGCGAACAGGGCCGCGGGGTCCTCGTGATCGCCGCGATAGGGCACCGTGTGCAAGTTGCCCCCATACCCTGCAACGTGAAAATTAAACGTCGGATAAGCCCCTTGCGAGGTCACAACCGCATCGCCCTCAGAAATCAGCATCCGCACCAGATAGCCCAGCAACCCGTCAATACCCTCTCCGACAATGATGTTGTCGGGGGTTACCCCCAAATGCGCCGCCAGCCCGTTGCGCAAGTCGTGGTTGGTCGGATCGGCATACATCCAAATATCGCTGTCAGCGGCACGCATCGCCTCAATCGCCCTGGGTGACGGGCCAAACACGTTCTCGTTCGCCCCGATACGCGCGACGAACCCATGCCCCATGGCACGTTCCTGCACCTCGGGGCCAACGAATGGCACGGTTGCGGGCAAACGATCGACGAGCGGGGTGTAGCGTGGTCCGGACATGGGCATAACCTGTCGCAAATTACCCGCCAGAGCAAGCCTCGCCCTGCCGCCACGTCCCACTGGTTTTTGCCAGCCAAACCGCAATACTTGCCACCAAAGGAGTCCCGCCAATGCCCCGTGTTACCGTCGAGATCACAGACCACATCGCCCATGTCACCCTGACCCGGGGCGACAAGATGAACGCAGTCGATATGGATATGGCCGAGGCGATTGTCGCGGCGGGGGAGCAACTCAAAACCGATACAGAACTGCGCGCCGTTGTGCTCTCGGGCGAGGGGGCCGCGTTTTGCGCCGGACTGGACGTGATGAATTTCGCGAAATTCGCCGCCGGCGACCCCGAGGCCCTCGTGATGCCGCGCACCCACGGCCCGTCGAATTTGTTTCAGCAAATCGCGATGGTCTGGCGCGAGGTGCCCGTGCCGGTGATCGCAGCACTCCACGGCGCCGTGTTTGGCGCAGGCCTTCAACTCGCGGCTGGTGCCGATATTCGCATCGCCCATCCAGATACCAAGCTGGCGATCATGGAGATGAAATGGGGCCTGATCCCCGACATGGGCGGCATGGTCCTGCTGCCCAAACTGCTCCGCTCGGACGTGCTGCGCTGGATGACCTATTCGCCCGACCCGATCCTCGCCCCCAAGGCGCAAAGCTGGGGATTGGTGACCGAGCTGAGCGACACACCCTTGGCCGACGCCCACGCGCTGGCCCAAACTATCGCCACAAATAGCCCTTCGTCCATTCGGGCGGCGAAACAGTTGATTGCTGTCGCGGAAAGCGGGGCTTCAGACACCGACATTCTGCTCGCCGAAAGCCGCGCGCAAACCGACTTGATCGGCAAACCCCATCAGCTTGAGGTGATCGCCGCGAATATGCAAAACCGCGTCCCGAACTTCAAATAACAACGCATTTTCGCAGCACCGCCGTTCCCTTCATCTTTCCAAAAATACTCGGGGGGAGTCGCTCGCACGAGCGACGGGGGCAACGCCCCCAACGCGAGATGCCGCCTTAACAAACCCCACAAGGGGCCGGTCAAGTCACACCGGAAACCGTCAACATATCCTCACCGGAATCGCGCCGAGGCGTAGCCCGCTTGCAGGGGCCAATCCGGTGTCACCCGATTTCCGCCAAACGCGCAACAGCCGCTTTCAGCGCCGTTTCTTCCTCTTCCTTCTGCGCCAGCAATTCGCGGCTTTCGACAACCACTTCTTCGGGCGCCGAGGCGACAAATTTCGGGTTATTCAGACGCCCGCGCAACCCGCCCATTTCCTTCGCCAGTTTCCCAAGCGCCTTTTCCAAACGCGCCTTTTCCTCAGCCACGTCAATGATGTCCGCCAGCGGCAAACCAAAGGTCCCGCCCTCGACTGCAATCGTCGCGGTGCCCTTTGGGAATGCGTCAACCGCGGTCAGGCTTTCAATCCGCGCAAGGCGCTTAATCATCGTCTCGTTGTTGTCCCATGCGGCTTGCCCGCTTGCGTCAAGCGACGACACGACCAGAGGCACCTTCAAGCCAGCCGGTACATGCATCTGCGCACGCACCGAGCGCACGTTTTCGATCAACGCGATCACCCAGTTCATCTCGCGGTCGGCATCGGCATCCACCAGATCGGTGGTGTAGGTCGGCCAATCGGCGTGGATCAGCATCTTCGGACGCTCGGCGTTCGAAAGACCCCAGAGTTCCTCGGTGATGAACGGCATGATCGGATGCAGCATAATCAAACACTGGTCGAGAACCCAAGCGAGAGTCTGCTCGGTCTCGGCCTTTGCCGCAGCATCGTCGCCTTGCAGGATCGGCTTGGTCAGCTCAACATACCAGTCGCAGACGGTGCCCCAGGTGAAGGCGTAAAGCGCCAGTGCGGCATCGTTGAAGCGATAGGCTTCCAAAGCCTCATCCACCGTGGCCAGCGTTTTGGCGGTCTCGCCGATGATCCACTTGTTCAGCGTGTTCTGCGCGTCAGGGCGGGCATTCACCGGCTGGAAAGGCACCTCGTAGTGATCCGCAAAGCTAAAGGCATTCCACAGCTTGGTGCCAAAGTTGCGATACCCCTTGATCCGGTCGGTGCTCAGTTTCAGCACACCCCCAATCGACGCCATGGCCGTATTGGTGAACCGCAGCGCATCCGCACCAAACTCGTCAATAATCACCAGCGGGTCGATGACGTTGCCGGTGGTCTTGGACATCTTCTTGCCCTTCTCGTC